>CAXTMN010000006.1:56123-79751 GCA_964245395.1 uncultured Bryobacteraceae bacterium
CGACCTCGGCCTGGCGGTCGCCAACAGCCTGGCCGCCATCGAGGCGGGCGCCCGGCAGGTCGAATGCACGATCAACGGCATCGGCGAGCGCGCGGGCAACGCCGCGCTCGAAGAGGTCGTGATGGCTATAAAAACGCGCCATGACAAGCTACCGTTTGAAACAGGAGTGCACGCGGAGAAATTGTTCGCTGCCAGTCAGATGCTCACCAGCTTCATCAGTTTTGGCCCGCAGCCTAACAAGGCTATTGTTGGCGAGAACGCGTTTGCGCACGAAGCAGGCATTCACCAGGACGGCTATTTAAAGGAGCCGACGACCTACGAAATCATGACTCCGGCCAGTGTGGGTGTTCCCGAGACCCGTCTGGTTCTGGGCAAACACAGTGGCCGGCACGCACTGAAGAAGCGCGCCGAAGATCTTGGGTTTACACTTTCACGAGAAGACTTGGATGAAGTATACGAACGCTTCACGGCAGCCGCCGACAAGAAGAAGGGTCTGCGCAATGAAGAAATTGCCGTGCTGGTGCGCAACGTGGTCGCGGCGGACGATCGTGTTCCCACGGCGGCAACGGTCCCTCAGTAATCTTCCTCAGTAATCTTCAATGAACCTGAACATTCTAGTTCTGCCAGGCGATGGCATCGGGGTCGAGGTCACGCGGGAGGCCATGAAAGTCTTGCAGCAGGTAGCTACGTCGTTCGGGCATTCGGTGTCGCTCAGGGAAGGTCTGCTGGGCGGGATTGCGATCCAGGCGACTGGCACGCCATTCCCAGATGCTACTCGTGATCTGGCGCTGCAAGCAGACGCTACGTTTCTCGGCGCTGTTGGATTACCGGAGTTTGACACTGCACCGCCCGAGAAGCGACCTGAGCGAGGCCTGCTCGGAATCCGAAAAGCACTGGAAGTGTTTGCCAATCTGCGGCCCGTCCGCTCATACAAAGCGCTGCTCGATTCGTCTCCGCTGAAGAATCATCTGATCGACGGGGTCGATGCCATTATCGTGCGAGAGCTTACCGGGGGGCTTTATTACGGAACCCCGCGCGGCATCACCGGGAGTGGCGTCGACGAGCGCGCGACGAACACCATGACGTACACGCGACCAGAGATCGAGCGTGTGGCGCATGTCGCTTTCCGGTTAGCGCGTAAACGGCGCAGGAAGGTGACCAGTGTCGACAAATCCAATGTTCTGGAGAACTCACAGTTGTGGCGCCGGGTGGTGATGGAAGTTGCAGCTCAGTACCCGGACGTGGCGCTTGATCATCTGCTGGTCGACAACTGCGCGATGCAGCTGGTGCTGAATCCCAAGCAATTTGATGTGCTGTTAACAGAAAATCTGTTTGGGGACATCTTGAGCGACGAGGGCGCTGTGCTGGCCGGGTCGATTGGTATGTTGCCTTCCGCTTCGCTCGGCGCGCAACGCGCCTCCGGTGTGTCTGTGGGGCTGTACGAGCCTGTACACGGTTCTGCGCCGGACATTGCCGGGCAGAACAAGGCAAATCCGTTAGGTGCGATTGGGTCTGTTGCGGCAATGCTGGAGTATAGTTTTGGATTGCAGGACGAAGCTCGTGCCATAAACGAAGCGATTGAAGAAGTATTGAATTCCGGGCATGTCACGACGGACTTAAGGCCTCCCGGCACTCCGGCAACCACTACCGAAGTAGGCGATGCAATCTGCAAACTCCTTCCCGCTCAGGCGGTTTCCGCTTAAGTTCCAACAGCAATTGTGGGACAGACAGGATCATAGATGCTAGAAGTAAACGGAGCAGCCGGCCAGCCGCGCACCATCATCGAGAAGGTTTGGGAGCAGCACGTTGTTTCGGAGCGTGAAGGCGCGCCGACACTCCTTTACGTTGACCTGCACCTGGTGCATGAGGTCACTTCTCCTCAGGCCTTTTCCGGTTTACGGGAACGCGGCCTGAAAGTGCGGCGGCCAGACTTGACCATTGGCACCACTGATCACAGCATCCCCACGCACGACCGCTCTCTGCCCATTCTGGACAAAATCGCCGAGTCCCAGATTATGGAGTTCGAACGGAACTGTCGCGAGTTTGCGATCCCATTCTACGGGCCTAAGAGCGGTAAACAAGGGATTGTCCATATCATCGGGCCGGAGCAGGGGTTCACTCAACCCGGTATGACTGTCGTTTGTGGGGACAGCCATACCGCTACCCACGGGGCCTTTGGCGCGCTCGCATTTGGCATCGGCACCAGCCAGGTGGAGCATGTTCTGGCCAGCCAATGCCTTCTGCAAAGCCGGTCGAAGACTTACGAAGTGCGAGTAGAAGGTACTCTGAAAAACGGTGTAGGCGCGAAGGACATCGTTCTGAATCTGATTTCGCGGATCGGCATCGGCGGGGGCACAGGCTGTGTGTTCGAGTATTCCGGTTCGGCGATCCGGTCTCTCTCGATGGAAGAGCGGATGACCATTTGCAACATGTCGATCGAAGGCGGCGCGCGTGCCGGACTCGTTGCGCCGGACGACACCACCTATCAATACTTGTCGGGCCGTCCTCACGCGCCGCGGGGCGCCGGGTGGGAACGTGCACTCAGCTTGTGGCGTCAGTTGCCCACCGATGATGGAGCAGGTTTCGATAAGCGCATCAACATCAATGCCAGTGAACTCGAGCCGATGATCACCTTCGGCACCAATCCGGGAATGGGTATGGGAATCACCGCGCTTGTTCCTGATCCTGCTTCGATCGACGATCCACTTGAACGTGATTCACTGGGCAAAGCTCTTCACTATATGGATCTCCCCGCAGGCAGGCCGCTTCTCGGTCATCCACTGAACGTGATTTTTATTGGTAGCTGCACCAACTCTCGGATTTCTGATTTGCGCGCAGCAGCTGGAATTCTACGTGGACGTAAGGTGAGCCCGAACGTTCGGGTTATGGTAGTCCCCGGCTCGCAGGAAGTGAAGAAGCAGGCTCAAGCGGAAGGCCTGGATGTCGTGTTCAAGGAAGCGGGAGCAGACTGGCGCGAAGCTGGCTGTTCCATGTGCATCGCGATGAACGGCGATCAACTGCAGCCGGGTGAATACAGCGTCTCGACTAGCAACCGCAACTTCGAAGGACGGCAGGGCAAAGGTGGTCGAACGTTCCTGGCCAGCCCTTTGACAGCAGCAGCCAGTGCCGTGACCGGCGTTGTCACAGACGTCCGGACAATGCTGTAGGAGCCTGAGATGGAGACGTTCAAGCAGTTTACGGGGCGTCTGGCCCCACTCGGAATCGACAATATTGATACCGATCAGATCATCCCTGCTAGATTTTTGAAAACGACATCGAAGGTAGGGCTGGGCGACAATCTTTTTTGCGACTGGCGCTATGATCAGGCAGGCTCACCCAAAGCCGGCTTCATCTTGAACCAGCCCGAAGGCCGCGCGGCGCAGATCTTGCTGGCTGGTGATAACTTCGGGTGCGGTAGTTCACGCGAGCATGCGCCTTGGGCTTTGCTGCAATACGGCTTTCGCGCCGTGATCAGCACATCCTTCGCCGATATCTTTCGAGGTAATGCGCTGAAGAATTCGCTTTTGCCGATTGCTATTCCACCACCCGCGCACAAAGCCTTGTTCACAATAGTCGCCCAAGATCCAGCTGTAACCGTCACGATCGATCTGGAAGGCCGGAGGGTTCTACTTCCCGATGGCTCTGAAGTGAGTTTTCACATCGACGAATTTGCCCGCTATTGCATGTTGAACGGCGTGGATGAACTCGGCTATATTCTGCAGCAGGAAGCGGCGATCGCAGACTTCGAAGCACGCCGTCCCCTGACCATTAGCACGCTGGGCGAAGCCTAACCGAACGGTCCGAACGTGCCTGGAAATGGGCTAAATACGCGATTTTGCATGGTATCGTGTAGCTAGTGTCGTCGCCCCTTAACTTTCATCTGGAGCAATACGACGGCCCGCTCGACCTGCTGCTGGATCTGATCAGAAAACAGCAGATCAACATTTACGACATCCCGATTTCGCAGATCACCGCCCAGTATCTCGAATACATGCAGAAGGCGCGAGAACTGGACATCGAGCTCAGTTCCGAGTTTGTGTTTACGGCAGCCACGCTTATACACATTAAAAGCCGGCTGCTGCTTCCGAAGGACCCTGAACTTGAAAAGCTTTCACCAGAAGAAGATCCGCGCAAGGAGCTCGTCGACAAGCTGATTGAGCATGAACGCTTCAAAAATGCTGCCGAGATGCTTCGGGCAAAGCGAATGGTGGAAGAAGCTATCTGGTCAAATCCGCAGATTGACCAGTTTCTGAACGACGAAGAGCACTTCGGATTGACCGCTACCATCTTCGACCTGGTGAGAACTTTTCAAGGCGTTCTTGAGCGCGCAAAGCATCGTCCGATGTATGAGGTCGGGAACGAAGACGTCAGCGTGCCGGACATGATGCGCTTTCTTCGCCAACAGCTATCGCGGTCTCCTCGTCAGCAGCCGATCTCCGCCGCTCAACTTTTCGAACGGCAGCGCAGCCGGCGAGCGATGATCTGCTTATTTTTGGCAATTCTGGAGTTGGTGAAGCGTCAGGATGTAGAGCTCACACAAGGGGAAGCCTTCGGCGAGATCGGGTTGCGCAAGGGAACTACGTTCGAACAGGGCCCCGGAGTCGAAGAACTGGAAAGCGTAGAGCAGGAGTACAGCTGATCAGGAGCATGGAAGAAGTAGAACAGGCGCGTGAGGGCGCCGAGGAGTCCAACGCGAGCGATCCGTTGCCTTCTGACAATGGCGACGCAGAGCAAAGCCCGGAAGCCGGAGAAGAACAGGGCAGCCTGTTCATTGCCGAAGCGATTCGATCCCCGCAGCCTCTGGCTGATTCCTCGGTCACTCTCAAGGCAATCATCGAAGCGGCCATCTACGTTACTGACGAGCCGTTAAGTACAGAACAGATCGCTACAGCCGTCGGCCACCCGATCGAGACTGTCAGGTCGATCTTGAATCAGCTTTCGGCCGAGTATGCGGCCCTCGATCGGGGTCTCTCGATTCGCGAGATCGCGGGTGGTTACTCAATGGCTACGAAGCCGGAACATCATGAGTCGATCCGGTTGTTTGTCAGGCGCTTGCAACCGCCTCTGAAGTTGTCGCTCGCTGCGCTGGAGACTCTGGCGGTAATCGCTTACAAGCAGCCTGTCACCGCGCCCGAGATCATGGAGATTCGCGGTGTGCAAGGTGCGGGCGTTCTGAAAACACTGCTCGATCGCAAGCTGGTCTCTACCGCGGGCCGGAAGAATGTCCTCGGCAAGCCGATCACTTACAAAACAACTCGAGAGTTTCTGATTCAATTTGGGCTCAGCTCCCTGGCGGAGTTGCCGACGCTCAAAGAATTCGAGGATTTGGGCCGCTTGGCTTTGAGCGATTCAGATGGTCTCGAGGCGAATATCCAGTCGTCCGATCAGCCCGAAGTAAAACGCGTAGAGGCGGATCCAAATGAGTCTTTGCGCGAACAGTTAGGACGGGAAGCCGATGCCTGAGGAACGCCTTCAGAAACTGCTGGCGCAGGCCGGATACGCAAGCAGGCGGAAAGCGGAGGAACTGATTGTTGCCGGTCGCGTGTCCGTGAACGGAAGAACGATCACCGAACTTGGCTCAAAAGCCGACCTTTCAGTCGACAAGGTGAAGGTCGACGGGCAGATGGTGAGTGTACCCACGCATCACGTTTATATCGCCTTTCATAAGCCTAAGAACGTAGTGAGCACGGTACGCGATCCGCAGGGCCGTGAAACAGTCATGTCTTTCTTTAAGGGTTTTGCAGACCGCATCTATCCTGTGGGCCGTCTGGATTATGCCAGCGAAGGGCTGATGATTCTGACGAATGATGGCGAACTCGCAAATCGTCTGATCTCGCCAGGTAGCCATGTCACAAAGACCTACGTCGTAAAGGTGAAGGGCGGTCTGACAGCGGATCAGGAAGAGGAGTTCCGCCGGGGCATTCCGATGCACGGGCGTCGCACTGCGCCAGCAGGAATCAAACTCGTCCGCAAGGGTGAGAATCCCTGGTATGAGGTTCGCCTGATCGAGGGCCGCCAAAATCAGATCCGCATCATGTTCAAGCACTTTGGGCATCTGGTCGAAAAGTTAAGACGGATCAAGATTGGTTTTCTTGAGCTCGGGGAGCTGAAAGCGGGCGCTTACCGTACGTTGACCCGGTCAGAGGTGGCTCACTTTCGCAAGCTCCTTCGTATGGAGAATACAGACGAGGAGGAATTGAAAACAAAGCAATGATGACCGATGCTGACATAACGGATCTGTTGAAGACTGCGAAAACGATAGCGGTCGTCGGTCTTTCGAGCGACCCTATGCGCCCCAGCTTCGGGGTGTCTCGCTTTCTGCAGCGTCAAGGTTACCGGATCATTCCCGTCAACCCGAACGAAACGGAAGTTCTGGGCGAACGCGCTTACGCCTCCGTGAGAGACATTCCAGATCAGGTCGACATTGTTGACATTTTCCGTCGTCCTGCCCGGGTTCCCGAAGTTATCGATCAGGCGCTTGAAAAAGGGATCCGGCATATCTGGATGCAGGAGGGCGTTGTGAATGAGGAGGCCGCAAAGAAAGCGGAACAGGCGGGAATGTCGGTCGTGATGGACCGGTGCATCCTGAAAGAAATGGCGCGGCTTCTTTAAAGTCGGAACACGGCTTCCCGACGCAACCGCACTCGAAGCAAAATCCGACTCGTGATATGCCACAGTATCTGCTGCGCCGCTCTCCTGCTGGCGTTACTCTATTTGCTCTGCTGTTGCTGCTCAGTTCGTGCGATACCCATCCAGGGGACGTGATCGGAACAGCGTACGTCGCTCCGGCGACTTTAAACCTGCGCCGCGACCTGAAACAGAAGAACACGTCGGGAACAATGCTGACGCATGCGCAGCGTGTGAGCATTCTTGATGTTCGCCGGCGATTCGTAAGGGTACGCACAGTGAAAGGTGAAGAAGGTTGGGTGGACTCCGCGCAGTTGCTAAGCCAGGAGCAAATGGACCAGATCCAGCGCGACAAAGACAAGGCCTTGAAGCTGCCGTCGGAGGGCTCGGCTACTGTCTTTGAGGCTTTGAATATCCACATCGAACCGGATCGTCAATCACCTCCCTTTGCCAGGATTCCAGAGGGTGGATCAGTGAACGTGCTCGCTCACAAGTTGGTAGCCAGGGCAAGCGATCCAGTTCGTCCAACAGGGCTGGTGTTTGAGCGCCCGCAACCTTCTTCGCGCCGCGGAAGAAAGGAAAGACAAAGCAAAAACACTTTGCGCATTCCTTTGCCTGCGCCTCCGAAACCACCCGCCAATTGGCAGCAGCTTTCTGCGGAACGACTCAACGCTTTCGATTCCCCGGCTGATGCCAAAGCTGCGGAGAAAGAAAAAGAGTCAGCACAGAGAGTTGCCGATTTGAAAAAGACAGTCGTTATGGAAAGCTGGACCCTCGTTCGAACCAGGGGCAATCAGTGTGGGTGGGTGCTTTCGCGAAACCTGATCATGTCGATTCCAGATGAAGTCGCCCAGTATGCGGAAGGCAGGCGGATCACCTCGTACTTCGATTTGGGTACGGTGAACGATGACGAGAAAGGCCAAAAGCATAACTGGCTGTGGACGACCGCGGCGAAGGCCCAACCGTTCGACTTTGACGCGTGGCGAGTCTTTCTCTGGAGCCGGCACCGGCATCGCTATGAGACCTCGTATCGACAGCGCGACCTGGAAGGTTATTTTCCCGTTCACGTTGACCCTGCCGACGCAACAACATTCGGGCGTACCTTTCAGCTAATTACCAAGGACGATGACGGGAAGGTGCGCCAACGCGATTACCTGTTCGATGGGGTTCGCGTCCACTTAACCGCGACCGGGGACTACAAACCGCCAGGTGCCGGACCGAACGGCGCCGCTGGAGGCTTAGATACAAGCAAGCTGGGCAAGGCCCCCTCAGAGGGCTGGTTCAAACGCAAGTGGAATGGGCTGAAGAGGCGGATTTCAGGTCTGTCATCGCAATGACAATTCAAGAGATTTAAGTCTCGTCAATCTTACCCCCAACCTCTACGCGGTCCATCGCTAAAAATTGGCGCACATGCGGGTGCGTGCACTGCTCCAGCTTGGAAACAGGACCGAAGTAAATGGCTTCCCCCTTGTACAGAAACATCACCGTATCGGCAACCTTCCGCATAAGGTCCAGGTCGTGTGTCACTACAATCGACGTCAAGCCAAGCTGCTTTTTCAGCCGCAGCATGAGATTCCCAAGATCGTCCGACATGATGGGATCGACCATTGTGGTCGGCTCGTCATAGAGGATGCATTCAGGCTGGGCGGCCAGTGCGCGCGCGATGGCCACTGCACGTTTATACCCGGTCGACAGATCGTTGGGAAAGGAATCTTTGAAGTCGAACAGATCGACCATCTTCAGCAGCCCATCCACTACGTCTTCCTTGTTTTGCTCGTTGTAATCGTCACGGAGTTCAAGCGAGAACAGAATGTTTTCGGCAACAGTCAGCGAATCGAACAGAGCGCCTGATTGGAACACCATGGTCACCTTGCGGCGAATGTGCCGGAGCTCCTCTTCGGACATCCTGGTAATGTTCTGGAAAGAAACGATGACATCCCCCTCATCGGGTCTGATAAAGCCCATGATGTTTCCCAGGCTCACCGATTTCCCGACGCCGCTTCGTCCGATGATCGCCAGCGTTTGCCCCACGTCCACATGAAAGCTGACATCTCTCAGAATGGGCCTGTCAAAGCTTTTTGAGACGTCGCGGAATTCTATGTAGTGAGGATATTCCTCAGCGGCCATATTCTGTGTGCGATTGCGATGGCCCGTCCCACCGTCGCCACTCCTCGGGAGTGTTTACGTTGGCGATCTCGCAGCCAATCTTTAGCCTCGCCGCTTGCAGTTCCGCCACCAGATCGAACAGCCGTAACCGCCGCTTTAACACAGCGTTGGCTACAATGGGCAGGCAGGCAGTCTTGTAAACAGCGCATAGCGGGTAGAGGCGCCCCCTGGGGTCTTCGCAGATAACACAAGTGGCGGGATGAACAGCGGCAACTTCAACCAGCCGCCTGAGGTAATCAGCCTCCATAGCCGGCGTATCGCAGGCAACAATCAGGTTCAGTTCGGCGCGCCCCGCTGTAAGAGCTGCCTCAATCCCTGCCAGCGGTCCTAGGCCCGGGTGAAGATCGGGCAGTTGGTCGAAGTTTAGGAAACCGTAACGCTGCGGTTCGCCTACTAAGGTCACACTACCCGTTGCGGCTCGGACACTGTGAGCTACGTGCTCGACCAGCGGACGCGACCGCCACGGCAGCAGCGCTTTATCGCGACCCATCCGCGAACTGCGTCCGCCTACCAGCACAAACCCTGCGGTCCGCATGCCCAGATAGTAACACCGGAGCGGCTTTCCTCCGGTTATAATTTGAGCAAACAAGGCTTAACGATTTTGTTGTGCAGTTTTCCTCCAGTCCCGCCGTCTTAAATTCGAGGGACCAAATTCTTGGGAGAGAGGCTTGCGGGCGGGTAGACCTATCTATTACAGCTAACGAATGATATGTTTCGCCGCTCTCCAATCTGCCGATCCCTGTTTGTCCTCACGGCAACTGCGCTGTGGGAGGCAAATGCGGCTCAAACGACAACCCCGCCACGGGTGGAAGCGATCCGTTACTGGTCCTTTGGCGATGTCACGCGAGTCGCCGTGCAGACCGAGGGCGATTACCGGCTTAGCTCCGATCAGATTGAGAATCCCTCTCGCGTATTCTTCGATCTCAGCGGATTGCGAGCACCGGTCAGTGCACATCACGGTGCAGAGACGATTCGGGTCAACGATCGCCGGATTAAGCAAATTCGGGTCGCAGAACTCAGCCCCGGAAGAACGCGCATTGTCTTCGATCTGGAAGGTCCAGCCGAGGTGGTTTCCTCGCAGCTGGTGAATCCGAGCCGGTTGATGATCGAGATTCGTCCTAAAGGCACCAGCTTGCCCGCCCTTTCGACTGCGCAGAGTGTAACCGGTTGGCACAGTGTCACCTTGGGCGCTCCGGCGATCGCTGCACCTGCTGCCCCGCCCGCACAGAAGATCCCACCTCCCATTCGCGAAAATCGCGACGCGGCGGTGGTTGCTAATGAACTGCCGGAGAGTTCGACTGCGCCCAAGGCCACGGCGAGCCTCCATGTAGATCCCCCGGACAGTTTGCGTGAAAAAGCACGGGACGACAACACAGGACGTTCTCTCCCTTCGGCGCATGCATCGGTCCGTCAGATGCAGGACGGGCTGGTCGTTCAAAGCAATGTCCCTGACGGCAAACTCACCGCTTCTGCACATCCTGCTCCTAGTGGAACTCCGGCCGCTGTGCCTTTTCCCCAGCCTGCCCAGCCTAAGGAGATCATCGGAATCGCAGCGCCAGCTAAACGCGACAGTTCCGGCGATCGCTCGCTGGTACGTGTTTTCGGCCTGAAACTCGGCCGTGTGGTGATTGATGCTGGACATGGCGGTCACGATACAGGCACCATCGGTCCCAACGGACTGATGGAAAAGGAATTGGTGCTCGACGTCGCCTTGCGCCTGGGACGGTTGATTTCACAACAGCTCGGCGCAGAAGTGGTCTACACTCGTTCGGACGACACTTTCGTTCCTCTCGAAGAGCGGACCAAACTGGCAAACGAAGACAAAGCCGACCTTTTCATTTCTATCCACGCCAACTCTTCCCCTGAACCCAGTGCCACTGGTGTCGAGACCTACTTCTTCAATCTCAATTCGGACAAAACGGGCCTTGACTTAGCCATGCGGGAGAACGCCACTTCCCATAGCTCCATATCCGATCTGTACGACATTCTGCACAGAGCTGTTCTTCAAACCAAACGGGAGGAATCGCGCGAGTTTGCGCAAAGTGTACAGACGTCGCTCTGGGCCAGCTCCGTGAGAATGAATGGCCGCTCACGCGATCGCGGTGTTCGCCAGGCTCCCTTTGTGGTTCTGATCGGCGCGACAATGCCCTCGATCCTTGCCGAGATCGGCTTTGTATCAAATCCGCACGACGAAAAGCTGATGCGGCGAGGTGACGAACGACAGAAAATCGCAGAAGCGCTCTTCAAAGGCGTCTCGCAATACGCCAATTCGCTGAGTCATGTTCAGATCGCCCAAGCCGGCTCGGAGTAGCGTCACAAATCGGTTTCTTCGTTCTTGCGTATCGCACGCTTCATCCCACAGATCCCCCGCTTGCTCTCTCGTACGAACTGAGCAATGTGCCGGACGTGATCGGAAGGCGATTGCTCCATTTGTTGCAAGGCATCTTCCTGTCTCAAGCCGGATAAATAGAGCAGCTTAAAACAATTCTTCAGAGACTGAACTTGATCGCGTGAAAAACCAGCCCTTCTTAGTCCAACTACATTCAACCCTTTCGCGGCAACGTTAAAATCCGAGTACAAAAAGTAGGGCGGAAGATCTTTGTTCACACGCGTGTTGCCGCCCACCATCGCCAGGCGGCCAATCCTCGAGTACTGATGAACGACCACGCCGCCCGAAATGAACGCCTCACTTTCTATTTCGACGTAACCCGCGATCAGTGCGCAACTGGCGATCACTACGTTGTCCGCCAGAATGCAGTTATGAGCAATGTGCCCGGACGTCATGATGTAGTTTCCGTTTCCAATGCGGGTTTCTGATTCAGG
Organism: uncultured Bryobacteraceae bacterium; assembly: GCA_964245395.1. Lineage (GTDB taxonomy): Bacteria > Acidobacteriota > Terriglobia > Bryobacterales > Bryobacteraceae > Bog-105. Next base: position 67,740 of record CAXTMN010000006.1, read on the forward strand.
CTTCGTACCCCGGGAGATGGTGTAGTGTTCGCGGATTTTGTTGTGATTGCCAATCACCAGGTAGCTGCGCTCACCGCTGAATGCTTTATCGAGCGGATCAGTTCCCAAGACGGTTCCAGCTGAAATCTCGTTTTCGTGTCCTAACCGGGTCCAGCGCTTAATCAACACGTAGGGCTCTATCAAACAGTGATCACCGATAACAACATCGGATTCGATGATGCAGTACTCACCAATGCGGGTGTGTGCACCAATCTTCGCTTCCGGATGTACCTGCGCCGTCGGAGCAACGGAGGTAGAGGGGTCGATCATCATGATAAGTATGAGGGATGTGCGCGCTTACCGTTGCCGAGATCGCCGGGATCTGCGATGGCCAGATTGATGGTGATCGAGACCGCTTGATCACGGGTGCGAACACGATTGAAAATGCGACCAGCGCCGATCTATCCTTCGCCGGAAATCAGAAGGCAATGGACGCAGCCGCGTTTTCTTCTGCAGGCTGCCTGCTGGTGGAGACGTCTTTTGCCGGTAAGGGCACTTGGTCCCTTGTTCGCGTGGGGGACCCCCGTGCAGCTTTCGCCCGAGTGATCCGTACACTGATTCCGGTAAGAACAACTGAGCCGTTCATACATCCGACAGCTGTGATCCATCCCAGTGCTCGTATCGCTGACAGCTGCGCAATAGGCGCTTACGTCAGCGTCGGCGAAAACAGCACGATTGAATCTGCCTGTGTCATTGGAGACGGATGCCGAATCGGCAACGACGTGTTCCTGGGGAATGGCTCTGTGCTTAAAGCGAACGTCACGATCTATGATGACGTTCGCATTGGCGACCGGGTGCTGATTCACTCGGGCGCGGTGCTGGGAGCGGACGGCTTCGGTTTTGCCTTTGTCAACGATCACTACGAGAAGTTTCCCCAGATCGGCAGCGTGGAGGTCGGCAACGATGTCGAGATTGGTGCAAACTGCTGTATCGATCGCGCCGCTCTGGGACTAACGCGAATTGGCAGCGGAACCAAGCTCGACAACCTAGTGCACATCGCACACAACTGTGACATCGGAAATCATGTGGTGATTGCCGCCCAAACTGGGTTTTCAGGAAGCGTGACGGTGGGAGACTACGCGGTGATTGGCGGTCAGGCTGGAATCGGCGAGAAAGCCGTGATCGAAGCGAAGGCCATACTCGGAGGAAAGTGCGGGGTTCTTACCGGCCAGAAGGTCGTTGCCGGTGAGCCTGTCTGGGGCATCCCGGCACGACCTCTGCGACAACATCTGAAAGGGCTCGCAAACATAGCGAAATTGTCGCTGTGGAAACAGCGAATGAGGGATTTTCAACAAAGACTCGCGGAGCTTGAACGGCGTGTAAGCAAGCTCCACAACTAAAATTGCTGGATCACGAGAAGCTAACCGGAACTGTCTGATTGCGTTCGAGGATGCTGTTAGCTTGGGAGACCATAGCCTGAATGCGCTGTAGATGCGCACAGACCTTCTGGTCTCCAGAGGTGATCTCCAGGTAATAGGCTAAAGCCTCGATCACGCTCAGCGGCTGTCTAAGATCGTGTGCCAGGTCATCGAACGATGCCCCTTGGAGATTGGAAGCCCGACCGCTCCGAAAATCTCGCTCAGAAAGAGAATTCTCTTCCTGCGTTTGTGACGGTGATAACAGAACTTGGTTCATGCACTCAAGGGAGTTCAGCGGCCGGAGAGCGCCCGCTTGCGACTCTGATTGTGCGTCCGATTCCCGCATCAGTCAAGCCTTCCCCGCAGAAGTACGTACGGTACTTTCGGTTGGCCGGGGGTGAGCACGAAGGACATTTGCCGGGGTGTGTTATTCTCAGGGCGAATCCCGCAGAGTTGGGCCTGTGGCGCAGTTGGGAGCGCGCTTCCATGGCATGGAAGAGGTCGACGGTTCGAACCCGTCCAGGTCCACCAACTTCTAAACAACCGGCCGATAAATGGTGATAGAAAGGGTTCTTTGAGGGTGCTGACCTCTTCCGTTCCGTACGAGAGGAGTCTAGATCTCTAGGCTGAACCTGCCACTTCGGTGCCCAAATCTGCAAATGGACCATCGCGACGCGGCAGATCAGTTGATTAATTCCCTCACTACGCGATACAACATAATTAACTTCAAATTGTTGCTTTCGAACTGGCTTGTCCCACCGTATGCTAAATTTTTATGAGTTTTTTGCTGGTGGCGGTATGGCTCGCGCGGGCCTCGGTCCTAGTTGGACTTGTCTCTTCGCCAACGACATTGACGCTAAAAAGGTAGCGACTTACAAACGGAACTGGGGCGATAACTCGATATGCGGTAAGGACGTGAGCCTACTATCCTCTCATGACCTTCCAGGTATCGCTGATTTAGCTTGGGCTTCATTTCCGTGCCAGGATCTCTCGCTTGCCGGCATGGGGGCTGGCCTGAAAGGCTCGCGATCAGGAGCTTTCTGGCCTTTTTGGCATTTGGTGAAGGAATTGAGCGGCGAAGGGCGGCGTCCAAGCACAATCGTTATTGAAAATGTCTGTGGTGCATTGACGTCGCACGGTGGTGTTGATTTCCAGTCTATCGTTTCGGCCATAACAGCCGAAGGCTATCGCTGCGGAGCATTAGTCGTCGACGCGGCGCTATTCCTGCCTCATTCACGGCCGCGCCTATTCTTCATCGGAGTACGGGACGACATTGAGGTTGCCGAATCCCTGATAGCTAGTGGACCAGTCGAACCCTTCCACAGTGCCGGATTGACAACTGCCTTTGCTTCTTTGACTTCGCCAGCGCAAAATGCGTGGATCTGGTGGAATCTGCCAATTCCTGCCCGTCGGAAGCAGCGGTTCGCCGACCTTGTTGAGCATTCTCTTTCAGAATCTTCTTGGCATACTCGGGATGAGACTGACCTTCTTCTCTCGCTCATGTCGCCGGTCAACTTAAGGAAACTGGAGAAGGCGAAAAGCATGAATCGTTTGATGGTCGGCTCTTTATACAGGCGCACTCGATTGGATCGGGCCGGCAAGAGAACGCAAAGAGCGGAGATTCGATTTGATGACGTAGCGGGGTGCTTGAGAACGCCTGGTGGTGGGTCGAGCCGCCAGACAATCATTGTTGTGCAGGGTGCGCAAGTTAAGTCCAGACTACTTTCCGCTCGGGAAACAGCACGGCTGATGGGTCTGTCCGACGACTACATTCTCCCGGAGAATTACAATGAGGCGTATCACTTGACTGGTGACGGTGTGGCGGTTCCGGTAGTAAGACACCTAGCGCAGAACATTATTGAGCCATTGGTGCGAAATAATCGGATCGCAGTCAAGCCGGCTGCTTAATCGAGCGAGATCTATATTAGAGGATTCGAGAGATCCTCTGGCAACCAATTTTAAATTTAGACGAGACGCTGTCAAGCAATTGACCAACTCGATTGGCGTGTATGCCTTATGCGATATTGACAATGTTCCCGTATATGTCGGTCAATCGACGGATGGCATACGCAGCCGTGTTGCACGTCACCTTACGTCTGCGCGGTCCGACATTATTGCCAATCGTCAGATCGACGTCTGGGAGGTTGCTTGGGTTTGGGCTTACGCAGTGGCTACAAAGGAAGAGATAGGGCCTCTCGAATCTCTGCTCTATCACTTTTTCGACCCGCAATCTCAGCTAATGAATGGCACGGTTCCGACACCTCCTCTTTCGGCTTTCGAAATACCTGATCCGACTCAGCAAATCCAGGTGATGAGCGACGCAGAAATCCAAGACAAACGCGATCCTGTGCAGCGCCTGCCCCGCCAGGCAGAACATTATGCACAGATTGTCGGGCACTTCCTCGCGGTCAAAAATTCAGAGCAAATAGCCCGCGCAATGGGCGCTCACTTTCAACGCCTGGCCAAGTATCATCAAATGCTTCTTGGAATTGCTGATGCGGAGTGAATCGACAAGAACCTTCCAAACTGGTCCAGCCCGGAGTGCAATCATGCGGTCGGTCAGGTCGCGGGATACTGCGCCGGAACTATTCATCAGGGGAATTCTTCATCGCTTGGGGTATCGCTATCGACTCCACGACAAGAGACTGCCCGGCATCCCTGACATAGTTTTTGCCGAGCGCAAAAAGGTGATTTTCGTCCATGGCTGCTTCTGGCACGGTCATGTTTGCGCTAGAGGATGTCGAATACCAAAGACGAACCGGGATTACTGGGTAGAGAAGGTTACGCGAAATAGACTACGCGATACACAGAATTCTGACGCGCTGAACGCTCAAGGCTGGCAAAGTCTGACAATTTGGGAATGCGAGATTATCAAATTGGAAGATTTGGTCTCCACGCTAATCACGTTCCTCGAAAAAAACAGCGCGTCCTAGGACCACTAAGCCCGCATTTCCTTCTCGGCAGAAACGCCCCGCACTGGACGACTTTTTCGAACGGCGTAGCTTGTGCGGCACATTCTTGTCAACCAACGTTTTCATGGCCGACCCCGGTACTCGTTTCACCCCAATGCAGCCTTCCCACTCCATCGGCCACCGCCTTCCTATTCTGCAACGATGCGGTCATCACTTACCGGAATGGCTTCGACACCGCCGTACTCTGACTAGCGCATCGACTTTAGCTGGTTCGATCACCTCAATGATGCCTGGATCAGAACCTATCCATGATCGCGATGAAGCAGGTCGGTTTAAGCTCCGACTTTTTCCACGCTCTCGCAATCCACACGGAAGTACCTTGTAGAGTCCTTGACAGCGGCGAACATGGCCGTAATTTGATTTACATTCGTGCCGGTCATCCTGCATGATCTTGAAGGTGCTTACGGGTAATCGGTGACCGCAGTTACGAGAACAGCCGTTGACCCAGATCCGCAATCGCATTATGCTACCTAAGTTCTGCTTTCCGGAGGAGATATGATTCGCATAAGTCAAGTCACCTGGGCCGTCTGTTCACTGTTCGCTACAGCTTTCTGCGCAAGCGCAAGCTTTGTCGATAATCCGGCTGCGCTCGATCCCAATGCTACGGTCTTGTGGTCTCAACTGGGTGCACCCAGCACGACGATTCCACTAAGCTTCGGCGCTCTCTCCTCCGGCGGAGTCAGGGTTTTCGGAAGTCTTCCTGGTGGGGGCGGTACAGTGGCGGAAGCCTGTCCCGCCCCAAACTGTGACTTCGCAGCGGGTCCGGGGATCAATCCCGGTGATTCCCTGGTCTGGACGGAAAATGCAAGCGGGAGCGGCACAGGGCCCCTGTTCTTCAACTTCGCCAGTCCGGTACGTGGCGCCGGTTTATACCTGGAATTGACAGCCCCTGCTACCTTCACTGCGAACCTCTTCGTTGCCACCGCAACAGGGAGCCTCAGCGAGAGCGTGAACAGCGACTCCAGTGGCGATCCGGTTTTTCTAGGTGTCCTGGACCCTTCCGCCGATGTCCTTTCCCTTGCAGTAGGAGCATTATCCTGCGTCCCGAGCAGCCCAGGTGGTTGTGATCCTTCTGACTTTGCCGTTGGAACTTTACTCTTGACCACACCCGTTCCTGAGCCCGGAACGTTTCCTCTTCTCATTCTGGTGTTCGCGATCATGGGCTTTTGCTTTCGCTCGCTAGGCAACCGGGATGCAATGAAACGAACGATGCCCTCCGACTTGTTCCTGGCCCTGTTTGTGGCCGCGATCCTACCGTCGGCGTATGCACAGACTTCAATGCCGTATCAAGCGGGCGAGGCGCAGTTTGAAAATGGTACCAAGGCCGCTCGCAACCTTCCAAAACCTGATCTCAGCTTCGCCGCTCCGCAGTTGACCACTGGCAGCCTTCCCGTCTGGAATTACCAGATCATCCCACCAGCCAATCTCAACGGTTTACCTTACAGCGGCTACATGGTTGGCCAGAATCCCTTCAACCGAGGCGCGAGAACAACCACAATTCCCACCATCCTGATTCCGGTCATCATCACCTTTCACAACACCTCCAGCGGCTTTACAGCAACCTTCGATCCCACCGGGACTCCGGATGCCGGATGCACGGCCGGTCTGGATGCCATGAATCTGGTTGAGAACAGCCCGATTTTTCAAAGCACCGATTGGACGATCAATGGCGTCAACGTCGGCTTCACCCAATACATCGACGCCTTTCAGCGAGCAAACTTCTGGCAGTATGTTCAGAACAGCGGAGACAGCTACCACACCCTTCTGGACTATACGCGGGGCGACCCGCTGACCATTCCTGTCAGCTATGCGTCGCCCACTCTCGCGGCGGAAGTACGCACCGGTGTGTCCGGTCCTTGCACAAATCCCGCCGGTTCAGGCAGCACGAACGGCAGCGGGTACGAAGGGTTCGTCGCGATGAGCACAGTTGATGCCGCGTTTCGCGCCTACATTGCCTCACACGCCATCACGCCCGATCAACTTCCTGTTTTCATTCTCTACAATGTCGTGATGCCCAACCTGAACAATCCAGGTTTCTACACCGGCGGGTACCACGCATCATTGGCCGGCTTTCCGCAAAGGCTCACCTCGCCGGGACAGACTTACGCGGTCGCCGATTTCCAAACCAATTTCTTCTACTCCAAGCCTGATCTCGACATTTCATTTCTTACTCACGAAATTGCGGAGTGGATGAATGATCCAAGCGGAGAAAACTCTACCCCCCTGTGGGGAAATATCGGCCAGGTGAACGGATGTCAGGGCAACTTGGAAGTAGGCGATCCGCTGACGGGAACCAACCTTCCAGAGATCGCTGGACCTAACGGGTTTGCCTATCACGTTCAGGAACTCGCATTCTTCTCCTGGTTTTTCCGAACTCTTCCCACGGGAGCCGGCGGCCTATTCTCGAACAGCGGCACGTTTACTTCAGATGCGGGCCCAATCTGCCAGTGAAATCCTCTGCGCGTCCGGACGAGCTCATTTAAACTTTTCGCAATCTCACTGTCTCAACGCAATGATCTGCACCCTTGTCCAAAATCAAATGAGCCCGTTCGCGAGTCGGTGCGATGTTTTCAATCAGGTTCAGCAGGTTGATCTCGCGCCAGATCTGCCGGGCTTTTTCGGTCGCCTCACTTTCACTAAGGCTTGCATACCGGTGAAAGTAAGAAAACGGGTCACGAAACACCGTCTCGCGCAGGCGCAGGAACCGCTCCACATACCAGTGCTCCACCGTTACTGGATCGGAGTGTAGATAAATAGAGAAATCGAAGAAATCGGATACGAAGACTTTGGAAGCACGGCCGCTTCGACCTGGCGACTGAAGAACATTCAATCCTTCCAGGATCAGGATATCTGGCTGGCGCACCTGCTGCGTCTCGCCCGGCACAATGTCGTACCGAAGATGGGAGTAGACAGGTCCCGAAACCAGTGGAACGCCGGCTTTCACATCGGACAGAAAGCGAAGCAAGCGCTTCTGATCATAGCTTTCCGGAAAGCCTTTGCGATCCATCAGTCCGCGCTCTTGCAAGATCCTGTTGGAAAAAAGAAACCCGTCCGTCGTTACCAGGTCCACACGAGCGTGATCAGGCCACCTGGCCAATGATGCCCGCAGAACGCGCGAGAAAGTACTTTTGCCTACCGCAACGCTGCCGGCAATCCCGATTACGTAAGTAACTTTCTGCGGCGAAGGCGAAAACATGAACTCTCGCTTGGCTTCATACAAATGTTGAACAGCCGCAACGTGCAGGTTTAACAGACGCGAGAGCGGAAGGTAAATATCCTGCACTTCCCGTATGGAGACGCTTTCGTTAATGCCGCGAAGCGAAGCTAGTTCCGATTCATTCAAGGGCAGTGGAGTATTGGCGCGAAGAGCTTGCCACTGCTCCCTGCTGAAGTTGATGTAGCGGCTGATCGAACCTGGAGTAACGCTATCGCTTAGGTTCAATGCGGCCTCAGGCTGGCTTGCGAAAGAACAGAATGTGTTGCCAGGGAAGGGTGTCGATCACCTTTTCAAACTGATAACCTTCAGGTGTGACCTCCGCTTTTACCTGGTCCACGCTCATCTTATGCTCGGGTCGGATCGGCACGTTGGGATCTTCTTTCCGGAACTCTAGTAGAACCAGGCGGCCATTCGGCTTAAGCGCGTCTCTGATTCTATCCAGCATGTGTTGCGGCTCGGAAAACTCGTGGTAAACGTCAACCAGAATCACTACATCCAAGGTGCTGGCAGGAAGCCGCGGGTCGGACTCCGACCCAAGTACAGTCCTGATGTTCGTGACCCTTTGCGCGGCAGCATTGGCTTTAAGCCGGTCGAGCATGCCCGGTTGAATATCATTCGCGAAGACTATTCCGGACGGCGCGACACGTCTCGCGATGCGCAGGCTGTAGAAGCCAGTTCCTGCGCCAACATCTCCTACAAACATTCCCGGTTTCAGGTTCAGCGCAGCAATTGCTTTCTCGGGCTGCTCTTCCCGTTCCCGTTCTTCCCGGTCCAGCCAATCGGCTCCGTTTACGCCCATAACGGGCGCGATGCGACGCCCTGTGACGGGATGAGTTCCTTGCGCCAGGACGGGACTGGCGCTGCCAGTTACCGCAACTACGGCGGCAAACATTCCGGCAGTTAAGAAACGGCAGCTTTTCTTCTTGATCATCCGCTTTGTTGAATACGTGAACAGACATCCCAGTGTAATCAGACTGAGCCCGTGCGGTTACCGCTGCTCCCTGATGATCCTCGCCCTTTGCTTCGGGTTGCTGGTGCTGCCCAAGACTGGGATGGGCTCGGCCGATACCGGGCTGGCCGTTCTCGAGGGGGGCGTCCAGAATGCCGAGGATTCGCCTTTCGTCCAACCTGACTTTCAGTTCCTGCCGGGTGACTACATCTATTTCACCTTCAGCATTGCCGGATTCGCGATTTACTCAGAGGGGCCAGAGAAAGGCCGGAAGATCTCGCTCTCGTATGAAGTAGAGGCTGAGGACTTGAACCGCGTTCCGCTCGCAGCGCCTGCCTCGGACAAGATTGACGCCGAAATCAACCCGGAAGATAAGAACTGGACTCCGAAGCGCCGGATCTCCTTGCTGTTGCCTTCCTACTTAGCAGCAGGACGATTTCAGATTCACGTTGCCGTTAAAGATTCGTTCGGGAAAACCGAAACAGCAAGAGACTTTCCCTTCCAGGTAGGCGGAGTACAAGTACAGCCGTCAAGCTCTGTTGCTACTGAACAGTTCGGCTTTTTGCGAAAAGAGAACGATCGAGAGCTCTTGGAAACCCCTGCTTTCGCTCAGGGCGACACCGTCTTCGCACGATTCGAAATCGTCGGTTTTAAGACAGGCAAAGACCACCAACATCACCTTTCCTACGGTTTTGCCGTGTTCCGGCCGGATGGCAAAATTCTGGTCAATGATGCCAAAGCTGCCGAACTGGATGGAACCAGTTTCTATCCGGCTCAATATCTACCGGGTTCTGCCGAATTCAAGCTGCCGTCAAACGCCCCTCGAGGGCAATATCTGATTGCCTTAACCCTTCACGATCTGATCGGAAATACCACGTCTCAGATCAAACGTGCATTCAGTGTTGAGTGACTAGCAGCTTCAAACGCTCTATGCCCTCGGCAAATTTGTCCGGGAGCGCAATCAGACTAACCACAACGTACGCTTCCGAGGGCATGTCAAAGAAATACCCCGGCTGCACAAGTACATTCTGATCTTGAAGAAGTTTCATAACAAATGCCTCCTCCGGCTGTGTTCGGGGAACTTGCAAAATGGCCGACCATCCCCCTTCCGTAAAAAGTGCGTGCGCGGGCGTCTCACCGAGACTTGTCAATAGCCGGTCGAAGTTCTTTGCGATCTGCTCGGCCAATTTCTTACGAATATCCGAGCCAATGTGCAGCAGCTCTGGCAGAACTTCTTGCACGGGCGTTGCCACGGACAGCAGGTTATCCGTAAGCAGTTCCAATCGGTCCCTAGCCAGCTGAGAGTCCCGATCCGGCCCGTTGATAGCAATCCAGCCGAGTTTCATTTGCGGCATGCCGGCCGCTTTCGAGAGGCCATTCAACGAAAAACTGAGTGAATATGGTGTGCCAATCAGCGTTCCAACCCTGTCACTTGAAACCTCGAGCGGATAATCCATGAAAACCTCGTCCGAGATGATCGGCAAGCTGCATTCCTGAGCGAGAGCGATCAGCTCCGTAAGCTCCTGAACCTTCAGAAAGGAGCCCGTGGGATTGTTAGGATTCACAATGACAATTGCTTTCGAGCGTGTCGAGATCTGCTCCCTCAGGTGCTCGAAATCGATAAACCAGCTGCCGTCGTACAAGAGCCGGTACGGGGCGATACCGACACACTCCATTGCGGCCAGGTATTCAAACAGCGGGTAAGAGGGAATCGGCACTAAGACTTCATCACCCGGATCGCACAGCAGCTTAAACAGCAGCGTATATGCTTCGCTTGTGCTGGCCGTGACAACTAGCCGTTCCGGTGACACCTTGATCGCTCGTTGCTGATAGTAAGCTGCGATAGCCTGCCGGGCTTTCTTGCTGCCCAGCGGATCCGGCCGGTAGGTAAAATCCCGCAGGCTGCCATACGCCTGGCCGATAAGATCGTGCGGGTAGTTGCCAATGGCCTCCGTCGGATTCGAAGCCGTCAAGTCGATCAGCGATACCCCCAGCCGTCTCTTCTCAGCCGTGAGCTCAGCGATGCGATTGGGAGCGGTCGCCCAGGAAAGTCTGCGGGAATAGGAAGTCAAACCGCTACTTTGCCATGCCCGCAAAATAGCTGGCGTCGTCTGCAAGATTAGGAGCGGGCGCGCCACCTGTCCGAGTGACGCGCCCTTCCATGCCGGATGCCCAATCCAGCACGGAACCACATCCAATAAATTTGGCAGTTCAACCAGTCTGAGGCAGCGATGCCCGTCGCTGAGACTTCTCGCGTGTGCCCACACGCGTAGAACACGCCTGATTCATTGGATATGGAAGGTCAAAGATTCCGGCCTCAGTCTTGGCTTAGCAGCCGCACCCGCGGCGACGGCCGGATTCGCAGTAAATACCGTTCGCTCAACACAAGAGCCGCCATCGAGCACCAGCGCTGGCTCTAGAACTTGCGTCTCAAATTTCTCTACTTGATCTGCCGGCAGCATCGGTTTCAGTCCGGTCAGAATCTGCTGGCCGGAAAGCGAAACAATAGCCCCGGCGGTCAATGCACTGAGTGGCACCTTGTACTTTGATGAACCCAGCACTGAATAAACCCCGGTGAGAGAGTTCAGAATCATGCTGAAAATGGCCGCTTTGCTACGATTCTGGCTCCGCAGGATTGCCGCCAGCATGATCTGCCGCCCGATTGGCTGCAGCGGCGTATTCGATTCCGCAAGCGCCTGATAAATTTTGCTGCTCACAATCGACTGCTTGCTTGCGGTCACGTTGCAGATACTCAAGTCGTAAGCGCCAATTCCCTTCGGAAGACTGCCATAGTTTTGTTGGAGCAGTTCAACCGGTATCGGTGTGCCATTGATCTGAAATGTTCCCTGCCCATACCCAATCGCAGTAAACACCGACACAAAAGCAGCTACCGCCAACCGTCTCATTGAATCTCCTCGTCGGACAGCGGCTCAATCACTCTGTCCTGATCAAGGTTTAGCTCCCGCTCACTTTCTGATGGACCCTCCAATGAAGCTATGTCATTGAAAAAAAATCCAGATAAAAATTCTTGCCGCCTTGTGACTAACCTCCACTCCCCGCTTCCCACTCTTCATTGCTCACTGCCCACTCCCCACTGTTCGGATGGCAATAGCGGTTATAGTGACCGCCGTCAGCGGTTTGTCGTTCTCGTCCTTCGGCACCTTCGAGATCGCATCTGCAACGTCCTGGCCCGATGCAACCTCCCCGAAAATCGAATAGTCGCCATTCAAGTGTTCTGCGACGCCGACGGTAATGAAAAATTGGCAGCCGTTTGTGTTTGGGCCGGAGTTGGCCATGGCGAGAACGCCGGGATGATCGAACTTCCGGCTCGGATCGATCTCATTGTCGAACTGGTAGCCCGGAGCGCCGGTCCCGTCCCCCGCAGGGTCGCCGCCTTGAATCATAAACCCTGCAATCACCCGGTGAAACGTCGTTCCCGAGTAGAGCGGAGTGTGTTTCGATCGCCCCGTCTTAGGA
>CAXTMN010000007.1:0-32726 GCA_964245395.1 uncultured Bryobacteraceae bacterium
GCCTCCAGCGCGGATTGGGTCGACGCTTCGTGAAAGTAGGAAACACCAAACGTGAATACATGCTAAAGCTTGGCATTGACCCGCAAGGCAGCGAGTACCGCAGCTTCAACAAACAGGTCTTCTCTCTAGCCGCCTGCAAAGTGCAAATGGGTTTTACCTACAACAACGGACGAGTTCTCAATATTTCGCTCATCAAGCCTATCAAGACGTGGCTAGTGCCGGATGTTAGTACTCAGCAGACATTATGGCCTGGGGTGATGGGCTATCCGAGAAGTTCGTCTATCCTGATGCCCGCGTGGAATGGGACGCACCTGCGACTGGAGGCGTGACCTACACACCTATAAGCCACCCATTCCGAAAATCCTCATTTCTGTGGCAAAGCTGTAAGGAAAACAGAAGTTTTCCACTTTGAATTACCAGGAGGTATATAAGGTAACCAGTAGTTAAGACCAGTAGTAATGAGATTCAAACTGTGGACAACCTCAATAGCAGGAATCAAAAAGGTACTGTGCGAATGACGCCCGTGGAAAGCCTGGAAAACCAAAAGCCGGATTACCACCCTTCCCACCGTCCTTGGAAATCACGCAGCGATTTCCAAATTCACACAGGCCCGACCACGATTCTCCCCTTATAAAGCGAACAAAACCACATCTAACCGAAACCCACCGTTTTCGAGACCGGGGGCTTGCCACAACTCGTTTTTAGAGAAGGGCTTCCATGATTCGGGTTCAAAGCGGATACCGTTTCCTGAGGTAACACCAAGATGTTAAAAGCGCATCAAATCGTAGTCGGTGCTAACGATTCCGACTCTGCCAATAGTCTTTGCTCGATCTGACATCTCACTGGACGAAGGGCCGATACTTCCCCCCGGTACTCCTCACGTTGTTCTTCCTCCAGCGTCGTTTCGGCAATCTTGCTCCACTTTAATTCCAGATCTTGCAAGGCTTCACGCAAAAAGCTAATCTCCCGATTGTCGAACTCAAGAGTCATAGTCGGTTTAGAGTTTGCCGGACTAGGCCCATATCCTACTGGTACCGGTCCCCATGCGCGTTCATTCACTTCGCCGAAGGCGTTCAGGAACGTCGTCTCGAACCGGGATCGCAAACGTTCGAGAACCAGAACGTCTTTGCCTTTTTCTCGCCAAGTCTCGGTCAGTTCGGCCAAGGCTTCCCGGATGAACTTTGTTTCGGTCCAATCAAGTTCTAGCTTCATATCTTCCGAATCCTTTGACAGTTACGGGCCAGCTTTGCCAACAAAGCACGGTATTCATCTAACGTCACATCAAATGCTGGGCAAAGATGATAATGTTCCTTGGTATCGTGATGTAATGCCAAGCCGGGCGGCATCGGCGTATTTTTCGGAACTAGCCAGAGCCACGCATCACGGCGTGACAGCACCGGTCTCAGTCAGAAGACTGATTCCTCGACCATTAGCCCTTACCATCAGTAACCCATTTTGAAGGTAGGTGTCCACGTCCTTACTGTTTTCTTTTCTCACGTGATCCAATTCGGAGTGGTGGCATTGCCGAGGCGGTACAGATCTTCTTCAGCCAGATATAAATATTCGATTCCAGGCATAACTGACGTATACCAGCAAAGCTTAGGCTGTTTTTAACTCAAGCGGCTTGCCGCGCCAGCTCCGCCGGATGTGATTTCTTCGCGTCGGCTGTCTCCGTTTCAGGCGCAGCGACAGGTGGCCCTTTGGGGTTCGCATTGATGGCCCGGAGTTCGTCTAAGAGCGGCTGCAATCGTTTCTTGTCCATGTCGCGAGTCACTGCTTTTCCGCTTCCTTGATGACCCAGGAACGAATACGGGCAATCATGGCGCGCAGAAGCTAGCACCATGCCGCCCAGGATAATCTTCTGTCCGTTCTCTAATTGCCGTGACTGATTCCGCAGCCGGGCCAGTTTTGCTTCGGCTTTGGCAATCTGTTGTTCAATCGTGCGGTTCATGCTCCGGTGGCCTCCAGCAATCTTTTAGCCGGCCAGCCGACCGTATTGACGATACGTTGATTGATTCTGAACCAGTAAACTTGGCAGGGCGAACTTATTGGGATAGGGTGTAGTTGATTTCCACCTGGGTGATTACCTCGATCGGGTTGCCGTTCAGGAGCGTAGGCCGATAGCGCCACTGGCGAACGGCCTCCAGCGCTGATTGAGTCAGATCGTCGCTGGGCGAAGCGATGACGCTGATCTCTTGGGGAACGCCTTCGGCCGAGATCGCAGTATCCAGTACGACTTTGCCCTGAACTCGAGCTGCTTTTGCGGCTGCTGGATAAACGGGTTGCACTTTGGCGATCAGATTGGTTTGCTGGGCAGCGCCGCCGATGCGAAGCTGTTTCGGATTCAAAGCCTGAGGCAAGGCTGCGCGCTCGCCCGTAGCGGCCTGGTCATTTCCTTTTTCCTGGGCCGAGCCCAGCTTCAGAACGAGTCCACGCTCCACACTCGACGTAGATTGCACGTTGAACTCGCGGAACAGTGAGGCGAAGCCGGGTTTCTCAATGCGCAGGATGTACTGACCGGCAGGCAAATCACCGAAGGTAAACCGGCCGTCGGGAGTCGTAGTCAATTCCTGGGTGAAGGCTGTATCGGGATTGAAGAGCGATGCTTTCGCGCTAGGGATGGCGACGCCACTTCCGTCGAAGAGTGATCCTGCGATGGTGGCGGCGGAAAGGCCTGCTGAGGTCAGCAGACCGGATAACAGTGTGCGTTTCATAAGTGAACCTCCTGAAGGACTAAGTTGCTGTTTGGGAACGAGGGTGACCGCTGAAGCGGCCATGGTGAGCAGGGTGAGTGTACAGATGGAGGGGATGAACAGGTTTCGCGCCCGGCGAAACGGTTGCGGGTCAAGGATGGTGTTCAGGCGGGACTCCAACTCACCGCGGCGAGCTACCGTAACGGCAGCAGCTGACCAAAATCGGCCCGGCCGGAAATCGTGTGCGATGGCAAGTAACTCGCTGGCATATTGGGACTGGCGCACTCCAGAAGCGAGCACCGCGGCATCGCAAGCGTGTTCACTCTCCCGGCGGAGACTCCTGCGGCCCATCCAGCAGAGTGGTTGGAACCACCAGAGCGCAGTGATCAGACTGGCGAAGAGCTGAGCGAAACTGTCGTGCCTTTGGATATGAGCGAGTTCGTGAAGGAGAACCATGCGCCGGCGGGACGAGGCCCACTCGAGACAATTTGCCGGAAGGAGAATATGCGGCCGGAGCAGTCCAAAGGTCAGGGGCATGACCGGCGCAGACGAAAGCAGCAACTGCGGTATGCGGACCAGGTTGCGGTTATTGCACAGCTCTTGAAGGAGCAAGTTCCATTGAGGGTCTTTGAGCAGAGTGGCCTGTCGCGCGGTCCGCAAGACGTTCAGGTATCCGATGATGACGGGTGCAAAGGCCAGAAAGACGCCGGTAATCCAGATGAGCAAGGGCCCATTGAAAGCAAAGTGTGCGGGTGTTGCCTGTGCGAACACCAGAATGGTTTGCCGGACGGTGACGGAGCCGCGCAGGGGCGCAATGGGCCAGAGCGGAAGGTGGATGTGGGGAAGCGCAGCCGAAAAGAGGGGCCAAATCCCGAGAAGGGCAAAGGAAGCCAGGATGATGCGGTGCCGGTAGACGGGATCAGACCGTCGAGGAAAACGCCGGAGGATCTCTGCGGTGAGAAGTAGTGCAGCAGACCGGATGAACAGACCAGCAGAGAGCAGAAGCATCAGCGTCCCTCTTTCCTGGCCTTCTCCACAAGGGCGGCCAGGCGATCAAATTCCTCTTCCGAAAGGTCGGCTGCGGAGAGGTCAAGCAAAGTAGCGACGGCCTGTTCGGGAGACCCATCGAAAAACGTATCAAGCAGGTGACGCACTGCAGATTTGCGGGCTTTGTCGCGGGGCACGATGGGAATAAACACGTAGCGGAGATCTTTCTCCTCGTGACGAACATGCTTCTTCTCTTCAAGAACACGAAGCATGGCGCGAACAGCGGAGTAACTGGGCGGATCAGGAATGCCTTGGTGGATAGCAGCCGCCGTGGCGCGACCGCAGCGGTAGAGGACGTCCATGATCTGGCGCTCGCGCCGGCTAAGTGTGTGCTGCGGCTTTAGCATACTGCTAGAAAAGTAGCATCTATGCTGAGCAGCTGTCAAGAGGACGGTATGATGTACAGCGACCTTTTTTCGACACATTTGTTTACGATGCGGGCAACAAAATTTGAATTCGAACAACGATTCTGGGTGATGGGTGCCTTTTTCTGGGTGGGATTCGGGCTCTATCAGGTGGACCACACAAATTTCGCTGTGGGGCTCCTGCACTGGATGGCCCCGGGATTGGCCCCGGATAGCAGTCAGGAGAACAATTGGCTGCGCATCATCTTCGGCGCTGGCGCGCTGCTCGTGTTCCTGGCCGCAGCGCTGCGCACCTGGGCAACGGCGTATTTGCGTACGGAGATCGTTCACGATATGAGCCAGCATTCAGCGGCGATCGTTGCTGACGGTCCATATCGTTACGTGCGCAACCCGCTGTATCTGGCTAATTTGCCAATGATGGCAGGAATGGGGACGATGGCGAGCCGCCTCGGTTGGCTCTTCATGGTGGCGGCTATGTGGCTGTTCGTTTATCGTCTGATCCTGCGGGAGGAAGATGGGCTTCGACGCGAACAGGGCGCGTCTTACCTCGGGTACTTAAATGCCGTTCCACGATTCTGGCCTTCTCTGACGGCGCGAGTTCCGTCTTCCGGGGCTAAACCACAGTGGGGCCAGGCGTTCGCGGGCGAATCCTTGATCTGGCTCTTTGGGGTTGCAGTACTTTGTTTCGCGATAACCCTGGTTTTTAAGATTACGATCGCCGTGCTTGTTTTGAGCTTCGCTGTTTACTTCGTCGCCGTGTATATGGCGAAGAAGCAGGCGGCAGCGGCGGCTGAGAAGGAAAGCGTTATCCGATAGACATAGCCAGGAATAAAAGAACGGCTACTGCTAACAAGAGAGCCATTAAGATACAGCTTCCTCCTAGAGAATCTGCAGGCAGTCCGTTGAAGGGTCTGCTAGATCGGTAGAGGTCGGCTTGCCGTTGAGGGGTAAAAGCCGAGGATGCGGATGACACTCGAACAGGCAGTCCCATACACCGTCCTGTACGGATTCTAATTTCTTGCGGATGAATCCTCCTAGTCCGATGGGTACCTACTAGGCTAGGAAGTACTTTGGTTTTCGACAGGTCAACTGCAGCCGGGCTGAAAGCTGGCGACGATCTGGTTGAAGACGGACTCAAAGCGAGCGGCCTGTTCGGAGCGGCATTCGAGTTCAATCCGGTAGAGCACGTTTTCACGGCGAGTCAGCACTATTTCCTCAAGCCAGGAGGAGTGATCGAGCGGATCGGTATAGCGATCTTTGGCCCAGAGTGCGGAGGTTCCGAACAAGCTTAGATCGCGCTTGTCGAGAATTTCGAGATCTGTCGCGCGGACAAAGCGTTTCAGGCCTTCGACATGGGTTTGGAAGTCGCCGCCCAAGGTAAAAGAAGTTTCTGTCAGAGAGTTGGGGATGGGCTGGGCACTGATATCGATTTCCCCGGAAGGCCGGGAGTGTTTTTTGGCACCACTCGAGAAAACGATGCCGGAACCCTCGTAGACATCGGTGACGAGCCACTTTGACGGATAGCTAACACAGAAATTTGCGCCGGGATTGCGATAGCGTTTCCAAGCAGTGTCCTGGCGGGGCACTGGTCCGGCTTGGGCGAGAGCGAAAGAGAACAGAACGGCAGCGAGGGTGACAGACCCGTACTTCTGCGTGAAAACCATCCTGCACAGACTGACAGATTTGCATTAGATTTGCAAAGTGGTACCGGATATAGGGATTTCCTGACCGAGGTGTAAAGAGAGGCGAGTGGCAAGGGAGCAACTTCCTGTTTGCACGGGAGGACTTGGGATGGACGAGCGACGCAAACAGATTCTGGCGACGTTAGCGCAGATGGACAAACAGTTTGGCAAGGGTTCGGTTTTGATGCTGGGGTCGCGGGCGGCGCTCCCGGTTGAGGTAATTTCGACGGGGTCGATCGCTGTCGATAACGCGCTCGGGGCGGGCGGCTTCCCACGGGGACGCGTGATTGAGATATTCGGGCCGGAGTCCTCGGGCAAAACGACTTTAGCGCTGCACGTGATCGCTGAGGTGCAGAAAGCAGGCGGCGTGGCGGCATTTATCGATGCAGAGCACGCGCTCGATCCGACGTATGCGACGAAGCTCGGAGTGGATACAGAGAACCTGATTGTTTCGCAGCCCGATTACGGGGAGCAGGCGCTGGAGATTGCGCAAGCGTTGGTAGGCTCGCAGGCGATCGACGTGATCATTGTGGACTCGGTAGCGGCGCTCACTCCGAAGGCAGAGATCGAAGGCGAGATGGGCGACAGCCACATGGGTCTACAGGCGCGGATGATGTCGCAAGCGTTGCGTAAGCTGACGGCGTCGGTTTCGCGAGCAAACACGTGCCTGGTGTTCATCAACCAGTTACGAGAAAAGATCGGCGTGATGTTTGGCAACCCGGAGACGACGACCGGTGGAAGGGCGCTGAAGTTTTACGCGTCGGTGCGCGTGGAAGTGCGACGAATGACGGCCTTAAAAGAAGGCGAAGTTGTGGTGGGCAATCGCACAAAGATCAAAATTGTGAAGAACAAAATTGCTGCGCCGTTCCGGGAAGCTGAAGTCGACATTCTCTATGGCAAGGGCATTTCGAGAGAGGGCGACATTCTCGATCTGGGAGTGCAGCAGGCACTGATTGAAAAGAGCGGATCCTGGTACAGCTATAAGGGCGAACGGATTGGGCAGGGCCGGGAGAATGCGCGGCAGACGCTGACCGATCGTCAGGATCTGAGACAGACGATCGAAGTGGCGTTGCGAGAAGCGCTGGGGTTGAACGGCGGCGGGCGGAAGGCTCCGGAGTTCGAGTTAGTGGGCGGCGAACAGAGGCGCGTGGCGTCGTAATTCTCATTAAAAGTCGAGTGCATTGACCGTGTTTCGGATCTGAGTATCCAGGTCCGCTTTGGAGGTGGTCAGATTGCGTCGCGTATCGCGAAGTTTGGCAAGCTGCGCTTCGTTTCCGGCCAGCTGCGCCGAATAGCGACGGACTTGATCTTCTTGCCCGGCGACTTTGTTCAGGCTGTCGATGTTCTGGCGCAGGCGGGTTTGATCGTCGGTGAGTTCACCCGACTGAGTCTTTGCGGCTTCCAGATCACTGTCCACGCCGGCAAGACGGCGCTTCAGGTCGGAGATGACGCCGAGTTGCTTGCGTCCGGTCTCGGAGAGATTTTTGTTCTCGATCAGAGTGAGAAGGTAATCGCGGTCAGAACTGAGAATTGCGGTGCTGTTTTCGTAGACACGCTCCTGTTGAACCTTCAATGTCTGGCCGCCGTTTGCGGGCACCTGTACTTCGAAACGGTAAGCGGTAGCGGTGCGTTCGGTAGGTTTGGGCGAGAGCACTTCGTACTGCGTTAAGCCTTCCTGCTGAACCAGCAGCCTCTTCGGTTTCGAATCCACATTTTTTATTGTGTAGGTGCGCGTTTGGTGTTCGGCATAACGGATGCGGACGAGGCCGAGCGCGGCATGGATCTCGCGAATCGTCTGGTTGGGGCTTTCGTAAGCCGTGGTAATTCGAGTACCGTAATCGACCGCGTAACCGATCAGGCGTTTGTCACCGGCTTTGACCGTCTCGACCAAGGCTTCCCCGCCGTAGGCGCCGCTGTCGTAAATGGTGATGGGACCCCCATCGAGCGTCTTCGCGGTGGAGTTAGTAATTTCCGCTGCGTTGACCGGGTGTTCGCCGTCGTGCTCGGTGTAAATGAGGAGCTTGCGGGCAGCGATCTTGTCCTGCAAGAAAGGGAGCATGGCCGATTGGTTGCGCTTGACGGTCACAGGGCCGGCGAAATTGTATTCGAAGAGCTCGCCGAGTGTGCTGCCGGTGGCGCCTTGGACGGAGCTTTGCGGTTCCATTTGTTCGCGGAGTGTCAGGCCTGCGCCGGGGGACATCAGTTGATTGGCGACAAACTGTTTCGCGTTGGGGGCAGGAGGCGGTGGAGGGGGCGCTCCGGAGACGCCGCCCAGAACACCGGCGATGACTCCACCGGCTTGTCCCCTTTGGCGATAGACGCCACCGCCTGTTCCCCCACCCTGGCCGGAGTCTGTAACGGGCGCACCATCGACGCTACCGCCGTAAACAACCGGGCCTGCCGCGCGATCTTCGGGCAGCTCGGCGATCTGGCGGTTGCCGTAACGCGGAGTATCGAGAAGGCTGATGAACGAAATGGGCCGGCCGGAGACGACCGACAGCTTCACGTTTGACCAGTCTTCATCGGTGGTGTTGTCGACGATGGCCCAGCCCTCCAGTGTGGATGTGGCGTCACCCAAGCTGAGGCGATAGGACGATTTCCAGATAGCAGCGGGAGTGATGTAAGAGATATGGAGATTGCGGGCCGCGGCAGCGGTTGAATCGATATAGACAGTGCGCTTGTCCCGCGTTTTGCCTTGCGCAAGTGTTTGCAGATACTGAGTCAGTTGAGATTGAAGGCGCGCATCGAGCAGGCGAAGCGAGGAGATAGCGCTGAGGTCGAAGTTGGCCATTTCTCCGCTATCAAGAAGAACGGTGATCTGCTCACGCATGACGCGCTTATCGGCATCGGGACCACCCTCTACTGCGCGGGCACTCAGGATAGCGCCGCTAACGGTCCGTTCACCGGATTTAAGTTCGATATGCGAGCCTTTGAGCCGGTCAAGAAACGTGCTGAGGTATTCGGTGTCGCCGATGGTGAAGGGGAATTTGGTGAGCTCGTCGGCCAGTGTTTCGTTCGAATCGTAACGGATGCCGAGGACGCGACCACCGCCAGCATCGTTCACGGTGAGTGACTTAAGAACGTCATTCATGTCGGTATTTTTAAAAACAAGGCGCGCTTCTTCGCCGCTATTAACAGTTCCTTCGCGTTCGAAGAAGGCGATGCCGTGCTTGTAGAGAATGATCTGGCGAACGGGAAGTTCCGCTAAGGCAGATGCTGTACTAAGGGCTGCGAGCACTGCAGATAAGGTAAACGAGACGGCTCGCTGAAGGGCGAAAAAAGCTGGCAAGAACACTCCTGTGCTGCTGGTTTAGAAGTGTCAAGCTATGTGAAAAGTTCCCGAAATGTGAAAACTAGAAGCGAGGTGAACGGGGTGATGAGGCAGTGTTGAGCAGTCGGGATAAGATCTGCTCGCCGTGGGGCCATTCCCCGTGACCGGACTCGACGTTAATGTGTCCGACATCGCCGGCATCTATGAATTCTGAGCCCCATTGAGCGGCGAGTTTTTCTGCAGCCTGAAGCGACGTGTAGGGATCGCTCTGGCTTCCGACGAGGATGGACGGGAAGGGAAGAGGTTCGGTGGGGATGGGGAGAAAGCTTTGGACTTCGGGCGGAGAAGACATCTCGTCTCCCGCCCAGGGCGGCGCAACCAGCAGCGCACTGAGGGGCCAAACTTGACGATCACCGAACCGGGCCCAGTGAGCGACGGCTAAGCATCCCAAACTGTGAGCGACCAGGATAACGGGCGGATTACTGGCGCGAATCGCCGTATCGAGATTTGCCACCCAGGAAGGGAGCTGTGGACATTCCCAACTATTCTGTTCGACGCGAGAGCAATTGCCGAAGCGACCTTCCCATCTTGTTTGCCAGTGACCTGACGGGGAGCCGTGCCAACCGGGCACAGTGAGGACGTTAACTATCAACTGGCGATGCCGTTCTGGTTAGTATTCGCCTGCGCTGGTAAGGTCCGGCGAAGGGGCTGTATCCTTTCCTTCGGAGAGCTGTCGCAATCGTTCCATAATTTCGGTTTCCCGCTGCCGATATGTGCTGACACCAGTAAGTGGCGTTTCTTCCAGAGTGTTACCAGAAGCATCTCGAAAAACAATTCTAAATTCACCTGGAAGGTTCGAGCTGTAGACCTCGGCCTTCAGGCCAGAATATTCGAAACTCCCTACTGGTTGGTCATCCATATCAATCCACTTTACCTGTAGAGAGATGGACAGTCGCGTGAGTAAGGCCTAGCCCTCCTCAGTACTCAGTGGAGCCGACGAAAATAGTATGGCCACTCCGCAAGCTGTTGTCGGCTGCTGCTGTGGCAATGATTTCGGCGAACTCGTCTACGGTGGGCAGGGTGTGGGCGCGTTCCCGTCGATGTTTCGTCAGTCCCGGATGCTTACGCTCCAACAAACGGGGAGTGATGGTCCCCTCAATCGCGTCACCGCTAACAACTACGAGCGATATGCCGCTTCGCTCCAGTTCGGGGGCATAATCCCGAAGTGCTTGCTCACCAGCGTATTTGCTTTTGGCCACCACCTCGTAGTCAGGGGCGACGGGCTTTTGCCCGTAGAAGTGAGCCCAGTGACTGGTTACGAACACGATTCTGCCTTTTTCAGGCATAAGCGGTGCGGCGAGCGTGGCTGTTTGAAGTTGTGCGGTGCGGTTCAGGATCATCGCGTAATCTTCCGCTTTTCCTTTTTCCAAACCGCCGCTGGCGTTAAGCACGAGTATGTCGAGGCGAGGAAAGCTCTGGCGGATGGCGGCCATCATCGCGTGGAGTTCAGCTTCGACCGTCAGGTCGGCCTGAAGGGCAACGGCTCTTCTACCGAGCTTGGCGATCTCGCGGGAAACGTTTTCCGCGCGGGCGCTCTTATTCCGGAAATTCAGTACGAGTTCGGAGCCGAGAGAGGCCAGCTTGATCGCAGTGGCAGCGCCGATGCCTCGGGAAGCGCCGGTGACGAGCGAGACCTTTCCGTCGAGGGGCAAGCCCATGTTCCAAGAATAGTCGGCGTCGTGGAGGCGAGTTTCAGGGTATGCGAGAACCAAGTCACGCGAAAACAAGGCCATGCAAAAGCCAGGCCGGAACTCATTCCTAGAAAGTTCTGCTTGATGAGGATATACCGCGCAAGCTGGCGCGGTCCCTGCTTCGGCATGAGGTTCACATAGTTGTCAGTATGCAGTGGGGCGGTATCAAGAACGGTGCGTCGCTCAAGCTGATTGAGCGTTTGTTTCACAGGTGATAACAAGATGCAAAAGCAGCAGTGGCTTAGAGGCCGTTCTTTTGCCGTCATGAATATGTAGGCCACCAACTGTCTTATGGTCAGGCCCGATGTTCACAGGATTTCTTTGGCACAGAGGCCCGCGCGTCCCGGTAGTAAGCACGATAGACTGCGGCATGTTCGTTGCACACTCAAGACGTACATATAGTGAAAGCGAATGAAGCCTTGTTCAACAAAGGGTAAGCGTCGGAACACTTCTGCCTATAGTTGCGTGTCACATTGCATCAGTCGCCAAAGCTCAGTCAAGTTTTTTGAAGGGCGAAACACGCCGGGGCATGAACCCGGTTCGATCCGTTTTTAACCTGTCCCCTTGCCCCACATCACCAACTCACCAAGCTCGTTAACCCGCCCAGGATGCTTTAAGCCGTTCAACAAGAGATTCTCCGACGGTATGAATATAATTCCATCTGTCCTCCGAATTGTTCAAACAACAAGCGGCGGACGCTAACACTAGAAGCACGAAACTCTAATCCCCTCTGATTTTTACGTTAACCCGCCTATCCCCAAAAGGTGCTTTGATGGATGCGACAACCGCGACCCTATTTGCGCTTACGGCTGAAAACGCCGATATTAACGCGCGTGAATGTGCGCATGGCCAAGTCTCCGGTAACAATGACCTCGAACTCCGCAGTTTCGGCAGCTTGCAACAAGGCTCCGTTCTTCAAACCACCGAAACCGGCATAGACGGCAGTCACCGCCTCATGCCTCGTGAGATGCAGTCTTAGCTTGTGCGGCAAGCATTCGTCGATCAGCACTTTCACGCATGGGTCCGGGCGAACTCGATCAGCTTCTTGATTGTGCTTATGGGAACGGACGGAAAGTTCTCGTGAATTTCCTCAACGCCAGAGCCTTGGTCGAAATCATCAAGGATGGTGTCCACAGCTACGCGCGTTCCACGGACAACCGGCTTGCCGCCGAGTTTGTCAGGATTTCTTTCGACCAGATTGCAGAGTGTCCATTCCATGGCCAACTATTTTACTGTCAGCCCTTTCCCTTGTCACTTCCCTTTTTTATTCCACTTTCGTGCAGTCCCGCAAAGGTCGTTTGCGACACCCGCGTCATAACTGCCGCTTTCACGCGATCCAACCACGTAAGGGGCAAAGGCACTTTAACCGACGTCTCTAACTGTCAATAACGCTGTTTTGGCTCCCCCGCGAAGGGGCGGTCCCCCCCAAAGCCATAACGGCCGCGCTCAGTTGCGTCGCCAGACGTGCCCTTTTCCCGGCCCCGCCATGGATAAGATGCTTTTAATGACGGAAATGCCCGTAAAGCTGAAACGCCCGCCGCCATCAATTGACATGCCGACGATGATGTATTGTTCTGACCCGCGCTTTACTCTCGACAAAGTGAGCCATTGTGTCGAGGAAGTCGTGCCTTGGTTGTAAATCCGCATAGCGGACGGGTTGAAGCTCGATCAAATGGACACCGAAAGCGGATTTCTGCATCGCCCGGTAGAGCGCGGTTACCGACGACGCAGCCGGTACGCAGCGACGAGTTACGCGCCATCCGCGCCTTGCTAAAAGAACGCGCCGGATGAGGCCCTCGGCAAGACGTACTTTTGTCAGTGAGCAAGCCGCGCATCGCTCGATCGTCAGCCTACTTTTCAGCCGAGAGGGGGCAGCTTGATCGCAGTGGCAGCGCCGATGCCTCGGGAAGCGCCGGTGACGAGCGAGACCTTTCCGTCGAGGGGCAAGCCCATGTTCCAAGAATAGTCGGCTCGGTGGAGGCGAGTTTCAGGGCATGGAAGAACCAAGTCACGCGAAAATAAGGCCACGCAAAAACCAGGCCACGCAAAACCAGGCCACGCAAAACCAGGCCCCGCGAAAACCAGGCCGGAACTCATTTCTATAATCACGATAGTGTGCCGAAGCACTCCGGAAAAGATTCTCAGCCTTCACCGGCCTCGACCGTTACGCTCGCAAAGAGCGGGCCTTTGGCGTTCACCGATGCCAGTCTGATGGCCCATATCCGGCAGCTTCCGCACGGCCGGGCGACTTACAAGCAACTGGTCAAAGAGCTGCGGCTGACTGGTGAGAATCGAGACACGCTCGAAGACGCGCTGGACCGGCTGACCGACAAGGGAGCGCTGGTCGAGATGCGCTCAGGTCATTTCATTGCTGTGGGCCGCAACGCAGAATTCGTTGCCGGGCGCCTGTCCATCCATCGGGACGGGTTTGGATTTCTGGTTCCGGATGCGGCTGCGGGCGAAGTGCACACCGACATTTTCTTGCCGCCTCCGGAGGCCCAGAAAGGGATGCATGGCGACCGGGCGCTGGTCCAGATCGTGCGCCAGAGCAGCGAGGGCCGGGCGGAAGGCGTTGTCGTGCGCATTCTGCGGCGCGCTCACGTCAGGGTGGTGGGAGAGTTTCAGATCAAGCGGCGCGGGAACTTCGTTATCCCGGCGGATGACCGCATCCGGCAGTGGATCGAGATTCCTGAGGGGATGGAGCTTCCGGCAAGCCGCACCATCGTCGATCGCGTCGGTGTGGCGCCGCGCGAGGTGCGCTCGGTGGAAGACTTGGACGGGATGGTTGTCACGGCCGAGCTTCTCGAATTTTCTGAAGGCGGCGACCACGCGGTGGGCCGGGTTATCGAAATCCTCGGCTTCCCCGGCGATTTCGGAATTGACGTCGAGATCGTCATTCGCAAGCACCACCTGCCGCATGAATTTCCGCCGGAAGCGGTGGAGCAGGCTCTCGACATTCAGCGCAGCTTCGCTTTGGGTGAGGACGAACGACGCCGCGATTTCCGTCAACTGGAGATTGTCACCATCGATGGCGAGACTGCGCGGGACTTTGATGACGCTGTCTGGGTAGAGCGTCTGCCAAACGGCCACTTCGTTCTGCAGGTGCACATCGCAGATGTGAGCCACTACGTCACGCCTGGTTCAGCGATTGATGCGGAAGCGGCTCTGCGCGGAACCAGCGTATATTTTCCCGATCGGGCGGTTCCCATGCTGCCGGTCGAGCTGTCTACGGACATCTGCTCTCTGCGTCCAGGGGAAGACCGGCTGGTGCTTTCGGCCCTTCTCGAAATCGATGGCGCAGGGGATGTGGTGGCCCAGGAATTCACCACCGGTGTGATTCGCAGTGCAGAGCGGATGACTTATACCTCCGTGTTTGGGCTGCTCGAAGGCGACGGGGCCCTGCGGGAGCGGTATAGCGGGCTTGTGGAGCGCTTTGAACTAATGCGCGACTTGGCACTGATTCTGAACCGCAAGCGCACCCGCCGCGGCTCCATCGATTTTGATATGCCCGAGAGCAACATTCTCCTCGATTTGTCTGGCCAGATGGTTGGCGTCGCTCGCGGGGATCGCAACATCGCGCATCGCATTATCGAAGAATTCATGCTGGCGGCAAACGAGGCTGTAGCGGGCCATCTGGAAGCCGCACTCGTGCCGTCTCTCTATCGCATTCACGAGCAGCCTGACGCCAAGCGCGTTGGTGACTTCGAAGAGATCGCGGCTCACTTTGGTTACTCTCTCGGCGTTGGTCCGCTACCGGTCAAGCGGTTTCCGGTGGTTAACAAACGACGAGACGGACGAAAGACGCGACGCGATATCGAGCTGCCACGCGGCGATCTGACCATATCTTCGCGGCAGTATCAGAAGTTGATTGCCAAGATCGCGGGAAAGCCGGAGGAGCGCATCCTCAGCTATCTCATGCTGAGATCTCTGAAGCAGGCGCGCTATAGCAACCGCAATGAAGGGCACTTCGCTCTGGCCGCAAAAGCGTACACTCATTTCACGTCGCCGATCCGGCGCTATCCCGACCTGATTGTCCACCGCATTTTGAAGGAGTTCATGCGCTCGGGGCAGGCAGCTATGGACGACGATGCCCTGCACGAGATCGGCAACGATACGTCTTTCACCGAACGGCGCGCCGCAGAGGCCGAGCGGGAGCTGGTCGAGTGGAAAAAGGTGAAGTTCATGGAGGAGCGTGTTGGCGATGAATTTGGCGCGCTAATCATCAGCACTACCAAGTACGGGTTCTTTGTGGAGTTGACGGAACTTTTTGTGGAAGGGCTGGTGCCGATGGAAACGCTGCCAGGCGACCGGTATCTGTATCACGAGAACGTACGAAAAATTATCGGTGAGCGGACCCGGCGAACGTTCTCGATTGGAGACAAAGTGGCTGTCCGGCTGGATCGGGCCGATACGGTGGAGCGCAAGTTGCAGTTCGCACTGGCCGGCGAAAGCGGGCGTTCACTGCGGAAAAAGCGGCCGCTGCACTAAATGGCGAACGATTACAAGGAAGGTTCGGGATCTATTCCAGAACGCGAATAAACTCGGCCACAATCTGATACTTTTCGTCATCTATATCCAGATCCCAGGAGGGGTAAGCCGGGTTCAGGCTCTCAAGGCGGATGCGTGTCTGAATGAAGCCGTCTTCGGTTACTTTCTTCTCGCTCTTATAGCGCTTGACGGTGTACTGGTTATCGTCGGCCAGTTCGGAGTTGCGGACGAGGACCAGCCGGTTGTTTCGGGAACCGACCACATTGCGCCGGAACACGCAGAGACTGCCATCGGGAATGCGCGGTTCCATGGAGTGGCCCTGAATGCGAGCGATGAAAAGATCGTCTTCCAGCTTCAGGTCGGGTGGTACCTCAATCCACTCATCGGCTTCGATGCCTTCGGGGTTGGTGAGAAAAGGACCGGCAGCAACGGCGAGCGAATAGCGGGGCAGGTGGGTGCGAAAGCGCAGCACTTGAGCGGGAACGTGCTCGCGGTACAGATCGCTTAGCTTGCGATCAAAGTCACGGACGCTGACAGCCTCGCGCTCGCTGATGCGGAGTGAGAGAGAGGCGATGTTTTCGAGCTGTTCCAGCACAGCAGTGCCGCCGAGTTCGTGGCCTTGCGCCTGCAAATCCTCTTCGATTTCGGCCAGTACTTCGGCGTCGTCATCACTGGCAATCGCTTCCCAGTCACGGCGTAAGCGGATATGCAGGGTGTCGGTCTGCGGGTCAAGCAGCAAGACGCCCACCGTCTCGACACCGCGTCCCGGCAGTTCAGAGAGGAGGAGCGAGAACTGTCCGGGCCGGGGGGCGAAATCGCGGATGCTGATGACGCGCGCCGACATCTCTTATGAGAATATCCTCTTTTGCCAGGTAAGCGCATGTGCCCATTCGTTTGCGGGCGTACTAGGGCGCGGGGAAGTTCGGGGTATTACGTTCGAGCGTCGCTCTGAGGTGAAAATTAGATTCGGACTGAGAAGGGGAAAGAGGGAGGATCATGTTGAAGAAGATTGATCGGGCCTTTGGCGTTTTGTTGGTGCTCGGAAGTTGCGGACATACGGCGGGAACGCTGCTTTGGCTTCCGGCGCTGAGTGGGATCTGGGTATGGTCGTTGGGATCCTCTTTGGCTGCGGCACTGCTGGGCGCGTTGAATATCGTGCGTGCCGGACGGCCCGACGATAAAACGCTCGCCGTAATCACGACGGTCGGAACTGCCGGATGGGCGGTGCTTGCGTTTACCTTCGGGCTGAGCATCAACAATGTTTTCGACCCGCGGGCGCTGACCCATTTTGTTACCGCGATCGTGTTGGCGTTTTTCGGTGTGTTGACGATCCGCAGCGAGAGGCTACCTGGGTTGCGGCCCAGCCTGGGATAGGGTGCTAGCTCAGGAATGTTTTCGCGAGGAACAATTCTTTATGACTAACATGCGCTGGTGTTCCTAAGTGGATGCTTCGTCATTAGCATCACCGGGTTGGTCTTCCGCCCACCAGTTCAGGACCAGCGACGATCCATCGGTAATCTTTGTATTTCGCTGCCTGCCATTCGGACATTCCCGTTCCTTCCGCAGATTGTAGCGATAGAGCCGTGATCTATTTTGGACCAGGGAGGGCTTCAAGGCAGTAGTCCAGTTCAACTTGCGGATTGCCGGCAGCCTCGGGAGTAACACCGTGGGTTCGGTGACGTTTACGTTTTAAAGACTCTTCCGCGCCGCGTGAACAAAAGGAGCGCAGCAGAGCCGAGCCCGGCTAACCCGACCGATGCTGGCTCGGGCGTAACGGGCGATGCTCCTTGGAGTACCTCGGCAGCCGGATCGAAGTTTCCAATGGGGGTTGCTCCACCGGTTAAGAGATCAATCGTCTCGATCTGAGTTGTCAGGTCATTGAAGGCGTAAGTAATGCCGTTAACGTTAGTGGCTGCTCCGATGCCTAAATCGGTTGACCCGATCACTGTTGCTAATCCGGTGGTCGGATCGATGCTATAAAGCTTCGGGGCGACGGAGATCGCCTCCACGGTGGAATTTGCAAAGTTGTATATGAACGCGTCATCAGTGGCATACAATTTGCCGCCCGCACTCCAGATCGCTTGGTCCATGAGGTTGAATGTTCCGTCCGGGTTCTGAGTTCCGGGCGTAAACGGGGGCGCTGGGATACCGGAGTTCTTAGCGAGTAGGGTGGCCGCACCGGTTGCGGGGTTCACGCTATAGACGCTGTTTGAGAAATCGGTGGCAAACAGCTTTCCGTTTATGCTGCCGAGATCGAATACGCTAGTAGGACCGCACGCGGGCGAGGGCAGGAGGCAAGGCTGTAGTCCAGTCGCTCCGATTCTTGTGAAGGCGCCGGTTACGGGATCAATCTGGTCGAGCTGGCCCACATAGTTTAAAGAGTAAAGGGCGCCGTTCGGCCCGGTTGCCATTCCGAAGTAGCCGTCCGGTTCCGTCGGGCCAATTGGATTGTACGCACCGGTTGTGAGATCTATGGTGCCAAAAACCCCGTCACCGGAAATTCCGGCGCTAATGACGTAAACCGAGTCGGCGAAGGCGACTCCTGTAGAAAGGAGGACAAGTGGAACGATCACTTTGTTTCGAATCATGAAGTATCAATCTCCGTCGGGTCAAAAGTACCTTGAGTCGACCTCGAAAGCGATCCAGGCGAGGTCAATTGCGAGTCAAATGTTCAGATCACCAGCTATGTTGTTGTGAGCACTGGGCGGGGCCGCGCACCAAGTAAGCGGTCGCCGTCCGGCATGCTATGGTTTCGACGAGCGGAGGAAAAGCTGATGTCGCCGCAGCCCCAACATCGTTCCCGGTTTGTCTTCGGCAAATTCGAAGTCGACCGGCACACCGGTGAGCTGTTCAAAAGCGGCATTCGCATTCGTCTTCCGGGCCAGCCGTTTCAAATTCTGCTGACTCTGCTGATGAATCCAGGCGAACTGGTGACGCGCGAGCAGTTGCGCGATCAGATTTGGGGTGGTGACGGCACGAACGTCGATTTCGAGCACAGTCTAAATGTGGCAGTGAACCGGCTGCGGCGTGCACTGAGCGATTCGGCCGACGAGCCGCGATACGTTGAGACCGTTTCGGGCAAGGGCTACCGATTCATGGGGACAGTGGAGGGGGGCGCGCCTAAGTTGCAGGTCTCACCGGTCACCGAATCTTTCGTTACCCCTGAAGCTGGCGACCGGTCCAATCGGAAATGGTGGGTGATATCAGGTGCGCTGGCATTGTCGCTCGCCGTACTTATGGGTGCGATTCTTTTTCGCCGGCATCGTCAGCCCTCTTTCGCCGAAAAGGGGACTCTGGTGCTCGCCGGCTTTCGCAATACGACAGGTGATCCGGTGTTCGACGCCACTCTGCAACAGGGGCTGATGGTGCAGCTTCAGCAATCGCCCTTTCTCAGCCATGTCGCCGAGAACCGTATCCGGCAGGCGCTGCGGCTGATGGGGCGGCCGGCTGACGCTATCCTCACAACTGATCTTGCCCGTGAAGTGTGCGAGAGAACTGGGAGCAGCGCAGTTCTCGAAGGCTCTATCACCCACCTTGGAAACCGTTATGTACTGGGTTTAACCGCTAAGGGTTGTGAGGGAGACGCGCTCTATGTAGAACAGGTTCAGGCCGCACAAAAGGAAAACGTGCTGGACGCTCTCAGCCAAATCGCCAGAAAATTCAGGCAAAGCGCGGGCGAATCGCTCGCCGTTATTCGGCGGCATGACACTCCGTTGGCCGAAGCCACGACTCCGTCTCTGGATGCTCTCAAGGCCTATAGCGCAGCTCGCAAGCTTGCGTTCTCTGCCAGCTTTAGCAGTGCAGTGCCGCTGTTAGATCGAGCAATTCAGCTCGACCCCCGATTCGCGATGGCGCACGCGTTCCTTGGGCGACTCTATGCCGACATTGGAGATTCCGCGCTGTCAGCGGAAAGCACTCGGCGAGCCTACGAATTACGCGACAGGGCAAGCGAGCAGGAGAGGTTCTTCATCTCATTCTCCTATGATCGGCAAGTCACCGGTAACCTCGAAGATGCGCGACGAACTCTAGAGCTTTGGGAGCACACCTACCCTCGCGACGCAACTCCGCACTCGCTCATGTCGGGATTTACGAGTCAAGGTCTGGGCCAGTATGAAAAGACGATCGCGGAAGCCAGCAAGACCATCGAACTCGATCCCGATGCCACGCCGGCGTACCTCAATCTCGCCTTTGGATACACCTCGTTGGGCCGTTTCACGAATGCCGAAGCGGCTCTACAGCGCGCAAGGGAGCGCAACCTTGAAATCCCCGATTCTTTCATTCTCCGTTTCTACCTGGCCTTTTACAGAAACGATCGCGAAAGCATGAATCGAAGCGCTGCCCGCATGGAAGGAATGTCTGAATACGACTGGACGTTGCAATCTGAAGCTCTGGTCGCGGCACATGCGGGTCGCTTGCACGAAGCCAGACTATTGTCCCGGCAAGCAGTAGAGCTGGCGCAGCATTCAGGCCATTCAGAAAGGGCTGCAATCTATCGAGCGGGGTCAGCGGCCTGGGAAGCATTTTTCGGGAATGTCGCGGAAGCTAAAAAGAACGCCGGGGCTGCACTCGAGATTTCAAACGCTCGCGACGTCGAATACGGAGCGGCATTCGCATTATCTTTGGTGCATGATGATTCCAGGGCACAGGCGCTCGCGAACGACCTGGCGAAACGTTTTCCACAAGACACGCTCGTTCAGTTTACGTACTTGCCAACGCTCAATGCGCTCGTCAGCCTGCATCGCTTCCAGCCGGCCAAGAGCGTGAGCTTGTTGCAAACCACTCTTCCTTTCGAGTTTGCGGCACCGGGAACAAATTTTTTCGGGTTCTTCGGCGGCCTCTACCCGGCCTACGTGCGCGGCGAATGTTATCTACTGTTGGGCCAAGGTAATGAAGCGGCGGCGGAGTTTCAGAAAGTTGTCGACCATCCCGGGATTGTGTATGCCGACCCGATTGGCGCGCTCGCACACCTCGAGATTGGGAGAGCTTCTGCCCTGTCGGGAAACAGAGCAGCGGCAATAGCCGCTTATAAGGAGTTTTCAACCCAATGGCGAGATGCCGATCCTGACATCCCGATTATCAAGCGGGCCAAAGCCGAATGCGGCAGACTGCAATAATCTGTCACTGCTCAGGCGCCGGTGCACTCAGAGATACTCTTGGGCGCTCGCAAAGCGCAATTGGTACGGGCATACCTGAGAGGCGCACCTTCGTACCGGCGGGAAGCTACCGTCGCATTGTCAGGACATAGTCATTGCCAAGACTACGGTGATAATGACCGGCCTTATCCAAAAATGACCTTGCGCGAGTCGGCCGGTTCAGGCGATTGTGTGAGGCAGGAACGCGCTGATACAACGCAGCAAATCCAGATATTGCGAGTAGGGTCTCATGCCGTTGATGATGTATACGGCAATGAACGCAGACTGGTTCACTTGGCGGGTGTGAGATTTCAAGACAATTAGCCCCCCGGAAGTTACCAGGCCGATACCAAGCACACCCGCTTCGACTTGTCTAGCTAACCATTGGTAACGTTCGCACAGCGACTTGGTTGACACCGACCTCTTAACCAATTCAGGGAGAGATCTTACGGCGTTGCTGCATAGTAGCCTTTGCGAGCACGCACGCGCACGTTCCCTAAGTCGACCACGACCTTTACGTTTCTGTAAGCTTTTTCCGACGGGTTGTCCGAGATGTAACGAATGATGTACTGCGTGGTCACTTCGCCTGCGATGTCTGCGACTGCGTGGTACATGCGGTTATCGACTGCTGATTTATAAGCGCCCGTGCCGACTGTCAGCGCATAATTGCCGTCATCGGACGGGTGAGACAGGTAGCCGTCCGTATCCTTGTAAACATCGCCCAGCGGGTATACAACACGGCCGCCGGTCTCCTGGGCCAGATGGACCAGGTTATCTTCGGTCTGATTGGCGAAACCAAAAGCCTGCGTGCTGATGCAGTACACCGTAACCAGATTGCGCTGGGCGAGCTCGATTACCTGGTTGAGCGAATGTTTGCTCGCGTTATCGTGACCGTCACCGATAATGACGATTACGCGGCGCGGCTCAATCGGTTCGCCTTTAACGAGTCTGCGGCTGGTGCAGGCAAGATAGATAGCATCGAAGAGAGCCGATCCTCCGCCCGGTCGGAGCTTACGAATTTTGTCGACCAGAGGTTCAGGATCGTTGGTGGTATTAACGGCGACTTCCGCATCTTGTGCGTAGTCGATTAGGTAACCAGAATATTTCGGATCGCCGGTCAGCAGGTTTTGGATCAGTTCGGAGGAAGCATCCTGAAAGTTCTTCCAATGCACGCGGCTGGCTGTCGAGAGATCGAGAAGAAAGCCGATAACGACGGGCTGGCTGCGTTCGCGCGTGAAATAACGAATGGCCTGTGGCTTATTCTCCTCGTACACCTGGAAGTCTTTCTGGTCCAAGTCAGAAACAAAGCGGCCTTTATCATCGGTTACCGTTACGGGAACAATCACCTCATTAACGGTCACGCGGATCGGAGCATCTCCGCTCTTAGGCGCCGGATTCGCGGGGGCTTTTGAGGCTTCGGACGGAGTCAGATCGACCGTGGTCTGACTAGTACCTGAACTACTTTGTGACCTGGACGAAGACGACGGCTTGGCTGCTGGAGACGAAGGGGGTGTTTGCGCAGCCCATGCTGAGGTAATCAGAAAGAAAGCACACGGGATACCGAGCCCGGCAAGAATCGCCGAAGGCGTTGAAAACTGCATGGAGGAAGAGGCCTGCTATGGATTATAACTGCCTTCAGCATCAGGCCGCGCGCGGGCTATTGCGATAGCACGGCGGGAGAACCCACGTTGGGAGCAAGTACGGCTTCGATTCCGGCCGAAGCGTCTAAGGCAGGCAACCCTTCCACAGTCTCGACGGAGAACATACTAGGCGGCAGGTGTGTGCTTTTGCGCAGAGCTGATCCGGCATACACATCGAGTGAGAAGGCAGTGATCTCGACTGGAGCTTCAGCGGTTGCGCCGAGTGTCGAGGCTGATCTCTGAAGGCGTGAGAAGGCCTCGCGAGCGTCGTCCAGATAACTGCCGAAGGTGAGCTGCAAGCCGGTAAACACCAGCTGTTGCGAGTTCACCAGAGCCGCATGGGATTTTTCCATCAGGACAAGTTCCTGCTTTGGAGGCGCGCTCAACTGGCCTACGCCAGTGCATCTGCTCGTCTCATCCGGAGGAGACCGCAGTGCCTGCACGACATCGATCTGTGTTTTGGGAAAGGCGGTTTCGACGGCGCTACGGAATTGAGTGTAGTCATCGACGCGAGAGGTAAAACAGGTGCAAGTAAGCAGACGGTCGGGCGGCAAACCGGCAGCAGAGGCGCTGGCTTTCAAATGTTCCAGGGCGCTGGCGAAGGTGGGCGCGGCCTGGCCGGCCAGAAACACCAGGCCGTTCGGATTCACAGTATGACGCGTGTCAACGACGGCTTCGATGACCACTTGCGCGGATTCAGTTCCTAAAGCGCCAACCTGCAAGACACTCAATACGGGAAGTGGTAGTTTGCGCTCCCTGAACAGGGTGCCGACCTGATCTCCGACACGGCGCGCATCACCCACTCCGGAGACAAAGGCGCGCAGCTTGATGATGGTCTCGCCGCGGGTATCACGAATCAGATCGGACAGGCTCTCACGAATCTGTGCAGACAAGCGCCCGGCTTTCAGCAAGGGCGAAATGTGAAAGTCGAGAGCATTGGTGTTGGCCGCGAGGACCATGGGGAGCTGAGGAGGCAAAGGCAATGGCTCCTCCAGCTTTTTCTTCTTTTGAGCAAGCAGGTGCGGCATGAGCAAGAACGTACAGGTGATTGCGGCTGCGCTGCAGGTGAGATTCCGACGCATCATGCGGTAAGTTTCAGGCTAACGCGAGAGGCTGTGCACTGCACAGTCTGCGTCATCCGAAGCTGGTTTTGAAATCCCTGATGGCTGGTCTCTTCCAGTCCATTTTGGTATGGTGGATCTTCATGGATTGGACTCGTCAGGTCTGTATTGACTCCGGCTCTCCAACCTCCGTCTACAGGCAGGTTGCTGACTGTATAGCAGGTCTTATTGAAAAGAGTACGATTCAATCCGGTGAAAGGCTGCCAGCCACGCGCGAATTGGCTGGCCTGCTGGGGTTGAATCGGACCACCATTTCCGCAGCATACGCCGCGCTGGAGCAGGCAGGCCTCATTCAGGGTCATGTGGGGCGCGGCAGCTTTGTTGCTGCGAAGAGTCTGAAGACGGAGTCAGACGGACCCGACTGGAATACTCTCCTGGCGGGTTCCGAAGAATTTTATTCTGCGCCTGCCGCGACCGTCGAGATCAGCTTCACCAGCTCCCGTCCGGCTTGCGAAGACTTCCCGCTGGACACCTTCCGACAGTTGACTCGGCAGGTTATCGAAGGGGAAGCCGCGGCAGATATCCTGCAGCTTGGCTCACCCTTCGGCTATCTGCCCCTTCGCCGATACCTGCTCAATGAGTCTGTGCTGGAGGGGTCGGCGTCTGCGGCTGACGATCTGATCGTGACCAACGGCTGCCAGCAAGCTCTCGACCTTCTGGCCCGCCTGCTGGTCAGGAAGGGAACTCCCGTGGTGATCGAGGATCCTGTTTACCATGGGCTGCTGCGAGTCTTAGGTCGCGCTGGAGCCGACCTCCTGCCAGTGCCGGTTGGACCTATGGGGATCGATCTCGAAGCTCTCGAGGAAACGATTCGCCGAGCGCGGCCGAAGATCCTTATCGTCACACCCAGCTTTCAAAATCCGACCGGCTCGACGATGCCTCTGGAACGGCGAAAGCGGCTGATCGAAGTTGCCGGGCGGACTGGACTCCTGCTGATTGAGAATGACATTTACAGTCAGTTGCGTTACCGGGGCGAAGCGCTGCCCACCCTGAAGGAACTAGACCGCAGCGGAAGCACCATTCTCTTGCGCAGTTACTCGAAAGTGGCGTTTCCCGGATTGCGTGTGGGTTGGGTAATTGCGCCGCGACCGGTAATAGCGCGACTGGCAGAAGGAAAGCAGACGAGTGATCTTCATTCTGATCAGCTGTCGCAGGCGGTTATCCTGCGTTTTGCCGAGTCTGGTGAATTGAATCGTCACCTGGAACGGACGCGGATTGCGGGTGCAGAGCGCCTTCGTACGGTCCTCGACGCTTGCGCGGCTTTCCTGCCCGAAGGAACGACTTGGACGCGCCCCGAAGGAGGGATG
This sequence comes from uncultured Bryobacteraceae bacterium, assembly GCA_964245395.1. Taxonomy (GTDB): domain Bacteria; phylum Acidobacteriota; class Terriglobia; order Bryobacterales; family Bryobacteraceae; genus Bog-105. The sequence goes on from CAXTMN010000007.1 coordinate 24,498, forward strand.
AGTCTCTGGGTGGATTTGCCGCCGATGATCACTTCGGAACAGCTCCTGCGCAGGGTGGTCGAAAAGGGAGTCGATTTTCTGCCTGGCAACTACTTTTCTTCACGTGCTGTCCAGAGGCATGGGTTTCGGATCAGTTTCGGCGGATTGACGCCCGACAGTATTCTGCGAGGGATACGTATTATTGGCCAAGCAGCTTCTGCAGAACTCGCCCGTCATGCAAGTCTTGAGCCGGCAGCGGCTCTCGTCTAAATTTCAGAGATTTCGAACAATAAGGAGGATGAATGGATTTTCAAACCGACAGTTTCCGGCTGAAGGTCGGATTGGCGGAAATGCTGAAGGGCGGCGTGATCATGGATGTGGTCAATGCCGAGCAGGCTAGAGTCGCCGAGCAGGCGGGTGCCACAGCCGTGATGGCCCTGGAGCGTGTTCCCTCCGATATCCGCAAAGAAGGCGGAGTCGCGCGCATGTCTCAAATTCGGGTTATACGCGAGATTATGGCCGCTGTTTCGATACCGGTGATGGCCAAAGTACGGATCGGACATTTCACCGAAGCGCGCATTCTGGAAGTGCTTGGTGTGGACTACATCGACGAGAGCGAAGTGCTTACACCGGCTGACGAAGAGCATCACGTGGACAAACACGACTACAAGGTCCCTTTTGTTTGCGGTGCGCGCAATCTGGGCGAGGCCTTGCGCCGGATTGCTGAAGGCGCTGCGATGATTCGTACCAAGGGCGAAGCCGGATCAGGCAATATCGTTGAAGCTGTCCGTCACATCCGGACGATCGTGAAGGAGATGAAGCAGCTGACGGTGCTCGGCAAAGAGGAGCTGGTTCATGAGTCGAAGAATCTGGGTGCACCTCTGGAATTGGTCCAGTACGTTGCTCAGAACGGCAGATTGCCGGTGCCAAACTTCTCTGCAGGCGGAATTGCCACGCCGGCTGATGCTGCTCTGGTCATGCAGCTTGGTGCCGAAGCTGTGTTTGTTGGCTCGGGAATTTTCAAGTCATCCGATCCCGAAACGCGCGCTAAAGCCATTGTGAAGGCAGCGACGTTCTACCGGGATCCGGTGAAGCTTCTGGAAGCGAGCGAAGAGCTGGGAGACGCCATGCCTGGGCTGGAGATTTCGAAGCTGCCAGAAGGAGAACTGATGCAGGTTCGCGGCTGGTAACGGCGCGCGACCAAGCCGTCCATGAGAAAGCGGATCGGAGTTCTCGCGCTGCAAGGTGATTACGATGCGCATCGGCGGGCGATCGAGCGCGTGGGCGCTGCGGCAGTGGAGGTTCGAACCGCAGCGGATCTCGGCAGCGTCGACGGGCTTATCATCCCAGGCGGCGAAAGTACGACCATGCTGAAGCTGCTCGCGGTAGAGGAGCTATTCGACCCGCTTTGTCAGTTCGGGGCGGAGAAGCCGATTTTTGGGACATGTGCGGGTGCAATCTTGCTAGCTTCCGAGGTTTTGAACCCGCCGCAGCGCTCGCTGGGATTACTCGATCTCACGGTCGAGCGCAACGGCTATGGACGCCAAATCGATAGCCGGATTGCCCAGATCGATGTCGCGGGTGAGCCCATCGAAGCGGTTTTTATTCGCGCTCCTATCATTCGCCGGGCCGGAAAGGCAAGCCACGTTCTGGCTTCCTACCAGGACACCCCGGTGCTGGTGGAGCAGGGGCGGCACTTAGTCTCTACCTTTCATCCTGAGTTGAGCGGAACCAGCAAGATTCACGAATTGTTTCTGGAGAAGGTGAAATCCGGCGAGGATTGCTCTCGCCGTTACACTGAAGCTGTGTGAAGAAAGTTCTCTTTCTTTGTATTGGAAATTCGTGCCGCAGCCCCATGGCGGAAGGGTTTGCGCGCCGTTATGGCTCCGATGTGCTGGAGCCTTTCTCGGCGGGTCTTGCGCCCGCATCCATCATCCAGCCTTTGACCAAAAAAGTGATGGAAGCCAAGAACATCAACATTGACGAGATCTATCCAAAAGACCTCACCAAAGTTGATCTCCCTGGCCTGGATCTGGTGATCAATATGAGCGGACGCAGGCTGCCCACGCGCCTGCCGGTCGAAACACGCGAGTGGAAGATCGAAGACCCCATCGGCAAACCTGAAGAGTTCTACCTGGTAGTGCGCGACCAGATTGAAATGCAGGTGATGCATCTGGTGCTGGAGCTCCGCCGCGAAGTAAAGAGGGCGGAACTCGCTGAAGTAGGCACTGTGGAAAGTGAACCACGAACGCCTTCGAGACGCCGCGTCAAATAGCATTCATTCTCTCTGGTGTAGCCTCTCCTCCGGCAAAAGGTCAGTCACTGTGCTATAACTACGTAGTGCGTAGTACGCGAGACGTAGTGGGACCGGGAAGGGGCACGGAGAGGGGGCACTATTCTGACCCGCCACTGCTTGTACTTGCCAGCCTCGCCAGCGGACCGAAGCACGGACACGCGATGATCGAAGACATTGCCTGCCTTTGTGGGACCGTTCTGGGCCCGGGAACGCTGTATGGGGCGATTGCCCGCCTGGAGCAGCAGGGTTGGATCAGGCCATTGCCACCTGAGGAGCGCCGCCAGCCCTACTGCATTACCGCTGAGGGTCTTCGCGTTCTCCGTGCCAAACTGACCACCCTGCAACAATTCACCAAAGCCGGGCTGAAGAGATTGGAAGCGATATGAACCCGAGACTCGCGCACCTGCTGACGCAACTATATCCTCGCGATTGGCGCGAGCGCTATGGCGAGGAGTTTGAAGCGCTTCTTCAAACCGGTCGCAGCGACCTTAGCACGCCGGTAAACGTCGTTTGGTCGGCGATTCATGAACATATCTTTCCCACACCAGGAGTCAAAATGAATCAACATATGCGATCCTTCGGCGCAATCACTAAACAGGCGAGCGCCTTCCTTCCTCTGGTAATGTCCCTGACTGCACTAGCCATGGTGCTTGGTAACGTGGCTATTTACGGCGTTGTCCATCAGGCCGATGAGGGTGCCGTTGCCCACCTCTGGCAACTGCTGATGGCTGGACAGATGCCGTTCGTGGCGTTCTTCGCAATCAAGTGGCTGCCACGGGCTCCCAAACAAACGCTGGGTGTTCTAGCACTGCAAGCAGGAGCAGGGCTCGCCTCACTAGCTCCCGTGTTTTGTCTGCACTTGTGAACGGATTCGCCGGTGTGAACAACGCGCCTGAATTTGAGCTCTTGGTCGGGAGTCTTGCGGATATTGCAAGTGACGGACAGCGTCTATGAAGTTATCGCAAAAACGGCATCTACCATCCCACAAGTGCCGGGTTGAGTTCCGTTAGATTTGTCACCAGGACATCGGGATGCAGCAGCGCCAAATCTGAGATGGGAGAGAAGCCGGTGGCTACCGCAACAGAGCGAAAGGCGTTCGCTTTTGCGGCCTGAATATCGTTTTCATGATCACCAATCAGTGTGATGTGGCAATCCTCGTTGACCAATCCTCTCTCAGCAGCCCTTAAAGCAGCGATCCGTGCAAGTTCGGAGCGAGTGCTTGCGTCTTCGGCAAAGGCTCCCACGGAAAAGTAAGGTCGCACTCCTGCCAGCTCCATTTTCTTCCACCCAATGCCGCTGACGTTTCCGCTGACCAGGCCAAGTATGCAGCCCATAGCTTGTAGATGAGTCAGTAATTCGCGTACTCCGGGGCAAACTTTCGAAACGAGTTCACGCGGACAGATCCTGCTGTACACCTGTTCACTTTCTTTCATGATCTGGTGCAGGAGTGAATCGATGCTTGGGTCCGTACAACCGGCTCCGCGCATGGCAGTCCGAATCAGGTCGCCGTCCAGCATGCCCGAAGTCGGGACATCATCCAGGGTCGTTTGAACACCGGTTACCGTTTTAATGGCACTGATCAGCGCCTCTTTATGCTGCGGCCCGGCGCCACGCAGCAGTGTCCCGTCAATATCGAACAGGACGAGGCAGTTTGATTTCGCAGCCAATTTTATAGCTTCGGCAGCAGCGAAGTCAGAAGCCTCAGAAAGGTGGCCGATACGCGTTTTCCTACACTCAGGACATCTTCATGCTTGAGCTTCTGCCCGCTCAGTCCAGCGGCGAGGTTCGTGACGCAAGAAATACCCAGAACCTCCATCCCTAATTGATTGGCCATAATCGTTTCGGGGACCGTTGACATGCCGACCAGATCGGCTCCAATGGCTTGGAGGAAGCGGATCTCGGCAGGCGTTTCATAGCTTGGACCAAGCACCGCGGCATAAACGCCCTCGTGTAGAGTAATGCCAAACTCAGCAGCGGTGTCTGTGGCTTTGCGACGCATGTCAGGCGAGTACGCTGCGGTCATGTCCGGGAACCGTGGCCCGGGTTTTCCCTGATGCGGACCCACCAGCGGATTCGCGCCTTGCAAGTTGATGTGGTCCGATAACGCGACTAAGGCACCCTCGCCGAAGGAAGGATGGATTCCTCCTGCTGCATTTGTCAGCACGACCCGCTCCACGCCAAGCTCGTAGAAGAGCCGAATGCCTGCGGTTACCTGCTGCGCGGAATAGCCTTCGTATAAGTGAAAACGGCCGGACATCACCACCACATCGGCAGCTCCACTTCCATTGGCGCCGACGGTTCCGAGAAGCAGTTCCCCAGCATGGCCCGCTGCGGTTGAGGCAACAAGATCCGGAATATCGGCATAGGGAAAGCGAACGGTATGGATCAGCGATTCGGCAAACGAGCCGAGTCCACTTCCCAGCACTACGCCCAGTCGGGGCTTAATGGAGGTTTGCAGTTGAACAAAGCGTGCGGCGTCTTGCATCTGGTGAAAAGATCTATGTTTCTAAAGTAGTATTCCCGCGATACATGCGGACATGAAGTTAGCCAGAGTCCCTACGATCATCGCTTTGAAACCGAGCCGAGCCAGATCGGATTTTCGCGAAGGCGCAAGCGCTCCAATTCCGCCAATCTGAATAGCGATGGAGCTGAGGTTTGCGAATCCGCATAGCGCAAAGGTCGCGATCACAAAAGACCGTGGCTGCAGGATGGCCTTTACCTTGCCCAAGTCAACAAAAGCGACGAACTCGTTCAGCACCATGCGCGTTCCCAGGAGATTGCCCACCGTCGCGCAGTCATTCCAGCTAACACCGAGTGCCCAGGCAATGGGCGCGAAGGCGATGGCGAGGATCTGCTGCAAGGAAGCTGGTATCCAGCCGACATGCAAATGCAGCCAACCCAAGCAGCCATTCACCATGGCAATAAGGGCCAGGAAGGCGATCAGCATTCCCGCGATGTTCAGAGCTAACTGCAGACCATCACCCGCGCCGCGAGCTGCGGCATCGATCAGGTTTACTCCCGGCTTTTCAATCTCGACATTGACGGTCCCGGCTGTAAGCGGCCTGTCAAGCTCGGGCACGAACAGCTTGGCGAGCATTAACGTTGCGGGCGCGGTCATAATCACAGCGGTTAATAAATGAGTAATGGAAACGCCGGCAATAGCCACGTAGGCCGCCATGACTGCACCGGAGACGTGGGCCATACCGCTCACCATCACCGTAAACAACTCTGACTCCGTCAAGCTGGCAAGGAACGGCCTGATGGTGACCGGCGCCTCTGTCTGTCCCATAACGATACTGGCTGCGACGCAGGTCGATTCGGCCCCACTTGTCCCCATGAAGCGCTGCATGAACACAGCCATTCCTTTGACGAACAGCTGCATGACTCCGACGTAGTACAAGATGGCAAACAAAGAACAGATGAAGATGACGATGGGCAGAACCTGAAAAGCAAAAATAACTCCGAACTGATCCGTCCGAAGGCCTAGTTTATCGCCAAAAACGAAGCGAGAGCCCGCAGTCGTATAGTTCAGCAGCGCGTTTACGGCAAGGCTGACGCCGTAGAACAATTCGCCGAATCTGGTTTTGAGCACGAGAAAGGCAAAGGCAAATTGAAGCGTAATGCCCCAGAGGAGCACGCGCTTTTGAATGGCGGACCGCTTTGTCGAAAAAGCGCAGGCACAGGACACGATCGCCACCAGACCGACCAGCCCGTTCAGCCGCCCCATGCCGAATGGCGAATTAGCTAACCACTTCCAGGATCAGATCCCGCTCATCTACCGATTGCTGCGAAATTTTGAAGGCGTCCTCTACCAGCTCGGCAGCTTCTTCCAGGTGATCCTCGCTGGTGTGGTAGATCCGGCAAAGGATACTGCCTGGATCAATCTTTTGTCCGACCTTCACTTCCAGAATCACACCCACTGCGTGATCGATTCCGTCATCTTTTGTGTTGCGGCCGGCACCGATCATGGAGGAGGCTTGACCGATCAATTCCGCATCAATGGCGCTGACATATCCACCCCGGCTGGTGGTAATCTCCTGGGCTCCGGTCGCATTGGGTAGAAGTTCGAACCGGTCGAGCACCTGGGGATCGCCGCCTTGCGCTGTAATTACATCCTTGAATTTGCGATAGCCCGACCCGTCCAAAAGCTTCGATTGAGCCATTTCACGCGCTTCGTCGAGCGTTTTGGTAACTTTGCCTAGAAAGATCATGCGCGCAGCAAGTTCAAGCGAAAGCCGCGTCAGATCGGCAGGCCCTGCATTCTGAAGCGTCTGGGACACCTCCATGATTTCCAGTGCATTCCCGATTGCATATCCGAGGGGCTGGTTCATATCGGTAATCAGCGCCTGCACCCGTTTGTCGACGCGCCGGCCGATGCCGACCATCATTTGAGCAAGACGCCTCGCTTCGACCTGCTTCTTCATGAAAGCGCCGGCGCCTACTTTCACATCGAGAACAAGCGCGTCCAAGCCAATCGCCAGCTTCTTCGACATGATCGAGGAGGCAATCAATGCTATCGACTCAACCGTTGCCGTGGCATCCCGTAGGGCATAGAGCTTGCCATCCGCAGGCGCAATTTCGGAAGTCTGCCCAATGAACGCTAATTTATGCTCAGCCAGCTGAGTGCGAAATTCGTCGAGCGAAAGGTCGGTCCGAAATCCGGGAATAGCTTCTAGCTTGTCTAGCGTGCCCCCGGTATGCCCGAGCGCGCGGCCCGAAACCATCGGCACCACCACACCGGCCGCTGCTGCAATGGGAGAGGAAATGAGGCTGGTTTTGTCGCCCACGCCACCTGTGGAATGCTTGTCGACCTTGACGCCGGGAATAGCTGAAAGATCTACTTGGGAACCGGAGTTCACCATGCTCTCGGTCATTGCGCTGACTTCCCGGTCGGACATGCCCGCAAAAAATACGGCCATTAAGAAGGCGGACAATTGATAGTCAGGAATTTCGCCGCGGGTATACCCATCAATGAGAAAACTCAGTTCCTCGGGGGAAAGCTCCTCCCCATCCCGCTTGCGGTGAATCAGGTCGACAGTACGCATTTTCGAATAAATAAGCGTAGCATCCCGCTTGTAAAGTTTTTCCTTCCCGGTAGTTACGGAGTAATTGGGCGATTCGCCAGGCGATGCAAAATTCACCGGAATTCAGCGCTTGTGGCGTTCTAATTAGCGAAATGAACGACCCTAAACACCGGATTACCTGCGAATGGAACAAAAGAGATTTTCAATCTGCCTGGTAAAATCCGCGACATTGCATACAGGGGTTTTCCGCAACCGGGCCCTCATCTCCGCACGGAGCAACCTGAGTTCCTGCTGCCGAGGCTCTTCGGTTCCATACCGGATAGCCAGGCTGACATAATCGTCCAGGTTGGAAGCAACAAATTGTTCCAGATCCGCCGCTTTCAGCAACGATGCGCTCGTTCGCGCAACCCAGCGATCACCCTGGAAAGCGATCACCGGTACACCCTGCCAGATCGCTTCAGTGGTTGTGGTCCCGCCGTTGTAGGGAAAGGTATCTAAAGCGAGGTCGACCCGCCCGTAGGCCTGAAGAAAGTCAAAGTGATGTTCCGGTCCTTCCAGCTTGACGCGGTTCCCAATTACGCCATTATCACTGAATCGGTCAAGTATTTCGGCCCGAGCTCCGGCTTTCCCAAGCACCTTGTTTTTGATGAGCATCACGCTATCGGGTACGCCCTTGAGGATTTCGCTCCAGGCAGCAATCACTTCCGGCGTAAGCTTGTACTGAGATCCGAGGCAACCGAATACAAACTGTTGGCCTGGCGGTCGTTGCTGAACCTCGGGTACCGGGTAGTGAACATCGAACGTCAAATAGCTTCCCCTTACGCGAAGAATCTGTTCCGTATAGAAAGCTTCCTCGTCAGGAAAAACGGTTTGATCATCTCCGATCAGGTAGTCGATTGTTGGAAGGCCACTCGTTGCGTAGTAGTTGAA
>CAXTMN010000007.1:32736-35457 GCA_964245395.1 uncultured Bryobacteraceae bacterium
GCCGGCTTTTCGAAGAGTATGGGCAGGCGGTGCATGCTGCTGTATCCGTTCAAGTCGATCAAGATATCGAGGTGGGCCTCCTTCATCTGGGATATAACGTCAGCATTCGCCAGTGTGGATATGTCGTGGAACGCATCGCCCTGCTGCGGCCGGTAGCCGCGTTTAATTTCAGAAGCCGGACAATCTGAAAACAGGTGGACTGCAAATTTATTCCTGTTGTGCGAGTTAATGAGGCTCCAGACCGGCTTCATCCAGGGATCGCGTTGAAAGAACGAAGACAGGTATCCAATGCGCAAGCGGTGAGATACCGGGGGGACGTCGTGGTCAGGTGGCACTTGGGCAATGTCAGACGAGTTCTGGCGCCAATCGCGGCGTGCGTCCAGGATCTGTTGATTCGTTGCAGCCGGGTCGCCAGGAATAATCACGGCGAGCATCGCCCTGGAGATGACGCCCTGTTCAGTGCTGGCGCATAGTCTGAATTGAGCTACCGCCTCCGAGACCCGGCCCAACTCGAATAATGTCTGACCTAAGTTATGCCTGGCCTCGGGCCAATTAGGATTTACCGCTACGGCTCTCTCGAAGTGCCGACGGGCTGCGGCGAAGTCCTCGCACCGGTTCTGAATACAGCCGAGCGAGAACCAGGCCCGCGCCACTGACTCGTCTGCCAGAGTGACTTGTTCGTAAAGCCGAAAGGCGCGTTGGGAATCTCCGCTCGCTTCCGAGGCGTCCGCGAGTTCACACCTCAGCTCCAGGTCGTCCCCGGCTAAGGAGCAAGCCTGCTCGAAGAACGGAATGGCGTCAGCTGGCCGATGTGCCTGCATCAAGCACTGTCCCATTGCCGCGAGGGCATGCACATGCCTGGCGTCTCGTGCGAGGACGGATTGGAAGCACTCAGCTGCAGCTGTGAGGTTGCCGGCGGCCCGATACGCGTTCCCGAGATTGTAACGGGCATCGTTAAAAGAAGGATCGCGATTCAACGCTTCGCCGAATGCTCGAATCGCCGCATCGTTTTCATTCTGGCTTTTTAAAAGAGTTCCCAGGTTGTTCCAGAACTGCGGTTGCGGATCGAGTGCGATCGCTTTCTCGATTGCCGCTCTGGCCTTCTCGAGCTGGCGTGATTGCATCAGGGCAAGGCTCAGGACGTTGTGGAACTGAGCCTGATTTGGCGCGAAAGCGATAGCTCGTGTAAGTAAATCGATCGCGACACTGTGATTCCCGGTTTGGTGTGCCAGACAGCCAAAGAGGTAAAGGCCGTTCGGGTGGTTGGGGTGGCTTCTGAGGAGCTGTCGATAACAACCTCCAGCTTCACTCAGGTTGCCCGCTTGATGGTGCTCCAAAGCTGATTGAAGAAGGCGTTCAGCGTCCACACGTCTCACGCTAGCAGGTGAGAACAAGGATCGCCGGGAATCCGCAGAAACCTCGGTCGGAAATTTAGATCCTGCACTGCTATCGGAGTATAAAGATCTCAGTGCTTTTCGCTTGCCCGATTAGCCAATCACGTTTTTGGTCTCGATACTAACTCAAAAGGGCCTGAATTTTTGGACAACCTGCTGCTCGATATTCGTTATGCGCTTCGCATGCTTCGGAAGTCTCCCGGGTTCATGGTCGTAGTCTTAGTCACTCTCATGCTGGGGATTGGGGCTAACGTCGTCGTCTTCGGTGTCCTGAACGCGGTTTTGCTGCAGCCGCTTAAGGTGAGCGAACCACAAACCCTCTATCAGCTTCGCCATAAGCCGTGGATGAGCTTTCGGCTACTGACTACCTCATATCCGGCGTTCGAGGATTTCCGGCAGCGAAACACCACCTTCAGCGGAGTGGCCGCTATCAATGGATATTCTCAGGCGGCACTGATCTGGCGTAATGCAGTTCTGAAGGTCCATGGTGATGAGGTCAGCGGCAACTATTTCGATCTTTTAGGCGTGCAGCCGGAGGCAGGACGGTTCTTCCATGCAGCGGATGAGCATGGCCCGGGATCCGCGCCGTATGTTGTTTTGAGCGATGGTCTGTGGAGAAGCGCGTTTCAAACCGATCGGGGCGTCGTCGGAACGGTCGTGGAGCTCAACAATCATCCGTTTACGGTTGTGGGCATCGCACCGGCGGGGTTCCACGGCACGGAGCGCTTTGTGTGGCCCGACTACTGGATACCAATCTTAAACGAGGAGCAGGTAGAAGGGTCGGATTATTTAGGTCGCCGGAAATCCGTAGCTGTGACGGTAGTTGGCCGCCTTAAGCCGGGTGTGACGCCGCTGGAGGCGACCGAAAATCTGAATGCGGTTTCGGCCGAGCTGGCGAAGGAGTACCCGACGACCGACGACGGCCTGCCGCTGCGGCTGATCCATCCAGGACTCTACGGAGATGAAAGTGAGGTCATCCGCGGATTTTTTTCGAGTGTGACCGTGCTGGCGCTACTGGTGTTGGGGGCGGCCTGTGCAAATCTGGCCAGTCTGTTTGCGGCGCGTGCTGCGGATCGCAGCCGGGAGCTGGCCCTCCGTGCGGCGCTCGGATCGAGCCGCTGGCGGCTGGCGAGGCAACTGCTAACCGAAGCGTTGCTGCTATCGCTGCTGGGCGGAGCGGCGGGACTGCTGACTGCGGACCTGCTGCTGCGCACTAGGGTAGGGTAGTTTTGGGTTAATGGTAAGGTAGGGTTTGGGGTAGGGTAGGGTTAGGGTACCTTCGGTTGCAGCTGGTGCCCAAGCACGCCCTGATCGGCATGCAGGTGGC
>CAXTMN010000007.1:35467-45825 GCA_964245395.1 uncultured Bryobacteraceae bacterium
GTGTTGAACCGGGGGTCTCCCGCGGCCGAAGCGCACCTGGCCGCAACTGTGGATGCACGTGTGTACTTGGCCGGCCTGGCATTGACCCTGGGAAGCGCCCTGCTGTTTGGCTTGGTTCCGGCGCGGCAGGCTTGGCAGAGCAGTCCGTTGCAAGCGATGAAGAGCGGACCGGTGGACGGAATGCACCTGCGCCGGTTTGCCTTACCTGACCTGTTGTTAGGAGCACAGATTGCCATCTGCACGCTGCTGGTGACGGCTTCGCTAGTGGCGGTGCGCGGCATGGAGCGCGCGCTGCATGTTCCCCTGGGATTCAAGCCGCAGGGGGCGATGCTGGCCGAGATGGACCTGAGCCAGTTGGGACAGGCAGGCGACGTGTCGGTGGAGAAAGAGAAAGCGATCATTCAGGTTGCGCGGAGCATCCCCGGTGTGACTGCGGCCGCTGCGGTGAGCCGCACGCCCATGACCGGCGGCATACATGGGATTCCAGTCTTCCGGCCGGGAACGACAGAGTTTACGCTGAATAATTCTGTGCTGGCGCCGTATGTGTATCAGCTGTCGCCCGGATACCTGGAGACGGCCGGTACGCGGCTCCTGGGCGGACGGGATGTCTCATGGCATGACACCGCAAAGACGCCGCATGTGGCGATCGTGAACGAAACGCTCGCCCGCAGGATGTGGGGTGAAATGCCAGCGCTCGGACAGCACTTTGTCTTATCGGGCAATCTGACGGAAGTCGTCGGCGTCTCGGAGAATGGCAAATACCACGATCTGGAAGAGTCGCCGCAGCCTGTCGTATATCTACCCTTGTCGCAAAGCGAGGGGAGCGAAACGGTTTTCGTGGTGCGTTCGCAACGGACGCCGAGCGAGATGGCGGCGGCGCTCGAACAGACGCTGAGCGGCATTGCGCCGAACGTGCCCATCACGGTGCAGAGCTGGTCCGATGCGCTGGCGTTTGAGCTGTTACCGGCACAGGCAGCGACCGTGGCACTGGGCGTCATGGGGCTGCTGGCGTCGATGCTAGCGGTAACGGGCATTGCCGGCATGGCGGCCTACGGCGTAAGCCGACGGATGAAGGAGCTGGGCATCCGCGTGGCCCTGGGCGCGCGCAAGACGCAAGTCATCAGTGCAGCAATAGGGCGGCCCGTGGCGCTACTCGGTGCGGGATCGGCAATGGGGCTGCTGTCGGGCATCTTCGCGAGCCGCCTACTGGGGCAGATTGTGTATCAGGCGAATCCGCGGGATCCGGTGGTCGTGGGCGGCGCGGTGCTCACCATGGCACTGCTGGGCATTGCAGCATCCGCCATTCCAGCCCGGCGAGCGCTTGCCGTTGATCCGTCCAAACTCATGCGCGAAGAGTAAAGCAGATGGGGGAAGCTTTGGGCGCGGTTGAGATCAAGGCTCTCCGCCGACGAGCTGAAGACGCTCGGTGGCCAGCAGAAAGGATTGTCTGGAAGCTGATACTTCATCGGATGATGATTCGGAAGAAATATCGGTTTGCTCTCCGATCGCAAGCCATCCGTACGCATCGATGACAGTGTCTTCATAGTGATTGCCAACTGGGCTGATACTCTGCCTGGTGGAGGCTCCGTGAAGAAGCTATCTTTGTTGACTTTCACCGTGTTGACTTTCACCGTCGTGCTAGGCTTTGCTCAGCAGCAGGCACCCATTCTGCACTTCCCTGACGTTCAGAGTGACGGCCGGATCACCTTTAGACTGTTCGCGCCCAACGCGCACCAGGTGTCGGTCAGTATCGAAGGCCAATCCGCTCCGATCCCGATGCAGAAAGATGAATCAGGTGTTTGGAGCGTTACCGCTCCGGCCCTCGCGCCGAATATTTATGGCTATACCTTCGATGCCGATGGCGCCCACATCATCGACCCCTCCAATACCAAGATCAAGCCAAATCTTCTCAATCTGAGCAACTCTGTTGAAGTCCCGGGCACCGCGGCGATGCCTTGGGATCAGACGAATATCGCGCATGGTGAGGTGCATCATCACTTCTACCATTCCGCGGTCGTCAACGACGACCGGGATTACTTCGTCTATACGCCGCCTGGCTACACCGCTGCCACCCAAGCCACTTATCCAGTTCTTTACCTGCTCCATGGATTCAGCGACGATAGCAGCGGCTGGACTGCGGTCGGCAAAGCGAATTTGATTCTCGACGCGCTTATTGCCACAAACGAAGCTAAGCCCATGATTGTCGTGATGCCGCTGGGTTACGGCGCGCCAGAGATTCTGGAACGCACGGGACCGCCGGCAAACAATCCTAGCCTGCGCGAGAAGAATATGACGAAGTTCCGCTCGGCCTTGCTTGAAGAAGTCATTCCCGCGGTCGAGCACGAGTATAGAGTGGACACGGATCGCAACGCCCGGGCTATCGCAGGTCTTTCCATGGGCGGGGCTGAGTCGCTACTTACCGGGCTCAATCGCGTGGATGAATTCTCATGGGTGGGTGCCTTCAGCGCTGGAGGAGTCGGAGACGACCTTGCTGCTGCTTTTCCGCAGGCAGGCGCGAAGATGAACCAGGAGCTCCATTTGTTGTGGATCGCCTGTGGCACTGAAGATAGGCTTATCGAACCCAATCGCAAGGTTGTCGCTTGGCTGAAAGCCAGAGGAGTGGCTGTAACCGCGATTGAGACACCTGGAATGCATACCTGGATGGTTTGGCGTCACAATTTGGCTAGCTTCGCTCCACTCCTGTTTCAGAAATCCGCGGCTTCAGCCGCTCTTCAGAAATAGTGAGCCGCTGTGTAATCGGTGAGGACCCGGGCTAAAGTACTGCCATGCTGGTTACGAGCACGACAGTTTCACGGCCGAATGTCCCGATCGTGCAGGGCTTCGTTCAAGCGTCGATCACCCGCTTCGGTTACTGCGTCCGAATTTGTCGCACGAAGCTTGGCGAAGAGGGCCTGCGCCTCTGCTGTCTTTCCAAGAGAACGGTAAGCGCGGGCTAAATTATAAACCGCGGCTTTGGAACCGGGCTCGATGCGAGCTGCCACTTCGAGGTCCGGAAGAGCTTCCTTTATACGACCTGCTTCCAACAGAAGCTTGCCCCGGAGCGTTCGAGCAGAAACAGAGCGTGCATTTAGCTCAAGGGCGTGATTCAATTCCACCAGAGCGGACTCGGTCTTTGCGTCATCGAGTTTTAAGAGGCATTCGGCCGTTAGATAATTTAGATCGGAATCAACGAGTCCGTCCTTCTTCGCCGCTTCTAAAGTATTCAATGCTGCCGTGAAATCGCTTTGCTTGTACTCGGTCACTGCGAGCAGGAAACGGGCATCCGGCCTACCCGGGGCGAGACGTGCGGCTTCTTTGAAATTTTCATAAGCCCGGTCGAGCTTCCCGATCAGCGAATTCGCAGCACCACTGTAAATAAAAGCTTCTGAAGCTTGTGGAAAAAGCTGCGCTGCCTGGGTTGCAACTTCAGCGCTTTTTGCGTAGTCGCCTCCTTCTGCGCACACGGTGGCCAGGTTCAAGTAAGTCGTGAGGTCGTTCGGGTGCTTTTGAATCTCGGCGGATAGGACAGCGTACGCGCTTTTGTAAAGCCCGAGTTTCGAATAGGACACGGCGAGCAGATTGGCGGAGCGTCCATCTATTTTACCGGCGGACCGGTCGCTTTCCAGCACCTTGATGGCTGTCTGATATTCTCCGAGCTCAAATCTGCTTAGAGCAACAGCATAGGTATGCGTCGCTTGATTTGGTACATCGGGTGGAAGTTTGTCGAAGATCTCAAGCGCGGTTGCGAAACGCTGACTTCGGCCAAAAAGCCATCCCATTTCAAACGTCTGAACCGGGGAAAGGTTTTGACATTTGCGAAGCTCGCTCAGCATCGTCACAGCGGGGTCATTCTGAGCATTGCGCAGCAACTCGTGCACGCTCTGAAAGGTAGCCTGGGCATCACAAGCATTCGCTCCTTCACGTATCGTGGCTGTTGTTTGACACCACGAGCCAAGCGGCAGCAAGAGAAGGGCGACGAAGTAGGCTTGCCTAGTAGACATAGGCCTTAGGATTTTCCAAATGAATGGATGGGGCGTTTGGGGCTCGTAGCTTCTGGATAGCCGCGTCCTCGGCCTCGGTGTCAGAAAGCCTATGGAATCCGGCGCAAACCTGTGTCCGCTGCTTATGGAACGCAGGGGAGGGTTGTGCCAATGGAGGAAAGGAGACAGGTTCGTGTTCGACCTCGAGAACACCGGGTTCTCCCATTGCGGAGGGATCGTTAGGGTCGTCGGAAAGAGCTTTCTGGAGGAAGTCTCGTGCCTTCTCATCCGTTCCCTGACCGATGTAGACACGAGCAGAGCCGATTCGCGCAGACGGAATTTTTTGAGATGCTGTTAACTCCCGATTGTTGCGCTGGAGTGCCGAAAGCGCCGGTTTTAGACCGTCTTCACAGCTGCTAGTAACTGCGAAAAATAAGAAAAGGTGAAGCACAGCATGAAGAGTGGGTCTCCAACCGCTGGAGACCCGCTGAACCGACTAGAATACCAACTTGAGAGCAAACTGAATCTCACGCGGAAATGTGCCTCTGGTGAGACTGGTTATCGCTCCGAAGTTAGAGGCCTGAATGTTGTTGTTCGGCACACCATAATTCTGATGATTGAAGATGTTGAAAAACTCTCCCCGGAATTGAAGCCGGACTCGCTCGCCTAACGGGAAGTCCTTGTAAGCGCTGAAGTCCACATTCTTTTCTGGAGGTCCGGTTAGATTATTGCGACCCTCATTTCCGAACGTATAGGGTGCCGGCCGGGCGAATGCGTTTACGTTGAACCATTCCTGCGGGCTCTGGACGAAGCCGCTGCTGGAATTACCGACCACTTCAGCACGCTGAGAACCTCCGCCCACATTTGCAATGTCGCCTCCTGCCAGAATGTCGTATGGCTGGCCGGAGACCAACGAGACGATGGATGTCATTGTCCAGTTCCCCAATAAGCCTTCAGCGAATCCGTTGGCGTTGGCAAAATGGGCCTTGCCTTTACCGAAGGGTAACTGATAGATGCCGCTCCAGACGAACATGTGAGTGCGGTTGTAATCCGAAGGAGCATACTCTCGGCTCAAGTCGTAGATCGTCTCAATACTTCCGGATTGTCCCTCCGATTGAATATCCATAGACTTCGACCACGTGTAAGACGCCAGAAAGCTCAATCCAAAAGACAGGGTCTTCTGCAACTTAGCTTGCAGAGCATTGTAATTGGAGATTCCTGTGTTTTCGTCATAGGAGAAGGAGCCCGAGGCATACTGCGGGAAGGGTTGCCCTCTGGAGGCCAGCGTTCCGGGGCCCGGAATGAGAGCGGTATTCGCCTGAGGCTGAATGAACTGATGCCGCCCTTGAGACCCGACGTAATCAGCAGAAAGAACGAAGGCGTGACCTAACTGCTGTTCGATGCCCGCGTTGTACTCCATTACGTATGGAATCTTGTTTCTAGGGTCCGCGCCGAAATCCGTATACGGCTGCAAGGGATTGAAGAAGGAAGCGTAAGTCGGCAGATTGTTGAACGTGATATTCGGATAGCCCTCGTTTTGGGCGGCGAGGGCCACGCCTACACCTGCAGGCCAGGACTGTCTCGGATCTTGCCCCTCCTGCACAAGAGTATTGTTGTGATCGTCGAACATGGCGAATGCCGCACGGAACACCGTTGTTGGGCTGGCCCGGTAAGCCAAGCCAAAACGCGGTTCAAATCCGTTGTAGTGAGGATCAAAGTATGTGCTACGAACGTTCGGTTGAGGATAGAGCGGCGGAGCAGGCGTTGACAACAGAAAGTTTCCCGTCTGGATATCGAGTCCTGAGACAACTTTCGCGTAATGACCGGGCATCACGAGATCGTATCTGAGACCCATGGTGAGAGTTAATTTGGAAGATACTTGCCACTGATCTTGTACGTAGCCACCGTACCAGTAAGTCCGTTCATCTGCTGAAGTGTTGCCCAGAAAGCCGGACACGTTGGTCGGCAATCCGAGCAGAAAGCTCGCCGGACCGTAGCCCGTTCCATTGATTTGGCCGTTTGACGAAGTTGAGTTCTGATTGAAGTCAGTCTCCATGCCCCAGCCGTCGGCAAAGCTATGGACGTGGTAAATCATGGCGCCAACGCCGATGGTGTGCTTACCACGGACTACAGATAGATCGACGTGGCCGTCGTTGTTTTCTTCCGGCCCAATCGGAACCGCGTACTGGGATACACCGTTAAAGCCGTTGGAAATGCCGATCTGAGGCCCCAGGGCGATGCCATTCTTCGCTGGCGCAATCTGATTGAAGTTCGTCGCCGTCAGGAAGGACTGGCCGGCCGGATCAGCAAATACGCCGAAGTTGGTGTTGGTGTATCCGTAATGCAGGCTCAGGATGACTCTCGGACCAAATAGGTGCGTGTAACCGATGGCCACATTCTGGGCGTAGTTAATCACAGACTGTGCGTACGTCGGCAAAGATTCAGGACGAATCTCATTGATATTCGATCGATTGTAGCGCCCGAAAATCGTGTCGTTGTCACCGAAGCGATGATCGATTCTTATTCCGGTCTGATCGCTCGCCGTATTCGTATTTCCCTGAAATTCATAATTGGGTAATACGCCCTGAGCAACGTTCAAGTTCGGAAGCGGATAGTACTTTTGCAACACGAGCAGCGAGGAGGGGTTAAACAGGGCCGCGGGAATCTTGTTACCCGGGAACTGGCTCCGCGTGACCGACCCGTCCGGGTTAGAGACGCTCGTATAGGGGTTGTAGATCGGCGTCGAAATTCCAGAAAAGTCGCCGGCGCGCATCGCTGCGGTAGGCACGTTCTCCAGATAGCTTAAGCTCTGGATAGAACGAAACCCTTCCCAATAAACGTCGAAAAACGTATTATTCCGGCCGTTGAAGTGCGGAAGAACAACAGGGCCCCCGAAGTTAACGCCGTATTGATTTTGCTTGTAAGGCGGTCTTTGTATATCGACGAAACTCCGAGCGTCCAGAGCGGAGTTCCGCAGAAACTCCCAGAGTGAGCCATGGAATTCGTTCGTTCCCGAGCGGCTCACGATATTAATATTCGCTCCTGACGAGATAGAGAACTGCGAATCGGTGATGTGTGACTGTACGTTGAATTCTTCCAGAGCGTCGGGCGGCGGGCTAATAGCCCAGGTGTTTGAGAAGAGTTGATTATTGAGCACCCCATCCATGGTGAAGTTGTTTTGCTGACCGCGTTGTCCGTTGACAGATGGACTGATGCTGCCCCCACCCTGTTGTATGGTGAAGCCGTATTGCTGCCCTGTCTGTTGAGGAACAGCGCCAGGTGTCAAAAGCGTCAATTGGGTGAAGCTTCTCCCGTTCAATGGCAGATCAACAATTTGCTGGTGTCCAACCACCTGGCCAATGGTGGCATCGGTAGAGTTAACGGCTGAAGGAGCCCCGGTTACCTCCACTGTTTGTGAGAGCGATGAGACGGAAACCTTAAAGTCTAGAGTGGCGCTCTGGTTGACGAGCAGCTGAATCCCGTTCCGTGTTGTGGTCGCAAATCCCGATTTTTGTACAGAAATGTCGTATGTACCGGGAGGCACGAGCGGGATGTTGTAGGTCCCGTTACCACCGGTAATGCTCGAGCGCTGGAATCCGGTTTCTTTGTTTGTTATCTGAACCTGAACACCGCCGATTGCGGCATCCGAAGGGTCCGTGACAGTTCCGTTGAAAGAACCGGTTGTAGTTTGACCGAGACAAATGCATGCCAAAGCTGCAACGGGGAGAAGTAGACGTCCTAGTCTTCGCGCGAATCTCATCTGGCTCCTAAATTCAAACGGGGACTTAGTACTTCCCGTTCATTAGGTTAGGTATATGACAACTTGATTCCTCTGTCAACGAATTTCTAAAGGCGTGATAAAGTCACTAGCGTAACGGCAGTTCACGCTCTGGTAGATACCGGAGGGATCAGTGTTGCTACTTCGCATTCTGGGGCGAAGCAAGCCGATATGGACGGCCCGGAGCATCACTGACACTCGCGAAGGAAGCGGTGTCTCGGAGTCGGGTCTGAAGCGGCACTGTTTTTCCAGGCCGTCGGCTGACCCGAGAGGCCACTCACCGACAACCGTGTTTCTCGTCACCTAAACTGCTGGAAGCCGTCAGAACAAAACATACGACTCATTTTGAAGGAATCTATCCGTCTAAACGCCTCCATGCTCGCAGCAGCAAGCCTGTCCATTCTTCTGTGTTTGCCTGCTTATGGGCAGAGTTCGGGTCAAATTCCGCCGCTACGTGTTCAAGCGGCAGATACGGACAAAGATCCAAAGGCGATCTTCGAGTTCGGTGCCGCGACAAACTGGAATCTTAGCGGAGGCGCAGCGACTTTCGCTCCGAATCTTGCAGCGGAGATTACGCCCATCGAGAACTGGTTGGAGCTAGAAGCCGGCGTTTCGCCCTTCTATACCCGCAATACTCAGGAATGGGATTCCGACCTGCTATTCAAAAAGCCATGGACCCTATCGCGGACGTCAGAATTTATGCTCGGCATTGGCCCGGAGTGGGTTCGCCTCAAGCAGAATGGGAGGTGGAGCAACTCAGTAGCTGGAGAGATAGCCGCAGACTTTATGTTCTGGCCAACGGGCAAACATCGCTTCGGCTGGTACCTTGAACCGGCCTACGATTACAGCTTCGAAAGAGGCCACCAAAAATCAATCGGTATGAGTGTTGGTCTTCTCATCGGAGTTCATTAACGGAGGTCTATATAGAAATCCGGCAGAACCCGAAATCGCCAGTGTTGGCCCGAAGTTTGTGCCTTCGGGCAAAACAGCTGTCACGGCGCCCGTCCGGACAGCGCCATTGGGTAGTTATCCTTATTTCTTCAGTTGAACAACATCAATCTCCTGCAACAATCTCACTGACCGCGTCGGACGTTCATCATGTGGCGCAACGATACGCAGCGGTCCCTCCTTCGCACTGAGCGGCTGACCCTCGCGCTGATCGGCTACGATAATGCCCGAGTCCATAACCGTTGGATCGAACTCGGCCAACGAATACACGACTTCGTAGCCATCGCTTCCGATGACCGCCACATAGCTTGAAAGCTGTTTCCCGTGCAGTCCTTTGCCAAACTCGACTCCGCCTTGTGCAAGTACATCATGCAACAGCACGCCTTCATAACTGATCTGCTTTCCATGCTCGTTCAAAACAGCCGGGTGGCGAGATAGCTTGGCCAGGTCTGCCGCGGCAATCGTCACCGGGTGGGCATCATTGATTCGCACCACAACCTGTCCCCACGCTTGCACGCATAAGAGACTAAGACAAAGAAGAATAGGCCGCATAGACTGTACTTTACCTGCCGCTACGCTCAGAACCTACTGGAACTCGTAGCTGTCAGGACTATCTGACTGGATAAAGCTCGTTCACATTTGTGAATTTCAGGAATGTATCCCGAAGACCTAAGTCGACCTTAATCGGGTAAAGCCTTCAGATTCTCTCATTGAGAATTTGGTAGCACGCTTGCTTGTCTAATTAACAACGCTCACGGCAGATAGAAAAAAACTAAAATGCCTCCCTTAGCCGCTCCCGAACTCGAGTCGCCTGTTACTGGCGGCGTAATCACACAGGCCAACCGGCTTTTAATGCTCGATACACCCCTTCCAAAGGACACTTTGTTGATCACCTCGCTTTCCGGCGAGGAGAGCTTATCCGGCCTCTTCCATTACGACATCGAAATGATCGCTCAACGTGACGGGGCAGTCCAGGTGAAACCCGAGGATCTTATTGGTAAAGCCTGTACGGTCAGGATTTCCCTTTCCAATGATTACGTCACCAGTCCCCAGCGCGAGATGAACGGCATTGTCAGCCGGTTTGTTCAAAAGCACGCTGACCGGCGCTTCTTCCACTATCGGGCAGAACTCGTCCCGTGGATATCGCTTCTGAAGCTAACCTCTGATTGCCGCATCTTCCAGGGTCTGTCGATTCCGAACATTGTCGAAAAAATTTTCGGGGATCTAAAAGCCACGTATCCCGACATAGTTGCCTGGCGAGATGCTCTTACGAAAACTTACACGAAATTAGATTACTGCGTGCAGTATCGAGAATCGACCTTCGACTTTGTGTCGCGCCTTTTTGAACAGGAAGGCATTTTCTACTTCTTCGAACATAGCGGCAGCAAACACACCTTAGTGCTGGCCGACTCTTCCTCGGTCCACAAGCCTTGCCCCGATCAAGCCACCGCCGTGTACGTTCCCGAAGGGGGTTGGCAGAGCTCCGAAAACCCCGTCACCGAATGGGAAGTGAAGCGCGAGATGCGCTCAGGCAAATACACGGTTCGCGACTTCCACATGCAGATGCCGGAAAAGACGCTGGAGTTTGGTGAACCGTCTCTGATCAACGTGGGCGGCAACCGAAATCTCGAGATTTACGATTATCCGGGTGA
>CAXTMN010000007.1:45835-76252 GCA_964245395.1 uncultured Bryobacteraceae bacterium
GCTTCAATAAGAAAGAGCGTCAAAACGAGGTCGAAGAGGAAGGATCGAAGTTGATTCGCCTTCGTATGGAGGCCGAGGAATTAGCAAACGAAGAAGTTCGGGGGCAATCGTTTTGCTGTGGCTTTATTCCCGGCTTCAGTTTCACTCTGACCGATCATTTTGACCGCAGCGCTAATACCAATTATGTTCTGAAGTCGGTGCGTCACATGGCTATTCAAGCTCCTGCTTATGTTGCCGAGGACGAGTTTAGTACCCCGGTCAACCCTTACCAGAACTCGTTTACCTGCATTCCCGAAACACTTCCTTTCCGGCCTCCCCGCACCACAACGAAGCCGGTCGTTCAGGGTCCCCAGACCGCCATGGTCGTGGGCAAGCCCGGCGAAGAGATCTGGACCGATGAATTCAGCCGTGTCAAAGTTCAGTTCCACTGGGACCGGCAGGGCAAGCACGATGAAAATAGTTCCTGCTGGATTCGCGTCTCGCAGCCATGGGCAGGGGTTGGTTGGGGCTCGGTCTCAGTCCCTCGTGTGGGACAGGAGGTTATTGTCGACTTCATCGAAGGCGATCCTGACCAGCCAATCATTACCGGCCGCGTCTACAATTCCGCCGCCATGCCGCCTTACGCGCTTCCTAAAGCAGGTATGGTAAGCGGCCTCAAATCGAACTCCACTCCCGGTGGTGGCGGATACAACGAAATGTCCATGAACGACACCAAGGGTAAGGAAAAGGTCACTATTCATGCTCAGTACGATATGGACACTACTGTGCTGCATGACGATACCCAGACAGTCACAAATGGAAATCGGACAATTGCCGTTAAGACGGGCAAGCACACCGAGACAATCAAAGGTGACACGGCGATCACT
Source organism: uncultured Bryobacteraceae bacterium (assembly GCA_964245395.1). Taxonomy (GTDB): domain Bacteria; phylum Acidobacteriota; class Terriglobia; order Bryobacterales; family Bryobacteraceae; genus Bog-105. The sequence continues at coordinate 46,702 of CAXTMN010000007.1, forward strand.
GTTCAGAGTGGCGCCTATAGCCTCGACGTCCAGTCGAACACCTTTACTCACCACGTCGCCAAGGCAGTGAAAGAAACTTTCGACGCTACCCAGACCACAACCGTGAAGAACGATATCTCTGTCCAATCCACTGCCGGCGCCATCTTCATCAACGCCGCGAAAGAAATCAAGTTAGTCACTGGCGCTAGTTACATTGACATGACTTCTGACGGCACCATAAAAATCAGCGGCAATAACATCATCATTACTGCCGGTGAGTCCGTCAAAACGGGTGTTGGAAATCAGAACGTCGTTTGCGATCGTCAGAAAGTAGCCACGTCCGGCGCTTCAGTAAGTTCAAGTGCTATCGGAATGCATGAAATTACCGGCGGAGTCGTAAAAATCAACTAACTCGAGAGAAAGCCCATGTCAAACGGAAAACGGATCAGCATGATCGTGGCTCTCTCCATTTTGGTCGCGCTGCTAGGCATTATTTTTGCGCTTCGACAGTCTGCCGCTTCCGCTGCTCCAGCCGAAACCAGAACAGCTGCAGGAACCATCATCTCGAAAACCTACAAGCCACCTGCTACTTATACTCAGGAACCCGCCGGCAGTCGCGGTGGCTTTAAGACTCCGACTGAAATACCTATAGCGGAGCACTACACTTTTGAGATTCGTTTAGATAATCAGCCCTCCGATTTGCCTTCGCCAACAGTCCGGGCGTCACTCAATTCTGTTCTGTCCGATCAGCTCACTGTCGGACAGAAGGTCAAGGTGACTTACATGCGCCGTCGTTCACTGTTCGGTCAGCACGTTTCGGTATACAACGTGCAACCGTAAACGGCGAAGAGCAGTCCCATGCGTAGACACTTCGAGCGTATACAGGCGAGACTCGCCGCTTTCGTCAAACAACAGGAAAACGTTCTTCTCGTCCTTCGTACATCCGCGTCGGATGGCTTTGTGCTCAGTCAGATCCTGCCTGCATCCATCGATAACGTGCCCGGCGTACTATCGTGGGTCGCCCTTGAAGACTTCCGTGAACCGCGCTCCTATGTTCAAGATGTTGTCCTTTCGTTCTTGAGTAAGGTTGATGCAACTCGGGCGTTGCTCCACTCTGAGGGCCTAAGCCCGTGGCCGCCTGTACCTGACGCCGTTACCTCACCAGCGACCGACCCGATTGCTCGTCTTCGCGCCCTGCTCGAGTTTTCTCGCCGGCTATCGCCCAACCCAGCCGGATGGACCGCTTGGGTGATCATGCCGGCTCAAATCCGAAGCAACGAGTTGTGGGCTGCATTTATCGGCCAACTGATCCAGCACCAGCCGGCGTCTCCCTGGTGCCACCACCTGCGAATCTATGTCCGTGACGAGGCTAGCGGTGGCTTACTTGCGTCCAGACTTGCCAATCAACCAAGAGTTGAAATATGGCAGCCGGATATGAGCCACGAAGCCATGGATCGCGCCCTCATTGAGGACGCGAACGACGAATCACTGCCGCTGCATGAGCGTATGAGCGCCGTTCTGGTCTCGGCTAACCGGGACTACAGCCTTCGAAGATTCTCTGATGCGCTCACTAAGCTTGGGCTTTGCGTCGACTACTTCGGGAAACTCGGCAAGACAGATATGCTCGCCGTTTGTCTTGCTACTGCAGGCGAAGTTCATCGGCGTATGGGCAATAGCGAACAAGCGCTTTGCTGCTTTGACGAGGGCTTACAGCTCTCATCCGGAACATCGAAGACGGCAAACCCCGTGGCGAGTAACTGTCTGCTTGGTATTGCGCAGATTTGGTTTGAAGGCAAACACTGGCGTGAGGCGGAGGTAGCCTTCGATGGACTCTACAAGTTCGCGGGGATATTGAGAGATGTCGAGACCCGCCTTCTCGCCATCGACAATCTCGCCCATTGCCAATACATGCAGGGAAAGATTGAAGAGGCGATCAAAACCTGGCGTGCCGGTTCTACCGCCGCCGACGGGCTGCAACGCCACGACTATCGCTCGACAATGCTGCAAAAGCTGCGTTTTTGTTTCGCGCAGCAAAAAGACGAGCGAGAGATGCGCCGCGTCGACAGCCTTCTGGCAGGGCTGCATTCCGTATCCGCCCAACGCTGGGCTGAACAGCCGGGGCTGTAAATGTTTCCCTGGAATCCCGAGAAAACACCAGACAAGATTGCAGCGGGCGTGCAAAGCGCCGGAAGCTCGCTTCACGACGTCTTCGGCGGAAGTTCAGGTCCCGGCGACCAGGGCGGAGTCTTCTCTCGGTTTGGTTCCAGTGTCTCGAACGCTGTGCAGTCCTGGAAGGGTCTGGTTAGTCCGCCTCCCGATGCACCTCCCCAGAACCCAGCCGAAAAAAGAGCAGCTGTCGTACGGGCTGTCTCGAACACCGCTGGCGCAGTAATGGGTGCGTTCAACGTCCTCAACGATGCCGCGAATGTCGGCTTTGCTGAACTTACTGCTCCGATCGCCGCGCTCGTCCCCAGTTTGCCCGCGGCTTACCAAACAGTTCTCTATGTGGGCACACCGCACGCGCACTCCCACCCACCTAGCCTGATTCCGCCTGCTCCTCCTGTTCCCTTACCGAGCATCGGAAACGTGATGGTCGGCTGCACACCCCGCGTGCTGATTGGCGGCCTTCCTGCGGCGCGCGCCGGTGATCTTGGATTCGCTTTCACGTGCGGCGGTCTCGCCCCCATCTTTCAAATCAAGACCGGCTCTTCCAACGTATTCATTGGCGGATCCCGCGCGGCCCGCACCCTCGACATCTGTGTGGCCTGTGTCAAAGGCGAAACTCCGCCAAAGATGAATCTCTCCACCATCGGCAAAATGGCCAGTGCCGTGGGGAAAGGGATGCATGCCTTGGGCTTTGTTGCCACCGCCTCCGCTGCGGCGGCCGATTATGCGGAGTCGGAAGCAGAGGCCGACGACGCACCGGCAGAGAGCGCCGCCAAAGCTCTAGCCGCCAGCTTCGGGGCCCTCCAGTTCGCTGCTGATGCTCTCGCTATGGCTACCGCAACCATGATGGGGACCGATCCCGGTATCCCGCCGTCCACGGGCGCCATCGTTTTGGGCAATCCTACTGTGTTGATCGGAGGTTTCCCGATCATCAACTTCCCAAACTTCGCGTCAGAACTGCTGAATAAGCTGAAATACTATAAAGCCACCGCGCCCGCTGAAAACCCGGGATGCGGGAGAAAAGGCGAACCGATTGACGTTGTCTCCGGCGCAAACGTGGATGAATTCGAAGATGCACATCTCACGGCCACCCTGCCCTGGAAGCGCTTCTATAACAGTCAGTGGTCTGCAATTGGCGCCATGGGCGCACGCTGGCGTCACAGCTTCGAACACGAGCTCTTAACAGAACTCGATGGGCTCCGGTATGTTTCTCCCGACGGGCAGTCCATTTCTTTCCCGCATTTCGTTCCGGGTCAAACCACCTCCGCATTTGGCTTTACCTTGCGCTGCTTCGCGGAAGGAGCTTGTGAAATCTCTCACCTGTTTCGTCCATCCGTCCACTTCAAAGGGTCTTCATCGGGCCGATTCGTCGCAACCAGCATAGGTAAAGGCACTGCTCTAGCGGAGCTCCAGTACGGCAACGACAGCCGGCTTAAATCGCTCCGCCTGGCAGACGGCCGTCAGTACTTCTTTGACACAGATAGTTCGGGCAGAATCAAGTCGCTCTCTATTTGCCACTCCAATCAAAATCGAGTCCTCGCACAGTACGAGTACGACGTTACCGGCAACTTGATTTTGTTCCGCGACGCGTTCGGTCATCAGAGCACTTACGCGTACGACTCGGCTCATCGCATGACGCGAAAGCAGGATCGTCGCGGCTATCAGCTGTTCTATGTCTACGACGATGAGGGACGTTGCGTGCATAGCTGGGGAGATGACGGACGCTTCGATGTCCGCCTTAGCTACAAGCCCGAAATCCGTTCGACGGAGGTTGTCCACGGCGACGGCGCAACTGAAACGTTCTTCTACGACAACAACGGAACCATCACGCGCATCCTCGACAGCGAAGGTGGAATACAAATCAGGGAAGTAGATCCGGACACTGGACTCGTTTCCGCTGAGATCGATGCCTCCGGTAATAAAACTGAGCTGGTTCACGACGGTACCGGGGCTCATATCTTTCGGCGTTACCCGAATGGCCGGATCGCTCCGCCACTCGACATTCAGCCCAAGCAGCCAGACCCGGGGCATCAATTACCAGCAACTCCTGCCGAGTGGCAGTACGGTTCTCTGAAAGGATCTTTCAGGCCGAGTACCCGCACCACTTGGCTGCCGCAAGCGTTTGCCCAGGCTCTGAATCACAAAAAAATCTCGGAATGGGAGAAGCCGCCTGTAACGCACGTCAAGTATGACTTGTTAGGCCGCTTGGTCGCTCGAAACGAATCGGAGCGGTACACCCGTGATGCGAATGGCAGCGTCAGCGGGTATCGGGATGCTGACGGATCACTGCAACTCTTTCAATACAATTCCTGGAACTTGTTGCGCACCCACACTGACGGGGAAGGGAACTCCGTCTCCTACGACTATAACGTTCGCGGTGAGGTTCAAAATGTTCGCGACGCGGGAGGAACAGAAACCCGCTACCGCCTGGATGGACGTGATCGGATCACCGAGGTTTGGCGAAACGGGCGTCTCCGGGAGCGCTATGAACATGATGCGTCTGACAATCTGATCGCGAAGTTTGCTGCCGACGGCACCTGCGTGTTGTCCTGCATAGCTGGACCGCTTAACCTTCTCACCGAAAAACGTCTTGCTTCCGGAGAGACACACCAGTTCGAATACAATCGTCGTGGAAAGATCACCAAAGCGCTAGTCAAGGGTTCCAGCTCTTCTGAAGTTGCGGTCGAGTATCTTCCCAGCGGTGCCCGCGCTGCTGCGTCGCGCGACGGATGGGGCGTTCGACACCACTGGGAAAACGGTTCCCTTACAAGCACGACTTTCTTCGACCGCTTCAAGGCTTGTTTCCAACGGTCCGCCCCTGGCCGCTGCACCCTGACTGACCCGACTGGTGGCACCCACCAATTCGTTCAAACCAGAGATGGTTTAGTGTGGCGACAAAGCGCCAATGGCAACTCTGATCTGACGCAATATGACCGGGAAGGTCGCTGCGTCCTCCAAGCATACGCCCCTCGACGGGGCCCGCAATCAACCGAGCGCTACGCATACTCAGCAACCGGTGACCTGCTGGCAATCGAAAGCACCGCATCGGGCCGCGTCGAGTACGAGTACGATCGGGCGCACAAACTCATTGCACAAAAGCGCTCTGCGCGAGCGGTCTGCTGGAAATACGATGCAGCAGGCAATGTGGTGTTCACCCCTGAAATTGGTTGCATCGACGTTCGTGCCGGAAATCGGCTGCACTCCGCTGGTGCGTCGACCTTTGAACATAATGGGCGCGACCACGTTGCCAAAGTCACCGGACCAGCGCAGCAGATCCAATACGAATACGACAGCCGCGATCAGTTGGTGCGTGCCTGCATTAACGGCGAAGAGTGGCTGGCGAACTACGACCCGCTGGGCCGCCGCATTTCCAAAGTTTGGTTGGGCCAGAGAACCGAATACTTCTGGGAAGGTGATCGCCTCATCGGAGAGCGGCGTCACGATGGAACGATCCGGCTCTATCTGTACGCCGCGCCCGAGGCGTTGAGCCCGGTGCTGTTGATCGATTACGGCAGCATCGATGCCGATCCGGCTACCGGACGGTCTGGCACTATCTATCACAACCAACTGGGTGCGCCTGTGCGGATCGAGGATGCTTCCGGCGAAGTCGTATGGCAGGCCGACTACGATCCGTATGGCTACGCCCGCGTTCAGCCCGGCTCCACGCTTGAATGCAATGTCCGGATGCCTGGGCACTACTTCGATGCGGAGACGGAGCTCCATTACAACCGCTTCCGGTACTACATGCCGAAGCTGGCGCGCTATCTGCAACCAGATCCCCTCGGCCTCGCTGGCGGAATCAATCTCTACGCCTACACACCCCGTCCGCTATCGAGTGTTGATCTGTTAGGTCTGCATCCCGACGAGGCGGATCCAAATTCGAAAGGGAAGCCGGGCGAGGGAGGGCCGGACGAGGAATCTGCGCCCAAACCGCCAACGCCACAGGAGCAGGTAGACGATTTGCCCGGACATGGGAACGCAAGGCATGGGTCGCAGACGACCATAGCTGAGCAAACTACTCGCGTACAGACTGGAGTAGCGCCAGATGGCGAAATGGCGAAAACTTCGGTCGCAACACGCTTCGATTCACCTGAGGCTCAACTAGATGCGGTGCAGCAGGCGCAAGCCAGAACTGCACAAAGAGTCGCAGATGGCCAAGTCAGCCCAGTAATCGCAGTCCGTCCTAACGGACAAGCTGTTCTGCCGAGAGATGTTTCGACTGTGACCGGTTATCCCGGCGGGTACGGTTCGGGCGTGGAGGTTGTTCGGGATCCGGCCACGAATCAGCCGTTACCAGGAAAGCCGGTTCAGCCTACAGGACAGCTTCCCAATGCTAAAGTAGTCCTCCAGTACAACCCGGCAACGGGAACGTGGGAGCCCGTTACTCAATATCCAACCCCCGACCCTGTTACACCCTAAAATCAATATGTCAGAAACCGAAATACACGATCTTCTACTTAGAAACTTTACTGCCTGGTTCAACAGCGACTTGGTAAATATCGATAGCGAAGAATCGATCGACGACGCGATTGGGGGGGCCGCGGCGGATCTTTATCGCGCTGCAAAAGATGCGAGTCCTGTAGTCAGTTACATCCGGAAACTTCTCGAGAACTGGACGGATCAGCTGACCCTTGAATTCGATCATGCCGCACTTCAGGTATGGTTTGATGAAGGCAGAACTGGGCAGCTCAAAACAATCCTATTGGGCATTGTAACCGAATTAGAGTGGCATGGAAAACAATCTGGCCATTCTTTACGCGCTGATACCAGCGTTTGACGTTGGTAAAGAAACCTAACTCAATCGCCCTTCCCGCCCAGAAAACTTCCCAACTCCGCAAACGGCAGTCTCAGCCCCACATAAAACGATCCGAACAAAGCATACACCGCGCTCACCTCGTCAAAACGCATCTCATAAATCAGCTTCTTGAACACCAGTGGGTCGTCTGCAAACAGATCCACGCCCCACTCCCAATCATCGAAGCCAATTGAGCCCGTTATGATCTGCCGAACCGAGTCCGCATACCGTCGGCCGATCATGCCATGCTCATGCATCATTCTTTGCCGCTCAGCCATAGGCACCTGATACCAGTTTTCTGTGCCGTCCCGCTTGCGATCCATCGGATAGAAACACAAATGTTTTGCTGCCGGAATCTCCGGATACAGACGCGAAGCCATCGCCGTACTCTGCCGCTTCACCACCTCCGCTACTTCGGAATTCCAGTCAGCCTAATGAGGCTCCAGCGCCCGCTCCGAGAGTTGCGCATAAGTCTTTGCCGACGACTCGTAAAGTCCCAGTTCCACAACCGAAACGTACGAATGCGTGGCCTCCAGATAGTCGGAAATCTCCAGTCTCGCGAGCGTCTGCTCGACTTTATGCAACTCCTCCAACGCATCCCGGAAGTGCAGAAACATAAGGTCGCCCTTGTGCCCCAGAAGCGAATAGGCGGCACTCTGATTCGGGTGCTCACCACCGCTCCTTGCCTCCAGCGGTGACAACGCCTGCACCGCTTCTCCTATCACATGGTCCCGATGCTCCTCAGGTGTCGCACGCCAGTCAGCATGATTCCAGCGGAACATCTGGTGCAGCACCCACGAGCCCTCCAGCGTCAACGGGACTGCTGGCGACTCAGCCACGTGTTGCCTCCCATTCTGGTGCCGGGAGCGGTGGCATCTGATGCCGATACTGGCCCTTGAAAACCTCTTCGAACACTGCCAAAGTCTCCTCGTGAATCAACCCGTTGTCCGCCAGCAGATACTGTCCGTACACATCGAGAGCCTCGCCCCGCATACCCGACGTCCTCCCGCCTGCTTCTTCCACCAGCAGCGTGCCCGCGGCCATATCCCACGGGTTCAGGCCGAACTCCCAAAAAGCCTCCAGCCGCCCGCATGCCGTGTATGCTAAATCGAGCGCAGCCGACCCACCGCGCCTTACCCCGTGTGTCATCATTGCCAGCTGATAGTAAAAGTGAATATTGACGTTCTGACTCCGCTTGCGGCTGGGAAAACCCGTCGACACCAGCGCATCATCCAGCACCTTTGCCTTGCTGACCCGGATACGAGCCCCGTTCAACTGCGCACCGGCGCCGCGCTCGGCCGTGAACAGTTCACGGTTCAGGGGGTCGTACACGACCCCGGCAATCACTTCACCTTTTCGCGCCAGCGCTAGCGTCACGTTCCACTGCGGATAGCCGTGTGCAAAATTTGTTGTCCCATCCAGCGGGTCCACATACCACCGAAGTTCCGCCTGCATTTCCGCGCGCCCGCCCTCTTCAGCCACAATGCCGTGAGAGGGAAACCGTTCACGCAGGCGCTTGATAATCAGCGTCTCGCTTGCCCGATCGGCCGCTGTCACCAGATCGTAGTCACCCTTCAACTCAAAGCTAACCCCGCAATGTGCAAGAAGAATCTGCCCGGCCTCGCGTGCAATTTCAACTGCCGCCTCCAGATATTCAGACATACCTCCTCACTTCACCACAGAGCCCCGATGGCTTAACCTCAGCTCGTCGATTAAGGCTCGTAGTACCCTGTTCGTGCCGACAATCGGAAAGCCGGATTCACTGGCTGCACTCGAATCTGATGAAACAGGCGAGGCTCCTGTCGCACATCGCGCGGATAGAACCCGAGCAGGTACTGCGTCCGTAACTCCTGCAAGATGTCGGCAAACGCTGCGTCCAGGTGAGCAAAGCTGTCCGGATAAAAGATTCGGCCCCCCGTCGAGGAGGCTAGAGTAGCCAGCGCGTGTTCGCCTCCCGTGTTCCGGCCCGCATCCCCTTCGATCGGAACCACCACCACCGGATAGAGCACCACGTCCGACCGCTGAGCCGCCCCTAACGCATCGCTATATTTTTTGTAGCTTGTGGTATCGCCTCCGTCCGTCACTACCACCATGACGTGACGCCCCTCCCGGTTATTCAGAGTGTCGCTGGCCAGATACAGTGCATCGTACAGGCTGGTTCCACCTTCCCCTTTTAGCGCGTGCAGAACCCGCTCGGCGCGCTTCTGATTACGCGAGAAATCCGACTCCAGGTTTGTTCGCCAGTTGAATGAGAAAAGCTCAAACGCGTCGTCGGGATTACCGGCGCCGAGTAAAGCGGGAATGAATCTCAGGATCGATTCCACTTCGTAATGAAGGTCCTTCTGTGTGCTGCCGCTGGTATCAATCATTACAGCCACCGACAAGGGCAGGGAAGTGTTGCGCTCGAAAACGGAGATTTGCTGTCGTACACCTCCGTCGAACAGCTGAAAGTCACCGCGATCCAAATTGCTGATCAATCCGCCATTCGCGTCGCGTACCGAGACTAGCAAACGCACCAGATTCACCCGCACGGAGAATGTCGGAGGCTCTTCCCCACTCTGCTGCGATCGTTGAACAGGAGTTGATTGCGCTGAGGGCAAAGGCTGCGGAGAGGGAATCGGTGCAGCCGGTTTAAACTGTCCGGAGGCCGCGCTGGCCAGGACTACCAGCACAAACGCTGCCACCAGTGAAGAGAATTTAACTCCCATCAGTCTCGGTCTGAACAGCCAGAAGCCGATCATCCCACTCGCCTTCCACCCAAACTTCGCCATCTTCAAAGAACTCTTTTTTCCAGATAGGCACTTCCCGCTTTAAACGGTCAATCGCCAGGAGCGCGGCCTCAAAAGCCGGTCTTCGGTGGGGCGCAGTCACCACAATGACAACGCTTGCTTCGCCAACTTCGAGCCGCCCCAGACGGTGAACGATGGCGACCTGTCCCAAGGCGGATTGCTCCCCGATTTCTCTGACAATCCGTTCAATCCCAGCAAGTGCCATGGGCTCATAGCACTCATATTCCAAGTGCTTCGTCACACGACCTTTCGTGTTGTTGCGGACCACTCCTTCGAAGATCACAACGGCTCCGTCTTCAGGACGCACGACCCGGCTGGCTAGCTGCTGAGAGTCGATAGCAGCCCGAGTGATGGCAAAAACATGATCGCGCCCGCCCTTCCCGTTGGTAGTCCCGCCGCTTACCGGCGGCAGAAAGGCAATCTCGTCGTTGTCAGCGACAGCGGTTCCCGGCGTAGCAAACTCCCTATTCCTGGCAAATAGAATGGACGGGCGCTTATCACGCAGGGTTTCGAAGCGTCGAGCATAGCTTTCATACACACTGGCCAGTGTCGATTCCGGCGTCACATCCAGCTGCTCTTCGGCCCTGCCTACGATGTCTTTCAGAACTCCGAAAAACAGCACGGTCACTTGCATGTCCAAATGCTAACAACTAGGCCTAACAACTCAGAAGGGGCATCCAACCCCAATACCAGTCTGTTTTTGCCGGCTCCCGGTATAGTCAGGCCATGGAGTTATTACGCTAGAACAGACCGTGGCGCCTGAGCGGAAACATCAAACACATTTCCGTGTTCGTTATGCTGAGACCGATCAGATGGGCGTGGTCTACCATGCAAACTATCTGATCTGGATGGAGATCGGGCGGGTTGAACTGGTTCGATCGCGAGGATTCAACTACAAGGATCTCGAACAGACCGAAGAATTGTTTCTCACCGTTGTCGAAGCAAAATGCCGCTATCGCTCCCCTGCACGATACGATCAGCAAATCATTGTTCAAACCGAAGTTGTCAGCGCCAACCCGCGCCTGATTGAGTTCGGCTATCAGATACTCTCGGCCGACTCTGACTGCATTCTGGCCACCGGCTCGACTAGGCATATATGGCTCAATCGTGAATGGCGGCCGACTCGCCTCCCCGCTGGTTATAGCGAGCTGCTGCGCATCGGTTAGGAAGCGTTCATGATCCACGTCGTCCTGCCAGTCGGCTTGCTTAAATGTAATTGCTCGGTCTTTGGTGATGAATCGTCAAAGCAGGCGTTCGTCATTGATCCCGGCGACAACATCGACAAGATTCTCGCAGTCCTCAACAAGCACGAATTGACCGTTCAGGCAATTGTCATCACGCACGGGCATATTGATCATGTCGCTGGAGCAAACAAGCTGCGATCGGCAACCGGCGCACCCGTTTACATGAACGCTCACGATACTCCTTTGATCGACGCAATCGATGTCCAGGCTAGCTGGTTGGGGGTTCCCACACCGGAGCGCCCCCAAGTGGATTCGGAAGCTGCCGATGGAGCGATCCTTCACCTGAGCAATACCGACTTTTATGTGATGCACACGCCCGGTCATACCCAGGGCAGCCTCTGCTTGTGGATACCTTCTGAAAGCAAACTGATTGCGGGCGACACACTTTTTCGAGACTCTATCGGCCGAACCGACCTGCCGGGCGGCGACTCCCGTCAGATTCTCTCGTCTATACAAACGCGCCTGATGCAACTGCCCGAGGAGACCACAGTCATTCCCGGCCACGGTCCAAACACGACCGTCGGCAGGGAAAAAGAGCGCAATCCGTTCTTGCGAAATCTCTAGCCGCCCGTTCGCAATCCTGCTTTTAGATCCAGAACACTCGCGATAAGCTCCTTGGCATCCGCCAGGCTCTTGGTGATTAATTGAATATCCATGGCGGGCTTTCCTGGCTGCCGCGCACTCTGGCAGTAGACACCATGTTGTCCCACCAGCACGAGCGCGTCTGTGATGCAGTCCAATGTCACTGCTAAGCGGCCTCGTTCCACGCCCATTTTGAATTCGTAGTGCTCTAGCTCGTCCTTGCGCTCCTCGTAAACCGTCATCTCTGTCAAGTTTGGCATGCGAACGGTCCCGGCTCTGGGAACTCGGTGCCACCTCTCGTAGACTGAAAGTCAGTTCAACGCATGCATATACCTTCCTGGCCCCAGGCGGGCGATCGCGAGGAAGAATTGCTTCGTTCCGTGCTCGCAAGCCCCCAGTGGGGCGGCTTTCATCCGTTTGTCGAACAGTTTGAGACCGACTTTGCTGATTACCAGCATTCCCGTTTCGGTATTAGTGCCTTCAATGGAACCGTAACGCTCGAACTAGCCCTTGAAATACTTGAAATCGGGCCTGGTGATGAGGTCATTGTGCCCGCCATCTCTTTCATTTCCACTGCTACTGCTGTTGCGCGCGTTGGCGCCGTCCCGGTCTTCGTGGATATCGAACGTGACAGCTTCAACATCGATCCTGCTGCGGTGCGAAGGGCGCTTTCGCCACAGACCAAAGCGGTCATCGCGGTTCACTTCGGCGGTACGATGTGCGAGATCGACGCGATCACCGCAATCTGTCAGGAGCGTGGGATTGTCCTATTGGAGGATGCCGCACACGCCCAGGGTTCGGAGTGGCGCGGGAAACGGGCCGGCAGCTTTGGCGTTGCTGGTTCATTCAGCTTCCAAAATGGAAAAGTTCTCTGCGCTGGTGAAGGCGGCATGCTCGTCACATCCGACGCAGCGTTTGCGGAGGCGGCACGATCGGTTGCCAACTGCGGCCGTCGAATGGGTAAGAGCTTCTATGAGCACGACCGGCTTGGTACCAACTTCCGCTTAACGGCCTTTCAGGCAGCAGTGTTGATTGCACAATTTGAGCGTCTTCCCCAGCAGACTCGCCATCGCACAGGCAACGCCCGCCTGCTTCATAGTTTGCTCTGCGACGTTCCTGAAATTAGCTGGCAGCAGCAGCCCTCAGCTGTTACCGCGAACTCGTGGTACTTGATGATTGGTCGTGTAAGCAATGGCCTGGCAAGAACGGATCTAGGCAACGCGCTCACTGCCGCTCGCGTTCCGTTCACTCTGTTCTATCCGCACACGCTTTATCAAAATCGACTTTTTGAAGATGTCACATGCCGCGTTCTGCCGTGTCCCGTTGCTGAAGCCGCAGTGCAGGACGCATTTTGGCTCCCTCATCGGGTCCTTTTATCCGACGAGGAAACAATAGGAGAGATCGCCGCCGTCGTGCGCGAAGCATGCACGCATGCGAACGAAGTCGCGGCCGCTACTTCAAGACGTTCGTAGGAACGTTTCCAGGACCGCTTGGCTCCGGACCAATGTGCTGACCCTGCATTTTGAATTGCGTATCGCCCGGGTGCACTAGTCCCAGTCTCTTTCCCACTTCGACTTCCTGTGTCGCCGGGTCAGTCTTCAACCGTTCGATGCGCTGCTTCTTCGCTGCAATGTCTCGCGCGAGATCCGCATTTTGCTCTTCAAGAACTCTGATCTGATGACGCTTTTCCTGAAGCGCACTGACGCCTTGCGGTCCGCGCAGCATGATCGTGGCATAGGCACCCAAGCCTACCAGGGCGGCAAAAGCAGCTAACGGCCGAAGAAACGAAGCTAACAACCTAAGGGATCTCCTCCCTTTATTTATAGTCTTGTTTTGCTCAAAGATCCAGCAAATTGCGGTTTCTAACGCGCGAGTGCTATGAACGAGGCAGCGACATGGCTCAACCGATCCTCATCCTCTGCACTTGTCCGAACGAAGAAGAGGCGGTCCGCCTTGCTGAATCTCTCGTGGCTGAACATCTCGCTGCTTGTGTGAATATCCTGCCCCGCATGCTCAGCATCTATCGCTGGCAAGGCAAAGTCGAAACAGCAGCCGAGCATCTTCTCGTGATTAAGTCGACGCAGCAACGCTTTTCCAATCTCGAATCCCGCATCGGTCAACTTCATTCCTACGACACGCCTGAGATCATCGCGGTGCCTATCGGCGAAGGCTCAGAGAAGTATCTGCAATGGCTAAATGAGCAGGTACAAGCTGCGGAGAATCTGGACATCTAACTTATGAGCTCCAGCTTTCGTGCTGGCCGCACTTTAACTACCTGTTTCTCTCTTCTTCCAAATGCTTCAGCCGCGCATCCAGTACGCCTTCGACCCGCAACAGACCCTGATGCGCCGCTTCAAACCGAGTATTCATCTCACCGCGTGAACCGCCAATATCGGCCCTGATCTCACTTCTTAAACTCCCTAGCTGCCGGCCATTCACAAGCACTCCCACTATAACGGCCAGAGTAGGAATCGTCACTGCTAACACCGTGCCTTGATCCACCATCCTATTTTCGCCTCTGTTCTGTAAAAAAAGAAGACGGCATCGACCTGCGGAGTCGCGGGTACTGTAGCTGCCGCTAACTGTCCACCGCTACAATCGGCACATGCGATTTGCTTTCGTCGCGCTCATCGGCGTTGCGACCGGTCTGCTTGGCGCTCAAGAAACCCCGCTTACGCAGCTTCCCTATACACCCAGTCTCGATCCTCAGTTCATAAATCGGTCTGTCGATCCCTGCACCGACTTCTTCCAGTTCTCGTGTGGAAATTGGAACAAGCTGAATCCGATTCCGCCTGATCAGGCTCGTTGGGAAGTGTATTCCAAGCTGGCCAACGAGAACCTTCGTTTTCTCTGGGGCATCCTCGTTAAAGCTTCTCAGCCCAGCGCTCAACGCACCGCCAACGAACAGAAAATCGGCGATTTCTTTCATGCCTGCATGGACGAGACTGCGGTCGAACAAGCGGGCGTCAAGCCTCTTGACTCGATGCTTTCCAAGATTGCCGGCCTCAACTCTGTTAACGACATCGCTGCTTATGTCGCCGAAGAGCACCGGAACGGCGTCGATGATGGTGTATTGTTTGGCTTTGGATCCGATCAGGACTTTGATAACTCTTCTCAGGTGATCGCTTTCGCCGCTGCGAACGGCCTCGGCCTGCCTGATCGCGATTACTACACCAAGACCGACGCAAAATCCCAGGAGATCCGCACTCGCTACGTCGAACATATCGCTCGCATGTTCGGGCTCCTTGGTGAATCAGGGCCGGATTCAAAATCCGATGCGCAATCTGCGATGGCCATAGAAACCGAACTCGCCAAGGCGTCTCTCACGCGCGTCGAACAGCGCAATCCATACAACTTGAAACACCCCATGTCTCGCGCCGAGCTGGGGCACATGGCGCCTGCTTTCGATTGGGAAGCCTATTTTACCGGTATCGGCGTACCGGATTTTGAGCGCGTAAACGTGACCGAGCCCAAGTTCTACGATGAGCTCAACAAGGAGCTCACTAGCGTCAAACTGCCGGCTTGGCGCGCCTACCTTCGCTGGCACCTGGTGACTTCGGAAGCTCCCTATCTCTCCTCGCCCTTTGTCCAGGAGCATTTCAATTTCTTCAATGCCTATCTGCAGGGCGTCAAGGAAATGCCCGCCCGCTGGAAGAAGTGCACCCGCCTTGTTGATCGCGATCTTGGCGAGGCTCTTGGTCAGGTTTTTGTGGCCACCACCTTCTCGCCGCAGACCAAACAGGACGCACTTAAAGTTACTCGAGAGATCGAAGCGGAGATGGGTCGTGATGTGAAGGATCTTACCTGGATGAGCGACTCCACCAAAGCCCGTGCCATTGAGAAGCTGCAAGCCATTGTTAACAAGATTGGCTATCCCGACAAGTGGCGCGATTACAGTTCCGTTCAGGTGTCGCCCAGTGATTTTCTCGGTGATGTTACCCGCGCTTCTGCTTTCGAAGAGCATAGGGAACTGGCGAAGATTGGCAAGCCAGTCGATCGCGGTGAATGGGGCATGACCCCTCCTACGGTGAACGCCTACTACAACCCGCAGATGAACGACATCAACTTCCCGGCCGCGGTCCTGCAACCGCCTTTATTCGATCCAAAGATGGATGCAGCTCCGAACTATGGCAATACTGGCGCGACCATTGGACATGAATTGACCCATGGCTTCGATGATGAGGGCCGCCAGTTCGATGCTCAAGGCAATCTCAAAGACTGGTGGACCCCGGCAGACGCCAAGGCCTTTGAGCAGCGTGTTTCCTGCGTGAAAGACCAGTACGCGAAATACGTCGTCGTGGACGAGGTTCACATTAACAGCGGCCTGACTTTGGGCGAAGATGTCGCGGACCTCGGTGGCACCTTGCTCGCCTATATCGCCTGGAAGCACGCAACCGAGGGTCAGGACTTAAAGCCCGCCGATAGTCTCACGCCTGACCAGCGCTTCTTTGTCGGTATGGCTCAATGGGCCTGCGGTGACGAGCGTGTTGAAAGCAAGCGCCTCCACGCCATTACCGATCCCCATTCGCCCAACGAGTACCGCATCAACGGCGTCGTTTCCAACATGCCCGAATTCAGGGAAGCATTCGGCTGCAAAGCGGGGCAGGCCATGGTTAACGCAAACGCTTGCCGCGTCTGGTAGTCAAACCATTCCCACTGTGAGAACCTAGATGTCGTTTGCGCCGTTTCGGACACGCCGGCCAAGTTTCGGGCTGGGACGGGAGCTGAAGAGGCGGGTTGCTTCCCTGCCGGAGTCGATCCTTGTCTAACCGAGCTATCTGTCCCCATTTACTGATAGAAATTTCGATCCCAGGCATGCCGCTTCAGGATCGCCAGCGTAGCGCTATCCAGCATCCCAGCGGCGGTCGTTGCGCGACAACTGCTCTCCACTGTCTCCACGCGTCGCATACCAGGAATTACCGACGTCACCGCCTTGTGTGACAGGCAGAAACGAAGTGCGATCTCGGCGAGCGTCCCCGGATACCCCTGCAAGTCGCGCTTCAGCGCTTCGACGTGTTCCACGACCTGCTGCTTGCGATCGCCGCGAAAGTATTGCTCCCGAAACTCGCCCGCCGCGAACTTCGTATCTGCGGTGATCGACCCCGTCAAACCTCCCTCGTCCAGCGGCACGCGGGCCAGCACCCCGACCTTCATCTCCTGGCAAAGCGGAAACAGATTCTGTTCTGCACTCTGGTCAAAGATGTTATAAATCACTTGTACCGCCGTAATTGCTCCTGTTTTCACAGCTTCCAATGCCGAATCCGGGTCGTGCTCACTGATGGATATCCCGAAGAACCGTACCTTCCCGCTGCTTCGCAGGTCTTCTATAGCCCGACGCCACTCCTCGGTTTTCGTCCAGGCATCTGTCCAAACGTGAAACTGCTGCAGGTAGATCTGCTCCACTCCTAGATTCTTCAGGCTCTCTTCCGTGCATTGCACGATGTAGTCGTAAGGAAACACCTCTGCGACAGGAGTCTCTGGCGACGCAGGCCAGACGCGGTTTTTCGGCGGAATCTTAGTCGCTACATAGATTCGTCCAAAAGCCTCACGAACCGCTTGACCCACAAGTTGTTCACTATGCCCGTCCCCATACGCCAGTGCCGTGTCAATAAAGTTCAGACCCAGCTCGAACGAGCGCTTCAGCGCACGCACGGATTCGTCATCTTGGCCGCCCTGCCACTGCTTGCCGCCAATTCCCCAGGCTCCAAAGCCAATCTCGCTGATTTGCGATTCCGTGCTTCCCAGCTTCCGGTAATGCATTTCTCTTCTTCAGTCCTCGCAGGAACAGTTATACAGGATGAATGAAGTTGCTCTGCAGCAGCCGACGAGCCAGACGAAGGCAGTGTGCCTGGGAGTCTTGTTCAGACAAGCTCAGTTCCTCGGCAACTCTCGAGGCGATTTCCAGAAGAGTGCGTGTTCCGTCGAAGTACTTCACCGCACTAACGACGCCTTCGTCCAGCCGCAAACGGTCGGTGAAACCGGTGGTCTTCGCCAGATCGACCGGGGAAGTCTCCCAGCCCTCGCGTCCCAGGATCTGCTTCTGCTCGATCACTGCATCATCTGCCACACGAAATCGAATGCAAAGTAGATCGTCCGGTATGCTCACTGCTAAAAGATCGATCGATTGAAATCGCGATCGTATGGCATCCGCGGCGTTCCTCACCGGGATCTCTCCCGGCAAAATGGAAATCCAGTTCGTTCCGGCTCGCTTCTTCATGCCTATCAGACCGCCGTAAATCGCTTCCACCTGGCGCTCTCGGAAATAGGTCATTCGTTGAGGAAACAAGCTCTCCGGCTGCGCATTGTGAAGGTGCTTTGCTTCATTTGCCCGCCGTTCGGCGTAATCGACCGGTGTCAATCGAAGACTCTGTATGATCAGCACGTCGCAGCCCGAACCCTCGGCCCAGCTTCTCAGACGCTGCTGCCATGGTTCGCCTCCGATCTGCACCCATTCGCAGATCATCTGAAAGAATCCGCCCTCTTCCAGATAGCGCGGCGCTTCTGCAACCAGCTTCCTGGAGAACCCGTCGAGCTCCATGGGACTGTCACAATGTGTAAATTCCTTAGCCGGACTCAGGAAAAAGGGAGGATTCGCAATGATGCGGCTGAACCGTTGCCCGGCTACCGGCTCGAAACTGTCTCCACAAGCGAACGCGACGTTGTTTACTCCATTCAAGGCTTTGTTAAAACGGGCATACTCAATCGCCCGCTCACTGATATCCACACCCGTCACATGCTCGCTATGCCGGGCAGCCTGCAGTGCTAGAACGCCCGTCCCGGTTCCCAGATCAAGAACCTTTCCAGCTTCGTCCCAGATAGCACTTCTCTCGATAATCTCGGAACTGGGGCTTGGACCAATCACCATCTCCGGGTTCTTACCTCGATGCCTTGGAAGGTCGCAAGCGATCAGCAAATCTGAAACCGGCAGAACAATGGCGCCAGGCTCGAAGCTGTTACCGGCGTCCTCCAGCAAGGCTGCTTCCGTGCAGCAGGTGACAAAATGATCCGGCAGGACACGCCGGCAAACCTCTGCTTCGACCGGCCAGCCCACAAAAAAGAGCCGTGCTAATACATGAATCAAAGACAAGCCTTCCGTGCGCTGCAGCATGGGCTCGAGGTTGTCGAGATTGGCATGCAGGCTCTCGCCTAATCCAAGTTGATCGGCTAAATGAGCTACATCGTAACCGGAGCTTTGCAGGAACAAGCCGATCTCACGTACCCTCTCGGCAGAGGCAAGGCGCACCATGAACAAGGATTTTACTGCGGACTCGATCCCTTGAGAGCAACATCTTACTTGTTTTGAGCGCTGCGCGGTTACCCGGCATTAAAAAGGCCACCGAGAACTCGGCGGCCTTTGAACGGTTACGTTTCTTTGCTAAGCGGCCGGTTTGAGATGGTCACCATCTCACCCCTCGCAGTCGCTGCAGGAACCGACGCTCAGTTCTGCATGGACGAAGGCTGCGGCTCTGGAGCGCTCAGGACCGGGCCCGGAACTTTCTCCATTCTGTCCCGCTCTAAAGCGGCCGCGCGCAACTTCTCCGGCGCGCCTATTGTGAGCATGCGGCGTGATAACCGGACTAGACCGCGCCGTTCCAACTGGTTCAACGTGGTGGAGGTTGTCTCGCGAGTCGCGCCAATCAAATCAGCCAGCTCCAGCTGAGTAATCGGCACCTGATAACCTTCTCCGTTAACCGGTGCTGACACCAGAGCGGAAAGCTCAGCCAAATAGTGCAGGATGCGGTACTCCACGTCGTGCAAACAAAGCAGCTCTACTTTCTCGGCGAGTGCGAACCGCCGATGAACCATATAGCTGACCAGGGCCGCCGCCCATTCCGGATTTGTCGCAAGCGCCTGCGCTTGCACTTCGCGCGGGATCCGGAAAACCGTTGCACCGGTCAGAATCTCTGCTTCGCCGTAGTAAGTCTGCTCCGTCTCTGAAAGGCACTCTTCGCCCAACACATCCCCGGCCCCTCGAATTGTCAAAATAATCCTGTTGCCTTTGCGATTGGTGCGGGTCACCTTAACCAGTCCTTCTTCAATGAAGTACAAAGAATCCGCGGTCTGGTCTTGGGAAAAAAGCGTGGTCGATCGACGAAGCGCTTCCAGCCGAGTGACTTCGGGCATAGGGAGAACAACGTTTCGAATGGTGGAGGCGAACGAATTCACTTGTTTTTGTGTCCTTAGTTATCACAAATTATATGTCGAAATTCTACAAACAAAAAGGTATACCTTTCAGGGTTACTCGGAACGGTACTCGTGGGACTTAAGATTGGCCAGATGTGTTTCTTAGCTCACGTGCAAACGCTCCTGCTTCTGTAAACGCTACTTCTACCCCATCATTTCCGATTGCAGATTGCATCTCGCGTAGTGTCTGGATGAAAGCATCGATGGCGGTTTGGACCTCGTGCTTATTGGTACGTAAGATACTCTGCCACAGTTCAGAGGAGCTTAGAGCGAGCCGTGTCATGTCCGTCAAACCCGGCCCAAAAACCTGCGAAAGTGCTTTGTTCTCTTCTCGGGCAAGAGCAAGCGCCAACGCTGTCGAGAGAACTTGCGGCAAGTGCGAAGTGTAAGCGACTACATGGTCGTGCTCTTCAGCCGACATATGAATCACCTGCGCCCCGATCCGTCCAAGCCACATTTCAAACTCTTCGGTCAGTGAACAATAGCTCGTTAGAACGTACGGCTTCCCACGGAAAAGGTCCGGATCAGCTGCTTGTACTCCCCGTTTCTCTTTGCCCGCCATGGGATGACCGCCCACGAACTTTGCTGCTTTGATACACTCTGTTGCTTTGTAAACAATTTCCGTTTTAGTACTTCCGCTGTCGGTAATCAGGCATCCCTGCCGGGATATCGGCCCTAACAAACAGAGGGCCCCTAAAATTGCGTCGATTTGGTGAGATAGATAAATTACATCCGCCTCAGCGGCAGCCTCCTCCAGCGACTCGCAGCGGCGCGTAATCGCTCCCATCTCCAGCGCCTTCAGATCGAATGGCGGCTCATGGACGCCGAGTATCTCGCCTCCAAAGCCTGCTTTGCGCAAGGCGAGCCCGAACGAGCCGCCGATCAAACCTAGCCCATAAATAGCAACCGTCTTCATGCCGCCCGTGCCAGAACCGGTCAAGCGCTTCGCCCAATGGCTGCCGCTATGGCATGCACTTGCGCCATGAGCTCAGTAAACTGCTGCGGATTTAAGGTTTGGGCGCCATCGCTCCAGGCCCGATCTGGGTCGGGATGAACCTCTACCAGTAAACCGTCCGCTCCCGCCGCCACGGAGGCTCTGGCCATCGCCAGCACAAACTCACGCTTGCCCGTTCCATGGGAAGGGTCCGCCACTACGGGAAGATGCGTCAGCTTCTTTAACACCGGAATTGCAGAAATATCCATCGTGTTGCGTGTGCTTGTCTCGAAGGTCCGAATGCCGCGCTCGCAGAGAACCACTTGGTAATTGCCCCCCGACATGATGTACTCGGCGGAAAGCAGAAGTTCCTCGATCGTTGCCGCAATCCCGCGTTTCAACAGGATTGCTTTGCGCTCCTTACCCAGTTCACGCAGCAGATTGAAGTTCTGCATGTTGCGGGCGCCTACCTGCAGAATGTCTGCATACTCACGAAGCAGCGGAATCTGCACTTGGTCCATCACCTCGCTCACCACCAGCAATCCGTGCCGGTCGGCAGCCTTGCGAATCACCTGCAGTCCCTCCTCGCCCAGCCCCTGAAAGCTGTACGGTGAGCTGCGCGGCTTGAATGCTCCGCCACGAATAACCTGAGCGCCCGCAGCCGCTACAATCTCGGCACACTGCTCAATCTGATCTTCACTTTCGATGCTGCACGGACCAGCCATTGAAACAACGCTGGCTCCTCCGATGGCGACGCCCCTGATGGTGATGATCGTTCCGCCTGGTTTGAAGTGACGGCTCGCCAGCTTGTAAGGGGAGACAATCCGGTGACATTCCTTCACGCCGGCCAGCACTTCCAGGGTCGCGGGCTCAAAATCGTCCATCGGGCCTACTCCGCCCAGAACCGTGTGGCGCACGCCTGTTGATCGGTGGACAGTAAAACCCATATCCACGAGCCGGTTGATTACCGCCTCCGTCTCGGTCTCGGAGGCGCCTTCTTGCATGACAACTAACATGGTTTCCTATCGCTCTTGCGAGTGGTCCAAAATTTTGTTTCTCTGGACCGTTCTCATTTCGTCAATGATCCGCTCGAAAATTCGCTTCACTGCTTCCTGCGGCAAAGGCCCGGCGTTGTGCGCTATGACGTTAGCAAAAACAGCATCCTCACGCTTGGGCTCGTATATCGCCAGGCTGAGTGCCTGCTTTACTCGCCCAATCTGCTCCACGACTTCGGTGCGTTTGTTAAGCAGCCTCAACAACTCCAGATCGATCTTGTCGATCAGTTCCCGGTATTGCACCAGGTCTTCAGCGGATGCGCTCATCGTGTCCGCGAAGGTTCATTCAGGGGCGCGGTCAGTTCACTGACAAACTCCTCCAGGCGCTTGGGCAACTCTGGTGCTCCACTGTTTACTTCGATGAACTTCACGATCGCGCTTCCAACCACAACTCCGTCCGCGATGCCGGCCACTTCGGACACCTGCTTAGGTGTGCTCACGCCGAACCCGACTGCCAGGGGAAGGTCAGTCAATCCCCGCATCCGTTCAGCGAGCGGAGCGGCGGACGCGGAAAGTGATTCCTGAGCACCTGTTACGCCGGTTCTCGACACCAGATAGATGAAGCCTGAGGAATTCTGTGCCACCAGCCTCAACCGTCTTTCACTGCTTGTAGGCGCAGCGAGAAACACCGTGTCGAGGCCCGCGTTCCGAAATGTCTGCGAGGGGCCACTCGCCTCTTCAATCGAGAGATCTGTCAGTAGCACGCCATCTACGCCCGCTTCAGCTGCATCTCGTGCCAGTTCCTGCAAACCATATCGCAGCAACGGGTTCAAGTAGCTGAACAGCAGGATCGGAATCTGCGATCGAGTTCGAATCTCCCGAACCGTCTGCAAGAGCTGCGTGAGAGTTGTTCCTGCCTTAAGCGCCCGGTCGGACGCTCGCTGGATCACCGGGCCATCCGCAATCGGATCGGAGAAGGGGACTCCCAGTTCGACCAGATCGGTCCCACCCCGTTCGAGTGCCCACACCAGCGAAGGTGTCAGAGCCGGCGATGGATCTCCTCCTGTAATGTAGGCAATGAACGCCTTCCGCCCCTGCTCCTTGCATCTTTCGAAAAGAGCTGCAATGCGGGGCTCGGCAGTCACTGCAGTCATTGGTCGAGCTCCGGCATATTCTCGCGATAAATGTCGATATCTTTATCACCCCGTCCGGAGACATTCACCACATACACAGCGTCAGGCTGTGTTGGTGCGCGCCGGATTGCTTCTGCAATCGCGTGCGACGACTCGAGCGCTGGGATTATGCCTTCGGTGCGCGCCAGCCGCAGCGCAGCCGTCAATGCCTCGCCATCGCCTACGGAGACGTACTCAGCCCGCTGCTTGTCATGCAACCACGCGTGCTCCGGCCCAATGAGCGCATAGTCCAGCCCCGCTGAAACCGAGTGCGTCAGACCCACTTGCCCTTGCTCGTCCTGCAACAGGTAACTGAACGCGCCATGCAAAACTCCGGGTGAGCCACCGCTCATGCGAGCCGCGTGATCTCCCAGATTCACTCCGCGCCCGCCCGCTTCGATGCCAATCAATTTCACTTTTTCGTCGTTAACAAACGGATAGAAGATTCCGATCGCGTTGCTGCCTCCCCCCACGCAGGCGAGTATCGTGTCCGGGAGTCGCCCAATCTGCTGCAAAGCTTGTACGCGTGTTTCCTCGCCGATCGCTTTGTGAAAGTCGCGCACCATCATCGGATACGGATGCGCGCCCAGCGCTGAACCCAACAGGTAGTGGGTCGTCGAAACATTCGTGACCCAATCGCGCATTGCCTCGCTGATTGCATCTTTCAGCGTCCGGCTGCCATTCACCACGCTGACGACATTTGCACCCAACAAGCGCATGCGGAAGACATTCAGCCGCTGCCGCCGCATATCTTCCTCGCCCATGTACACCACACACTGCATGCCGAACAGCGCGCAAACGGTCGCTGTCGCTACACCATGCTGACCCGCGCCTGTCTCCGCGATGATCCGGTCTTTCCCCATACGCCGGGCAAGCAGAATCTGCCCAAGGCAGTTGTTAATCTTATGAGCCCCTGTATGCAGCAGATCTTCCCGCTTCAGCCAGATCTGTGCGCCACCTAGTTGCTCGGTTAGTCTTCTGGCGAAGTAAAGCGGCGTCGGCCGGCCCGCATAGTGATGCAGCAGCGACTTCAGCTCCGCCTGGAACTCCGCATTCTCCCTTGCCTCCAGGTAGGCCTGTTCCAGTTCTTCCAAAGGTTGCATCAAAACCTCCGGAACATAACGCCCTCCATAAGGACCGTAATGGCCCAGTGCGTCCGGAACAATTTGACTACTCATGAATTCACTTCTTTCAACGCCATAGCTTCCCAAGCCGCCCGCACAAACTCGCGCACGCGGGCGCCGTCTTTCTTCCCCGGCCGGGCTTCCAGCCTTGAACACGCATCAACGCCCCAAGGCGCCGCAACCCGGATGGCTTCTCCGACATTGCTCGCCTCCAGGCCACCGGCCAGGATCGCGCGCCGGGGAAAGTTCGCCGCCAGTTTCCAATCAAATGGCACGCCCGAGCCGCCGTACCGTGGAGTTGCTGTGTCTAACAGATAAGCTTCGAAGCTTTCGCCCATGCTTAGTGTCGTTCCTGCCACCATGCTCTTCCAGGCCCGCCCCGGTACCTGCGCCGGAACCCGCCCATGTAACTGCACCACGTCAAGCCTGGCTTCCTTTTTCACCCTTAGCAGTTCTTCGGCGCCTGCGTTCACAAAGACACCGACCTTGAGGTAACTGCCGTTGACCTGCTGACCAATGTCATAAGCAACTTGGGGGCTCACGTATCGTGGACTCTTCTGGTAAAAGTTGAAGCCGATGGCGTTGGCGCCCGCTTCAATCGCCTCTCGCGCATCGTCCTCATCCGTCACACCACAGATCTTGACGACGAAGGCTTCGTCCCGCTCAGTCTTCTGCATGAGAACGCACGCCGCCCGTTAACGCACGCAAACTGGCCATGGGATCGGCTGACCGCATCAGCGACTCTCCAATGAGAAAGGCGTCAAAACCGGCTTCCTGCAGTAACTCCACATCTGCCCGGCCCTGAATACCGCTTTCACTCACGCGAATCACGCCGGTCGGAATCAGGTAGCTAAGCCGGATCGAAGTATGGAGCGATACTTCAAACGTCTCAAGGTCGCGGTTGTTCACGCCAACAATTTCGGCGCCCGAATCCACAGCTTTGGCCACTTCATCCGCGTCGTGAACCTCTACCAGCGACGCCATATCCAGCGACCTTGCCAGCTCGCGCAGAGCTCGTAATTCGGCAACTTCAAGAATGGCCGCAATCAGCAGGATTGCGTCAGCGCCATGCGCAGCAGCCTCGAAGATTTGCACCCGATCAATTATGAAATCCTTGCGCAGAACAGGCAGACTCGCCGCCGCTCGCGCAGCTTCCAGATCTTGCAACGATCCTTGAAAATACTGTTCGTCTGTCAACACAGAGAGGCACGCCGCGCCCCCTTGTTCGTAAGCATGCGCGGTAAAGGCTGGATGAAAATCAGGTTGCAGCAAGCCCTTGCTGGGAGAAGCCTTCTTAATCTCCGCAATGATCGCCGGTTCCGTACTCTTTAACGCCAGTGCAAATGGACGCACCGGCGACTTCCGGTCTTGCGCTTCTTTCTCCAGCAACGCAGCCCGGGACCGAAGCCTCTCAACCTCTTGCTTCTTTTGCTCAACAATTTCGGCAAGAATGCCGACTGGCGCTCGAACCGTCATTAAAGGTACGTTTAAGGAACCCTCATCGTAACAGGTTCGGTGCCCTTGTATACGGTCGGTGTCGTGCAGGTAGAACCATGGCGCGGGTCGTACAGATATTACTTCGCTAGGACGACTCGCCTTCCGAAAACGAAGCTGAGGACCAACCCCACAAGTAGTAGCGGGCCATAGCCGGGCTCGGGGACTGCGGCCGCTGCCGGAGCAATCCGGTAGGTAGCAGTAAATGCCGCGGGGGAGCCATCTGCGAAGCCTCCGGTCGCCATGCACGGAAACGAGGCGCATTGGGCCATTCCGCTCGTCACAAGGTCGACGTTTCTGGTAAACATATTTCCGCTGGGATTGGTGAAGGTGATGGCATCAAAGCCGACTGTATACGCGAGGAAGGTGCCACTCCCAATTGTGATCGTTTCCGCCAGTGGCGATGCACTGTAGTCCGCTGGATCGCTGAACGACAGCAGAGCGGGCGCTGTATCCCCGGCCATAGGCGAGTCGGACAGAGCGAACGTACCCGATAAGGTTGAGCCGGCATGTAGCGTCGATAGATCAAAGGTGATCGATTCGAGGATGCTTGCCCGCATCATTCCTGCGCCCAAGATCAGCAATACGCCTGGAAGAAGTCTTTTCATATGTTAGATCACCCGTCTGGGAATAAGTGTAGCCGTGTCATCCCGATCTGTCCATCCAATAGCTTGGGGAAAGGTGTCTTGGGCTCCTATGGTTTGCGCGTGTTAAGGCAAGATGCCCTGGCGATAGATGATCCGCTATGATCCTTGAACCTACGCGCTGCACAAGACCGTGCCAGCGCGAATCGGTCCATCGAACCGCAAGCGTCGGCTGAGTTCTTCCCGTGTCACAACCTTACCGATTCGAATGAGAATACCCGCCAGGACTTGCCGTCCTTCTGAATGGGAAATGAGGGAATCGTCTTTCCTACAAATGCCGCGATGGCCCGTTCCCAAAACTGATGCGACAAATGGTTGGCCTCCATCACGCGGATCTCCCACACGCCCCGAAACCTTCGCCAAACTTGATGTGCTGCGTCAATGCCTATTCCTCGACGTCGATACCCACGAACAACAAAAAATTCGGCCATATCCCAGACGCTCGCATCATGTGAGATCTCCGACCCTCTCTTTACGAGAACGAACCCAACTATTTTGCCGTTCATCCAGAGGAGAAACGGGTGTCGATTAGACTCTCGCCAATAGAGTGGAAGACTACCGTAGCCGAACCGTCCAGTAACGTCCAGATCTAAGTGGAGGAACTCGGTGAAATCGTGTATGTATAACTCAAGAAGATTGGCAAGGATCGGCTCATCCTCCGCTGCTGCGGGGACGACATTGACGTGCGCCGGTTGGCTTGCGTGAGTTTTCCGCAATCGAAATTTTTCATCCTTTGGCTGCGGCTTATGCCGCCTGGCCTAAAATGACGCTGGCGACCGGAAGAGCAAGGGAGTTACTCCGACATGCTTATGAAACACAGTTGTGAAGTGGCTGAGGTTGGTTATTCCCGAGCGAAAGCCGATTTCGGGAATTGACAGGTTGGTGGAGGCTAGCAGATGCTTCGCCGTGTTGATGCGTACCTGTAATACATAATCGTGAACAGTCGTTCCAGTGCTGCGTTTGAACTGGCGGCAGAAGTGAAAGTGGCCGAGTCGGGCGAGGTCGCATAGACTCGCAAGACTGAGATCGACGCCTGGATTGGCATGGATGAAGTCGATGACCCTGCCGAGGATCGGCTTACTAAGCCCTCCTCGCGATAGGCACACGGGCGGCCGGGAAGCAGAGAAGCGCTGGGTCAGGGCCGCGGCGAGGACCGTGGCGATGCCTTCGGCGACAAGACGCCCTTGAGGCCAGCCCGCACGCAGCTCACTCTCTAAAGCCCAAAACAGGTGCGCAATCACCGGGTCGACGCCGGCAGGAGAGAGCCGCAATTCCGGGGCGCGGAGGGAATCGCCATCGCCGGAACAGCGAAGGAGAAAGTCCGGCTCGAAGTAGACGGTCAGAATAGTGACGGTCTCTATCCACCCTTGTCGGGGGAACTGCCCTCCGGGACTGGTGAGAATCTTTTCGGGGTGGAAGAGGGTCTGGTATTCGCGCCCTGCAGTGCGCCAGTTCCAGTCGAGCGTTCCCTTGCTCACGACCATGCCAGCCGAGGGCCTCGGGCCAACGACAGGCGGGGTCTCCGCAGCGCTGAGGTGATTCTCTTCGACGTAGAACCCGACAGGGCCGAGCGCGTCGCTGGAGACGGTTCGAAGGCACGGTGCTCCAGCTTGGGACATAGCATCACTGATGAAGCCGAGTTTGCGCCGCGGCACCAATTCCCCTTGAGAATTTCTGCAGAATAGCACGATTTGAAAAGGGTTGAGCACGTTTTCAAAACAAAGATTCTCTGCGCCGGCGTACACTCCCGAAAGAAAGGTGTGTGAAGCAGATGCGATTACCCTGGGTCATTGAGCAAATTGTGTTTTGCACGACCGCGTTCCTGTTTCCGGCAATAGGCCGGGCTGACGTCATCATCAGTGCGTTTCAGGCAGATCACCAGATTCAGTTCACGCAGCGGGATTTCTCAGATGCGCAATGGTCGTCGACGCTGACGATTTCCGCAGCGGCCGGGTCTTCGGGCAGCCTCGACTTTCCCATGTTGTTCTGGCCGGGAAATTTCGGTTTGACGCTGAGTTCATCCGGCGGCATTATGCTCGACCAGACGAGTCTGCCCGCCGGAACAGCGTCCGATACCCTGCACGTGACCGCGACCGGGGCCGGATTCTTCCAGGTCCACGAGCCGCAGGCCCGGGAACGCTCGACTCGCTCGACCCGCTTGCATTGTTTCAATCGACGTTGACAAGGCGGGACGACCTTCTCTTTCAGGCACCGTCCTCGAGTAGCACTCTCACGCTCCCGGCGGGCATACCGTGGACGACGAACATACGCTTTAGTGGGAATTGCTCCCAGGCGAGTGATGGCGATGTGGAAGACACACACAAGCTCTTGTATCTCGATCCGTTCTGGACCATTCAGAATAACTTCACTTATGATCCAGTTACTAACCAGACGCTCCTTTCGGTTTGTAACCCCAGCTACTTGGAGCAGGGCGCCACGCTTGACGACGATGGGCCGTACCCGACAGTGGGATTGATCGGTCCGTCAGCCGTGCCTGAACCAGGCAGTCTGGCCTTGGTCGGGTTCGGAGTAGTCGCAGTGTGGCTTTCCCGCGCCCGGAGCGCGCAGGCTCTAAGAGGTTAACCGATGTGAATTTCTTTGGCGTTTATTCTGGCTTTGGCCGCCGCGAGAAACTCTCCAAATCCGCCCGCCGCTCCCGTGAGGCTCGTGGTGGACACGTACTACGGCCAGAAAGTCGCCGATCCGTATCGATATCTGGAGAAGCTGAACAATCCGGAAGTGCTGGCGTGGATGCAGGCGCAGGACGCGTACACGCGACAAGTGTTACAGCAGATTCCGGGCCGGCAACACTTATTCGAGCGATTCCGGCAACTGGATAATTCTGCTGGGGTGCGTGTGTCGGACGTTTACCGCCTGCCGGGAGACGTCTTGTTTTACCAAAAGCGTACAGGGAGTGAAACAACCGCCAAGATTTACGTGCGGAGAGGTATTGATGGGCCCGAGAGATTAGTGGTCGATCCGGCAAAGGTGAAGCTCGCACCGGGATTGCAGGGCAAGGGCCAGAGCGTGATTCTGTATTTTCGGCCTTCGCCTAACGGCAAGTATGTAGCGTTCGGCGTTGCGACCGGAGGGTCGGAGGACGAGGCCGAGCTGCACCTGGTAGATGCAGAGACGGGCGCGGAAACGGGCGACATGGCGCCTGCCGCGCCTCACTATGTAAGCTGGCTGCCGGACAGCCGTTCTTTTGCGTTCCTTGGCCTGCAGCAGTTACCTGGCGGCACCCCCAGAAACGAACTGCACAGCAACATCCGATCATACTTGCACGTTATAGGGTCGCGCACGAATCGCGAGGCGCCGGTATTCGGGTCGGGCGTTGACCCTTCGGTATCTATCGATCCGATGTATGTTTCCGCCTTTGCGGCTTACCCTCAGTCGTCGTATGCCGTGGGCGCTGTTTATTCGGGCGACGGTCGCCTCAGCCTCTACAC
>CAXTMN010000008.1:0-14321 GCA_964245395.1 uncultured Bryobacteraceae bacterium
TGTCGCGACACTCCTCCTTCGTTTTTTCCACTGGTCCAAACTGGCGGTGCGCCATGCGAGATCGGCGGAACAATGAACGAAGGCGCTGCATAATCACACGGCTGAATCGCATAACTGTTCCTTTCTAAGCCGTTTCGATTAGAAGCTGCACGGCCGAGGAGAGCCTGTTCCAGCTATTGAGCTCACGGTCCAGTTGCTTCCTACCTGCACGTGTCAACGAATAAACCTTCGCGGGACGTCCAAGATCGGAATCCTTCCACTCAGCTCCGATCCAGCCCTGCTGTTCGAGTCGATGGAGCGCAGGATACAAGGAACCCTGGCCGACCGAGAGAACCTCGCCGGAAAGCATCTGAATGCGCTTCGCGATGGCCCACCCGTGAAGCGGCTCCCTCGCAATGATCTTAAGGATCAGCAGATCTAGGGTTCCTTGTAATAGGTCTGATGGCTTTGGCATGACGACACCACGACTACCGACAGAATACCTCGATCATCGACAACGAACAAGGCTAAGATGCCGATAAATCATTCCTGAACAAACGCAATATACCGGGAAGGAGGCGAAGCGCCATCCTTCCCACGCTCCAGCCGCACAATTCACGTCTTTCGCTCCCATCCTCAGCGGGTTCGTTCCTTCCCCGCAACGCCCCTCCCTCTACGTTCCTGAAGTAGCGCTCCGCGCATCGATGGCTTGACCCCGGCAAGGGTGTTCACGCTGCGGCCACCACCTTTTCTTTCGGGCGCATCGCGCGGCCAGCTCGCCGTACAACAACTTGTTTTTGACAACCCCTCGCAATTAAATCGGAAGAACCCTTACCCGGCGAGGCAAAAAAAGTTGTTGCACGGCAAGCACTCAGGCCGCGCAAAACCATGCCGCCGAAAGGCGGTGGCCGAGCCTTTCCACCCTCCGCCGGGGGTGCTGTTGGGAACAGCAGAAGGCAGCCAGGCAAAAGCAGCCTGGTTCTGGATGACAGCGGCTGGCTGACGCGCGCCGCTGAAAGGAAGGAAAGCAATGAAGACCATAGCAAAGATCATCAACATTTTCGGGGGTGTGAAGAACCTTTACGCTTCCATCGAAAACCCACCCTACATGCGCCTCGTCATCGAGGACATCGGGGTAGGTCCACGCGGGCATCAGGCCATCAGCGTGGCTCATTACTTCACACAGAACGGCGATCTCTGCCAGGACCCGGAACTGTGTTTCGAATTGGTTCCGAAAGGCGGACACGTCGCGTATGAGCCATTTCTGTTTCAGCAAGCGATCCCGCCGGTATACCAGGAAGTTTTCGAAAACGGCCCGGCTTCCGAGAATCACCGCCTGAAACGCGACCTCACCAAATTTGCGCAGATGTGGGACCGGAACCTTCAGGAGCAAGGTTTCGTGACTGCCGCCGCGCAACAACAAACCCATACCCAGGAGGCGAAGGCGTAAGCCTTCCTTCTGCACCAGCCAGTTTGATCACTTCAGAAAAGGAGAACGTACATGTTTAATTTGAATCGCATCACCCTCATCGGCAACACCGGAGGAGATCCAAAAATCACGCCGAATGGCCCCACTACTCTTTCGCTGGCGACCAATGTCACTTGGACCGACAAGCAGACCAACGAACGCAGGACGCGCACAGAATGGCATCAACTGGTTGTTTGGAATGGCCTCGGAAAATGGTCAGCCACACTTCCCAAGGGAACGCCGCTCTTCGTAGAAGGGGAGTTGATTTACGAACGCTATCCGCGCAAGATCGAGGCTGCCGTGGGAAAGAAGACTGTAGAAGTCGAAGTCACCATGACCGTAGCCAAGATCAAAGTGCAACGGTTGATCCGGCTGGATTCAGCCACGAATGCGCCCGGCGAACCGGAGGACACGGGAGACGTCCTCTAAACGAGAGCGGTATCGGGAGGGCACCCCGCCAGGCCCTCCCGCTTCTGACCGGGAAAGAAATAGAAACTATGACTCCAGAGCGTGTATCGTACGAAACAGAGATGAATGCGACCATCACGGAACGCGAGTACCGGGCCTTCCAACACGCCTACAATTTCTTCAATGCCGAGCTGTTCGGCAATTCCCTGCCCCACGTTCTCGTGACCTTGCAGCGCCATGCCCGCGCCAAGGGATACTTTGCGCCGGAGCGCTTTGCCGGACGCGTAGAAAAGATTACCGCGCACGAGCTGGCCTTGAACCCGGATGTATTCACCGGACGCTCCGATGAATTAATTCTGTCCACGCTCGTTCATGAAATGGTGCATGTCTGGCAGCAGAGCCATGGAACGCCCCCACGCCGCTGTTATCACGACAGGGAATGGGCGGCCAAGATGAAAGAGGTTGGGCTACAGCCGTCCACGACCGGCGAGCCAGGCGGCAAGGAAACCGGCCAGAGCGTCACCCATTACCTGATCTCCGGAGGTCCGTTTACGCGAGCCTACGCAAAGCTGGCCGCGACCGGCTTTCGCTTGAACTGGCAGTCTGTTCCCTTCGAGGGAGGCGAGCGCAAGAAGAAGGCGGCCAGCAAGACGAAATATACCTGCCCCACCTGTGGCGCGAACGCTTGGGCGAAGCCGGACACGAAACTGATTTGCGGCGCGTGCTACGAAGAGGACGACGGGGAAATTACACTGCTCGAACCGGAGACCGCCGCCGACCAGCAGGAAGCGGCTTAAATGCCGACTATCAGCGCGTTCTACGGGATTCTCATTCAGATGTTCTGGAATGATCACCCACCGCCGCACTTCCACGTGCGGTATGCCAATTGGCGGGCGCGCGTGAGTATCAAGACCTGCAGATCATCTCGGGAAGCCTACCGCGAACGGCGGAACGTTTAGTAGTCGAATGGGCGCAACTCCATCAAGCGGAGCTTATGGAAAACTGGATACTATGCGAACGTCGGACACAGCCAACGAAGATCGATCCACTCCCGTGACTTCCGCGACCATTCCCCCGATCGTCTGCAATCAGCCGGACGATGTAGCCGAAGTCAGAGCGCTCGATGGGTTTCGTTTGCATGTTCGCTTTAATGATGGAGTAGAGGGACATGTGGATATGAATGCTTTGATCCACTCTCCCGGCGCCGGCGTGTTCGCGCAGTTGGCCGACCCCGTGCTGTTTGCGCAGGCCTATATACAATACGGAGCCGTGACTTGGCCGGGCCAGCTGGACCTTGCGCCTGATGCCATGTACAGCGAGCTCAAGAAAACGGGAGAATGGGTACTCACTTAAGCAGAAAATTTGTGTTGCGCTGGGATTCTAGCCCTACGTCCCGGACCCGATGGACCGCTCTTTGCTCTACTGACCAGTGAACCTGCGGGTTCGTGTGAACTTCAGTTCAACGTCAGCGCCGGACATACGGTGCGGTTTCCGGGATCTTCCTCATCCCAAGCAACTCGGCGTGAATGTCGGAAGTATTGCAAGTCAGGCGAGCATTCACGTCTTCAAAGATTGTACAGCAAAAGCAAAAGGGTCCAGCCGAAGCCGGACCCCCATTCTTGGACGGTCATCGCCATCCCTGGCTGTACCGTGACTACAATTTACCTCAAATCTGTTTTACGCACCAGCGCAGAAGTGAGCGTGCCAGAAATTTTTTTGGCGATGTACAGATCGTCTCGCCTGGCAGGAAGAGAAGCGATGTCGGTTTTGAAACGGTCTCGCCGCTCATGCATGTTACAACCTGACCCCGTTTTTCTGGCAGGGCGCTTAAATTAGGGAGAACCAAAAATCATGGATGCCGCAGAAAGGTCGCCCGCCTCTGCTGTGCATGTGGGCATGCCAGCATGACTATTCGTGCGGCGGCTCGGTCGAGCAGAGCTCGGCTTATTCGTTTGGCCGCCCTACAATAAGAATTCTCGAAGCTTCCATCGCATGTCAGAAGTACGTCAAGCTGTCCGTTCTGTCCTTCGAAAGCCGATCTTTGCCGTCACGGCACTGCTAACGATTGCTTTGGGCATTGGTGCCAACACTGCCGTTTACGCGATCGTTCACGCCGTCTTGCTTGAGCCCCTTCCCTTTCGGCAACCGAAGGATCTTGTTCAGGTCTGGGAAACGCACCCGGAATTGCACAACTTGCAGGTTTCCGTTCCGGACTACTTAGATTGGAAGAGATCGGTCAAGAGCCTTGATCTGGCAGCCTACACTTTTCAGTCGATGGATAAAGCCACCTTGCTGGATCGCGGTGTACCCACACCGGTACAGGGAACCAACGCCTCTTCGGGTTTGTTTGCTGTCCTAGGCACCAAACCGCTTTTAGGTCACATTTACAGCGCCCAAGAAGAGAAAGAGCCCGTAATCCTGATTAGTGAACAGTTATGGCATCGGAAGTTCTCGGCTGATTCTCACGTGATCGGTCATCCGCTGCGGCTCGGTCCAACGTCCTTCACCATCGTCGGCGTTCTTCCTCAAAGGGGTGCTTTCCCGGTTTGGGCGGACGTATGGATGCCGCTATCTCTGATTGACCCGGAACTGTACTCTACCCGCAAATACCATCCGCTTGAGGTGATTGGCCGACTGAAACCAGAAATCCCAATACGCCAGGCTGAGATGGAAATGGAGGAGATCGCGCGTCGTCTCAGTGCTGCGAATCCAGCCACAAACGGCAAAATCGGTGCTTTTGTAGTCCCCCTGATGGAAACAGTCATCGGAGAAGTAAGGCCCGCACTGGTAGCTGCTTGGGTAGCAGTCGGACTTGTGCTCCTGATTGCGTGTGCCAACTTAGCGCACCTAATGATGGGTCGTGCTCTCAACCGTCAGCACGAAATTGCCTTGCGATTGGCCTTGGGAGCGAACAGATCATGGGTTCTGCGCACATTTTTCCTGGAGACTTTTGTCCTCTCATTCGCCGGTGGACTGCTAGGCATCTTGGCCGCCCACCTTGCTCTTCCGATCATTCAGTATCTTGCGAAGGGTCAAGTACCTCGGTTAGAAAGCGTCGCAATCAACTCGTCTGTGTTGCTGTTCGGACTTTCCGCCTCTCTCGTTGTGGCAGCGCTCTTTGTAGCGCCATCTTATCTGCAAATATTTCGTTCGGACCTGAATGACATCATTTCCTCGGGGAACACACGAGGCTCCTCTGTTCGTCGGTCTTGGCTCAGTCCGGTGCTAATGGGTTCTGAAGTTGCACTTTCGCTTGCCGTTTCGTTGGCAGCAATTGTGCTCCTTCGCAGCTTTTCGCTGACACTGCATACGGAACCCGGTTTCCAGCCTAAGGATCTGTTTGTGGTGCGCTCCCCACTCGTGGCCGGAGACTGGCAGAAATCCTACAACTTATTCAGCAATCGTATTGCTCCCGAGCTAGAAAGTATTCCAGGCGTTCGCGAAGTGGCTGCGGTGAATGCCATCCCCATAAGTCTCGGAACGACAGAGCACAGCCGCTATGCCACACGTTTCGGAATAGCAGGCGTAGACTTCGCGCCTGGCCGATTTCCGACGGCCCAGCTTCGATGGTGCACACCTAACTACTTCCATGTTCTCGGCGTACCGCTTGTCCGCGGACGGCTGCTTACAGATATAGATCACAATCAGCCACGCTACGTGATAAACGGAGCATTAGCACGGCGCTTCTTCCCACATTCCGATCCAGTGGGAAGGAAGCTATTACTCGGCGTGGTCACGCCGCACCCTGAATCAGCCGAGATCGTCGGTGTAGTGGGAGATGTTCGAGAATTCGGGCTGACGTCTGATCCCGAGCCGACCATGTATTCCGTGGATGTGTCGCCTGAAATGGACGTGGTGCTGAAGACCGCAACTGAAAGCACAACGCTTGAGAACTCCGTTTCGGCAGCTATGCGGCGCATCAATCCGCAGGAAGCAAGCGGCCCGATAAAAACAGCGAACGATTACATTGCTGCGTCCCTCGCACGGCAGCAATTTATTCTCGCCCTCATAGCCGCCTTTGCAGGCATAGCCGTCTGCCTCTGTGTCGTTGGCATTTATGGTGTATTCAGTTATTCTGTTACGCGGCGCCTGCGCGAGTTTGGTATCCGCACTGCCATAGGTGCCCGCAGAGGAGACATCATTGCTCAAGTCGTCCGCGAGTGCCTGGTCGTGATTCTGCCGGGCTTATTGGCCGGAATCGGCATTTCCGCCGCCTGCTCGCAGTTCATGCGGACCTTGCTCTACCGAGTTTCACCGACAGATGCGGTCTCAGTAGCTTTAGCTACGATAAGCGTTTTGGTCTTCTGCTTAGGGTCCGTTGTCATTCCCACTTTGCGAGCCGCTCAGGTAGACCCGTCTCGTATGCTCCGCGACCAATAGCCGAACGTGCCAGTTCCAAGCGTAAGAACGATTGCGGGCTACTCATCTATTGCTCGGATGAACGAGTGACGGAACTCTATAAACTTCTTTGGGCGTGGAAGTGCGTGTTTGTTCGTGGCGAACTTCGTCTTGAATGGCACGAAAGGATTCATCCGGGGAACGCGAGCTGGGCGCGGATGAACTCTGAATTGCGTGCTCTAGATTGCTGATGCGGGCCGAGAGGGGCGGCAGTGGCGATAATTCTTGTGATCCCTTGGAGTGCTCCGGCTGTACGCGGGCAATGTAATTCAGTAGGGCGTTGGGGTCAAACCCAGCAGCGGCCATGGCCGCTACGGCGACTTGATCCGCCTCCAGCTCATACTGGCGCTGTATTTTCAAGTATCCAACGGGCACCAATCTGTTTTCAATGTCTCCACCGAACCCAGCAGGGCCGCCTATGGATACCAAGGGGATGCTCGCAAAGTAATTCACATCGCCAGGCGTTTGATGAATCGCTTGCCTCTCAGCGACGTGAGCCATCGCATGTGCCAACATTCCGGCAAACTCTGCTTCACCATCCGCTGCGAGGATCAATTGTGCCGGAACAAAGACCCATCCACCTGGCAACGAGAGCGGCTCGTAAGTGGACCCGGTTTCGTGGTCTCTGATGACGCTGAACTGCCAATTTTCAAGAGTATTTGGCAGCTGAGTTGCCAATTGACGACCCAGGTTATCGACATAGCTATTCACGCTGATGAGCCCCAATGGAGTAGTCTGACGGCGCACCTGCGCTGCCAGTGCAGCGCCGAGAACAGCTTCTTTCTCGCTGGAGAACCTTTTGAATTGAGTTTGCTGTCGATCTTGTGCTTGACAGAGACCGAAGCAAACAAGCGCTAACGGAACTGCTTGATACCGCACGACCTATTTTGAACTATTTTCCCGCTACTTGCGAAACGAGTCTGTCTGTACACTGCGCTCTTACCATTTGCGCATGCATGCGCGTCATTCTTGGCCGAAGATCCTAGCGAGGAGGTTTGGAACCCCGGCAATGAGGGGTTCCAAATGAAAGTTCAGATTCCGATTTTCTCGATTTCGCCCACGCTGATTTCGTCGTTGCGGCGGTCGTAGAGGCCGGTGGTTTTGGCGTTGGCGTGCCCGGCCAGGCGTTGCGCGATTTCGATGCGGCCGCCGTTGGTGAGGTAATCGGTAATCCCGGTCGCACGAAAGGTGTGACACCCGATCGCCGTTTCGAGTCCGATATCGGCGGCGCGGCGCTGGATCATATACCAGACATCCGTGCGCGAGAGCGGCCGTTGGGTCAGAGTTTTGGTTTTGCGAATGGCGGCGCGAAAGAGCGGTCCTTTGCGATCATCCGCAATGCCAGCCGCCACGATGTAGGCATCGAGATAGGTTTCTAGCTTGTGATGGCAGGGCATTTCGTGGACCTTGCCGTTTTTCTCGCGCAAGCGCAGCCACCAGCGTTTCCTCTGCGGATAGTAATCCTCCAGCTTTAGATTCACGACCGCGCTGACACGCGCGAAGGTGTAGGCCATGACCGCGACGATGGCTCGGTCGCGCAAGCGCACCAGATGCGAAACATCCATGCTGTCGAGCAACTCGCGAGCTTCCTCGGAGGAGATGACGGCGGTTGAGCCTTTCAGGACCGAGTGGCGCGGTCCGCGAACCGAGTGCGCGGGGTTGGACGGGAGAACTTGGCCGGTGACCAGCCAATCGAACAGCATGCGGAGACACGCGAGATGTTGTTTGACGGAGGGCGCGGCGAGTTCCCGGCCCAACTCCTCGATGTAGGCGGCCACATGCACGGGTTGCACCTGGCGCAATTCGGCAAGGCCACGCGCCTCACACCAGCGCAGAAACGAGCCTGCGGCGCGGCCGTAGGCGGCGCGAGTATTCGGATTGCGAATGTTGACCGTGAAGAATTCGAGGAAGCGCTGGGCGGCCGGCTTCCCTGCCCTGGCGATCAGCGCCGGCAGTTCCAACGTGGGATCGGAAACGATCGCGAGGCTGCTCATGCTTCTGTCTCCGCAAAAACAGCCAGCCAATCTTCGCCGGTTTCCAGGGCGTCGGCATAAGCGTCGTCCGCGCTGATCCCCTGCTCCGGTTCGGGCGGAAAGACGCCGCCGCCCATTTCGATCTCTTCCCCGCCCTCCTGTTCGAGCAGGCGGAGCTTCCAGCCGCCGCCGAGGGCAGCGGGGCGAGGCTCGATTTCAAAACGATGGTTCATGGTGGTGCTCACGATTTTCTTTCTCCGCTGGCCAGTTCCTGTCGCGCGACAGCAATGACTTCATCCGAGAGATACAAATTGGTTTGCCGGAGATCAGAAAGCTTCTGCTCAAAATCGAGCAGGCCGGCCCAGTGCGCGTCGATGAGTACGCCCAAGGTGCCGGTCACGCGCAGACGGCGGCGTTTCGCTTCGGCGCGCCCGGCCAAATCGTCGATCAATAAGCGATCCGCATGGACCGCGAGGGCAAGAGGAATGGCGGCCCGTTCGCCGGGGTCCAGAAAGGCGAGCGTGGGGTCGGCGGGCGGATCGGGGCGGATCTCGCACCAAGCGGGCGGCTGCGCGATCCAGGCGCGGACCGCAGTCGGGGTGTTGTTCTGCTGCAATTCTCGGGCAACACTCTGCGGGACGAGCACGCGTTGATAGAGGGGCGCTAGCACGTCAATGGCTGCGATGCGCACCAAGTATTGAAGAGGACCCGCATCCGCCACGACGATCACGCCGGGCGGTCAAGCTTGTGCTGTTCCCGGTGTTCTCGAATGGTCGCGAGCTCCTGACGCAATTCTTCGACGGTGTAGGTCTCGACCTTGTGCTCCTTTAAGAAGCCATCGAGATCCCAACGCGAGGGGATACCGAGCAGGGTGCGGAGCTGGAAGGCAGAGAGGCGGCGCTGGCGGTAAGCTTCAAGGCCCCAGGCTTCCAGGGCGACACGCATCGGGTCTTGTCCTTCGGCGATAAGTGCGGAGGCGAGCTCGTCGGGGATGTCGAGAGTGACCTGCATGGAACCACGCTAGCACAGGTTGTCGGTTTACTACAACATAACGTCCTTTATGTTGGACTACCCGGAACGGCTTCGAAAGCCAGTGGCCTTGACATCCTAGGTGAGGGGGCATAAGCTTCACCTAGAATGTCTGACGAGCCGGATCTTGAACGCATCGAATTATTGCAGGGGACCCTCGACCTCTTGGTTCTTCAGACTCTCCGACTCGGGCCGGCTCATGGACATGCCATTGCGAAGGCGATTGAACGTACTTCCGACGATGTTCTGCAGATCGAGCAGGGATCGCTTTACCCGGCCCTACATCGGCTCATCAAGCGCGGCTGGATTTCCAGCAAAGAGGGTTTGTCGGAGAACAATCGGCGAGCACATTATTATCAGCTGACTCCCAAAGGCCGCAGACAACTAGATGTCGAAACCCACAAATGGAATAAGTTAGCCGGTGCAATTGCTCGGATTCTGCAACCGGTGAAGCAGGAAGGGTCCTAATGTCGCGGCGCCGAGACATGCTTCGGAGACTTGAAGAGGATATCCGTGACCACATTGAGCGTGAGACCTCAGAGAATATCGAGAGTGGTATGACGCCTGACGCTGCGCGGTACGCAGCGCTTCGTCGATTCGGCAATGTCCAGTTGGCAAAAGAGCGGACACGAGAGGTCTGGATTGCCCCCGCTGCAGAGCAGTTGTGGCAGGACGTAAGGTTCGGTTTGAGAATGCTGCGGCGAAACCCGGCATTCGCAACGATTGCAGTCCTAACGCTCGCCATCGGGATCGCTGTCAACGCCGCTGTCTTCAGTGTTGTGAATACCGTTTTGTTGCGCTCTCTTCCTTATCCAGATGCTAGCCGCCTCGTCGTGTTCTCTGTTGGGGTGACGTCTGCAACGGCCGGACGCTTTAAACCCGGTATCGAAGGAGCAGACTTTGCGGAGTGGCGGACGCATGCAAGGTCGTTCGAGAAGTTAGCTGGTTATACCTATTCGGACAAGACTATCGCGGGCAGAAATGTGTCGGATCAGGTGCGAGCGATTTCAGTAGCGGGAGATTTTTGGTCACTTCTAGGAACGAACGCGGCGTTAGGCCATCTCTTTGAACCTGAGAAGTCCCAGGATGAGGTGGTTCTCTCAGATTCCGTGTTTGAGACCCAATTCAAGGGAGACCGAAGCATTGTTGGCAGCGTCGTGACGATCGATGGAAAGCCAGTGACGGTTGCTGGCGTTCTCCCCTCTACTTTTCGGCTCTACTTTCCACAGGACTGGTGGAGTGGGCTTGCTCCGGCCGAAGCCGGAGTCTTTGTGTCCGCTCCGCCTCTTCTCAGGTCCAACCGCAACCGCGTATTTGTTGTAGGTCGCCTCAAACCGAGAATTTCGATTTCACGCGGTCTCGCCGAACTGAAAGGTATAGAGGGCACGATTCTAAAGACCTATCCCGATCTTTGGTTCCCCGGTGTTTCGCATATGTCATTAGTCCCACTGCAAACTCAATTGCTCGGCGGGAATCGACAAGGCTTGTTGATCCTTCAATTTGCTGGGTTATTTGTGCTTCTAATTGCATCTGCAAATATCGCCAATCTACTTCTCGCGCGAGGCGCTGCTCGAACACATGAGATTGGGATTCGAACGGCGATAGGCGCGGGCGCTTTTCGCATTCTTAGACAGTTTTTCGCAGAGGGGATTGTACTAGCTGTTTTCGGTGGAGTGACCGGACTCCTTATCGCGAAGGGTATTGTTCTTATGTTTATTCACTTTGGCCCTCACTCGCTTCCCCGGCTTTCGGCGACTTCAATCGACAGCAGAGTGATCGCTTTTGCGTTTGCTCTCTGCTTAGGAAGCGGAGTATTTTTTGGATTTGGGCCTGCCCTCGCGCTTTGGAAAACAAACGTTCAAAACGCATTGAAGGAGGGCGCGAGGAATTCTTCAGGCGGTTCTAGCGGTATTCGGGTCCGGCGCTTCTTGGTCGCGTCCGAGATTGCTTTAGCGGTTGTTCTTTTGACGGGCGCCAGTCTGATGGTAAAAAGCTTTTGGCAAATGTATACTAACCCTCCGGGATTCGATCCGGAGAACACTCTCGTCGTCAAGGTTGCCTTGTCAGGTCCGCAATACGCGGACAAGACAAAACAAGTGAGCTACTTTCGAGAACTGCTGAATCGGCTCAGCTCGATTCCGGGCATCAAAGCGTTCGGACTGGCAAACGCTCAAGATTACATCATTCAATCAAAAGACCCAGCCAATCCTCCGCGAGTGGATCAATTCCGTGACAGTCTCGTCTCGCCTGGTTATTTCCAAGCGGTCGGTATGCGCTTGCTGAAGGGGCGTTGGTTCATCGCCACCGATTCACCGGACGCCGCTGTAATTAACGAGACGATGGCTGGCCGCATGTTCGGCGACAGAGACCCGCTCGGACAACGGATTGACGGCTTAGGCCGACAGGTTCTCGTTGTCGGAGTAGTCGCAAATCTGAAATACGCAAAGCTTGATGCCGATCCCGGCCCGGAAATCTTTCGCGCCTATGCGCCAAACCTCGCTGGCGGAAACGTCAATATGACGCTTGCCATCCGCATGGGAAGTGATCCGTTGGGAATTGCTTCGACGCTGCGGCACAGCATTGGGAGTATCGATCCGACACAGCCTGTTTACGATATTGAGACCCTACAGCAAGCTTTGGCCGCCTCTGTTGCGGTTCGCCGTTTCGAGCTCTTTCTCTTAGGTGTGTTCGCCGCCGCCGCTCTCATAATGGCGATCATCGGAGTTTACGGCGTCATCGCTTATTCGGTAACTCAACGTACGAAAGAGATAGGAATTCGAATGGCGCTGGGGGCGCAGCGCACTCAGGTTGTTCAAATGATCGTCAGCCAAGGTATGAGGATCGGGGCTTGGGGCATCGCTATCGGCATTGTTGCCGCCTACGGATTTACACGGCTGATGGTGAGTCTTCTTTATGGTGTGAAACCACATGACCCCGTTGTTTTCTGGAGCGTGGCGGCCACGCTGTTGTTAGTCGTGGCCCTGGCATCCTCAGTCCCTGCATCGAGAGCTGCTTTTGTGGACCCACTGTCTGCGCTTCGGCACGAATGATAGCGGGTAAATCGCTCGTAAGAACCATTCCGCTGTGGGGCCTTTCCTTATGTTTGGCCTCGTGCGTCGGACCTTTGTCCAGAACACACTTTCAGGTGATTCCGCACAGCCCACAATATCTGCTGCAATCCCCACCTGATTCTCGTCGGACGCCTTTTACGGAGGTGCTCAGAGCTTACAACGGCTTTGAAGCCGGCCACAGTTGGATCGACCTGACACGCTTGATGGAATTGAGAGTCGAGAATGCTTATTACGAAGCGGGCGCTCCGAGGAGCGGATTAGCAGGATTCCTCGGAACGGAAGTCGCACGATTTGCTGTCCTGCCTAACGGCCTAGATCTGGTTTCCGTTCAGTCAATGAAGAGTCGTCCGAATGATGATGTCCCTGTTCAAGATCTAATCTCGAGCGCAGGAAGAAAGTTCAGCCATTACCGGCTCTATTTCGAGATAGTCTTTGCGCGAAGTGACCATTCACACGGATCAGTCTTATTGGGCGCGGATTCTCAGAAAGAGATCGATGAGCTGTCGGCGCGATTAACGCATCCAGAGACAGTCTGTTATCAACCCTTTATTCATTGCACTGTTTTTCCGGAGGCGTGTTCGGTATCCGTCGAGATGAAAGTCTTCGTTAACGGCAAAGCAACGTCGGTCATTTGGGGCAGCACTCTGGGGAATATCGCGAAACAACCGCATCATCTGGAGGTTAAACGCCTATATGCAGGGCAGCTAAGGCCGGTTCGACTTGATCCGAGCGATGTTGAAGCTCTGCTTTTGCCCCTGCTGCCCGGAGATCAAATCACTTGGAACTAGGTCCGCAGTTGGCAGCGTGCCGGACACGACTGTGACCATCATCCTGAGCCGCAGGGAGAGAGAAATTCTCGATATCCTCTACCGCCTGGGAGAGGCCAGTGTGGAGCAGGTGCGCATTGAATTGGCGGAGACGCCGCACTACTCCACAGTCCGCGCTCTTTTGCGAGTGCTCGAAGAGAAAGGCCATGTTATTCACGGTGAGCAGAATCTGCGATATGTATACAGCCCAGTTGTCCCGAAGCAGAAAGCAGCGCAAGTAGCTCTCGATCAACTTTTAGCAACCTTCTTCGATAGCTCTATCGAAAAACTGCTGAGAGTTGTTGTATCAAGGATGTCTTCCGAGCAGATCGATAAGGCTCGTCAGATTGTAAATGCCGACCGGAAAACCAATCCGCTTTCCAATATGTAGGAGTTGGACGGCGTGCGAAAACGAAGGTTTATGCACGCCAATGGTGCTTAGAGTGACGGATTGAAGAGTAATCTCTGGATGCCTGTCATCCGGGAGTGCCCCATCGATTCTCACGCTGACATATCGCGACTGAACGAATTACAAGGAGCGGCAGCGATGATGCACTGATTGAGAGGTGTGTGCCGTTCAAAATCGTGTAGCAGGCCGGAGTCACTTTTGCAGACTAGAGAACGTCCACGAGGAAGTGGGGAAAGGATTCCTCATACGGGGAATTCTTCGACCTTGCAGGATTTGCTCGCTTGCACCGACTCGTCATTCAGTATGAGATCTTTTCAAACAAACCTCTGAGATCGCCCACCAATGTATCTACTAACCTCGCAGTCTCACGTGACTTCGTACCAAAACACATCGCGGAAGGCTTCTCGCAGGATTTTAACAATGCGAAACGCGACGATCAAAGATGGACATCGCCGACCCGCCTCAATCGAAAGCAATGTCTGCCGACTCACTCGGACACTCCTTGCCAACTCGAGTTGGCTAATCTTTTTCTGAAGTCGGAGTTTACGAACCGCGTTCTTGACCACTCTAGTGTTGTGTACCCGTGTGATAGCCGCTGTAGATAGTCGAGTAAATACATGGTCGACTCCGGAAGTCCGGTTTTAGATTGCATCATCTGGGCGGAGGATATACGGCAAGCTGGGAATCGGCCGGAGCCCCAACCGAAGGGCCGACAGAAAGAGCGGCGAACCGTAAGACCACGCATCTTCAGGCGAGTGTTTCAAAACAGGGAACCTCGAC
>CAXTMN010000008.1:14331-16305 GCA_964245395.1 uncultured Bryobacteraceae bacterium
ACAATCACCATGACATTCGCGCGATTATGCCAGCCCGAACCAGGATGTAAACTCACGGTGAGTTCGCCGCGCCAGCACGTCACATGCAACCTTCTTCTGACATGGCGTACTACCAAGCACGCGAGTTCTAAAACTCGGCTCCATTTCTGATTTAACAGTGTAGCTAGCGCGCATGCGGGCGGAACAAGATATCGAACCACGGGCTCCACGTCACGCCCCCATCGTTCGAGGTCATCGCAGTTTCCCGCACGCCATCCTCGATGGGCTTCCAGGTACCGCGAACCAAAAGCTGTGTCCCATTTGGCTTACGATCCACGCCTGTTAGAATCACCTCACCGTTCCTGCTCGTGCCCTCGATCACCAACAATTTGCCTGCATTCGTCACCCAGGTTTGGTGCCATCTTTTTCGCGATTCGTCATAGATGGTGAAGCTCTCGCCTCGTGATCCGCTTGCCGCTCGGTATCCTCGTGCAACACGCAACCCCCGAGAATACTCTCTACGCGGTTGCGCGCGATCGCAATGCGAGGTTTGTCCATATCGAAAGCGTCCCAGTCACCGATCCAGAAGTCAAACTGACGATAAATGCGTCCCGAGCATGGCGCCGAGTTCGCAAATCGTAACGCAAGCGCGCGATCAGGGA
The DNA here is from genome assembly GCA_964245395.1 of uncultured Bryobacteraceae bacterium. GTDB lineage: Bacteria > Acidobacteriota > Terriglobia > Bryobacterales > Bryobacteraceae > Bog-105. The sequence goes on from CAXTMN010000008.1 coordinate 14,973, forward strand.
GCTTCGCATTGGATGTGATAACTGCAAGCCAACAAAGAACAGTTGTCTGCCATAGAGCACGCCCAGGTTGCACTAAGGTGTTACCCTCCCTTTCAGTGCCGACAAGAGGAAATCACCGACTTTTGTCTGCTGGCGCATCTGCTTTTACACGTCGTCCGGAATAACGATTTGCTGTACTTCGCCGTACGCGACAGAGTCGTCCGGATCGCAAGGAGTCAGTAACACTGCGTGCGCGACCGGAGTGACCACACCGCTCGAAACGACATTCGCTTGCGCGGCAATCTCCCCGCGATCGTTGATTCCACCTGTCGACGATATGTCCCAATTCGCGCTTGCAGACCCGATCAGTTCGTTGAGGGCTGTCATATGGCCGTCCTGATAGATGAAAGCGCGCGCACCGTCGAACTCGTAATCCGCGTACGATACGCCAACGATCTGATGCTTGTCGTTCACATCTGTGGCTTGGCTCATGGCATCCGGCTTGTTATCGACTCCCGGCAATGTTCCGATGCTCGTCATGCCGCGCTCTCTGGTCCAAACGAAGGCCTGCCACCTGATCGTCAGCTGGCCATTCAGCACATCGTGTGGACCGTTTGCGAATCCGACAACTACTCCCTGATTGTTGATCGCTTGCGGTGTGTTCCAGCCATGTCCTCCAAGACTTCCGAGATACATCGGTTCTCCGTCCTGCCAGAGCACAGCGTGGATGGCGCTGTAAGCACCGATGGCGACATCGCATTTACCGGAAATGCCGACCGCCCATCCCCTGTCGTTGATGGCTGTTGCAGCTGAGTCCGGGTCACCGGGATAGGGCGGGAGTTCGCGCACCTGCCATTTGCCTAGTTTGTTCCGTTCCCATAAAGTTGCCTCAAATTGCAGGAACTGATTGGCGGTATTGTCACAACTGGGATCGTAAACATTGTTCTCCGCCCAACCGACAATCTGACCGTGATTGTTATCGCCAGCTCCAACTGAATTGTTGCCACCGAGGCCGGGAAGCTGCGTCATCACGCCGTACTGCCACGCGAATGCGACACAGGAATTGCCGCTCGCGAATCCGAAAGCCGGGCAAGAAAACGTCTCGTTCAAGGGGTCGTGCTTGCCATTCTCCGTTATGCCTGAGACCAAGCCGAAATCGTTCTTGACCGGCCATGCCACATCGCTGCTAGGACCGCCGAGTGTACCGAGTGGGAGCTGCAAACCATCGACCCACAAGGTCGCGAGCTGGATTCCGTTTGCCTCCGTCGAGTTCCCGGTAATCAACCCGGTATTGCTGATAGCGTTGCCGCTGCTTGTGCTCCCTCCTAGCGTGCCGAGATCGATGACTCGATAG
>CAXTMN010000008.1:16315-22128 GCA_964245395.1 uncultured Bryobacteraceae bacterium
GTCTCGGGGCCCGCTGATCTTGTGCCCGTAGGGAAGAGAGCGGCAGGGCGGCGACAAAGTCTATGGCGGCCAGCAAAATGAAAACTCGAGTCTTCACGTTTCCTCCTAAAACCTTCTGTTTTCTTGGAATCGAAATAGGCTGCAAAGACGGTTCCGTTGAGCTGCTGCTCAGGATGGCCTTACCCTAGAAAGTCAGCTTCAGAGCCAGTTGCAGCGATCGTGGATTGCTGGAGAACGCCTGACTCCACTGGGCGAAGTTGATTGAGCTGGGCTCTGCGGTGGTCCGCGCCAGATCGCCAGCAATTGTACCCGCACCGTAGTTGACGGGGAGAACGTCGCTGATATTACCCCCGACATACTGCGGATGATTCAAGATGTTGAAGGCGCGCACGGAGAATTCCAGATTGAATCGCTCGGTTAAGCTGAATCGCTTCAGAGCAGTCAGGTCGATGTCATCCATCGGATTCATGGTCAACAGACTTCGACCGGCATTCGGAAGGGTGCCCTTCGGGGCGTTCACGAATCTCGCTGCGGGATTGTCCGCCAGATAAGCAACCGTATTTCCCGCGCTGTTCTTCAGAGCTGTCACATCCGTTCCGACATTGCTCGTTCCAATCGCGTCAATCATGACGCGATCCGGAGCGCTGTCTCCGTTTAGATTGGAATCGACGGCGCTCTGCGGCGTGACCAATTGCCCAGTCTGGTATTGGTAAACAGGCGCCAGTTCCCAGTTTCCGACGATGTTCTTCATAAAGCAGTTTTTGTGCTTGAAGTAGGGAACATCGTAAATCATCGAAAGCACTACCCGGCTTCGATGATCGAGTAACGACGAGGCCTTATCCATCCGCAAATTCTGAAAATCCTCAGGGCGGCGAGGCGCCAGAACGGTTGAGTCTACCGCATCGGTGGAATCGTCTATGGCATGGCTCCAGGTGTAGGAGCCTTGAAACTGCAATCCATTCGACAACCGCCGTGTTAGTTGATTCGACCATCCGTGATAAGTGGAGTTCCCGACCGGCATGAACGCTGTAATCGGATTCACGAACCCCGCGTTGACATAAGCAGGTACGTTGTTTCCGCCATTGCCGTAAGCGGTTTGGAGCCCTGCCAAAGTACTGGTAAGCGAGTTCAGTGTCGCCTGACTCGGTAGCGTGAAGTAAACCGGCAAAGCGTTCGACGAGTTTACGGTTGGCTGCCTGTTCAATTGGACCTGCATCGGAAGGAACAGGCCGCGTGTGCCGACATAGCGGCTTTCGAAAACATACTTACTTGCGAACACATGCTGGATACCGAAGTTCCAGTTGTAGGCTTGCGGTCGTTTCTGATCCGGAATGAATCCGGACGTAGCAGCTCTCGCTGCGGCGCCCTCCGGGATTGAAACCGAGGTATTGGGTGGAATACCTCCTCCCGCGAGAAAGCCGGTTGCGCTCGAACCCGTTACGTCCACCGTGGAGCTGAGCTGTGGAGGCAAAGTGGAACCTCCAAGATTGTTGTATAGAACGTCATCGGTGATGCCGAAACCGGCGCGAATGGAAGTTCCCCCGCTCGTGCCGGGTGAGTAAGCAAGACCGACACGCGGCATGTAATTCTTTTTCTGCGGGACCGGTGAATGAAAGCTGATCAAACCAGGGACACTGGCGCTGGCATTCAGGCCCTGACTATTTTGGCCCAGTGGAATGGAGAGATACTCATAGCGCAACCCCAGATTGAGGGACAGGTTAGGGGTGATCTTCCAATTGTCGTTGCCGTAAAAGCTCAGGTACGCCTGGTTTTGATAGTAGGTCACATTGCCTAGTCCCCGCTGTGCGATTCCATCCGGAGTGTTGTCATACAGGTAATCGGAGAGGTAAGTCCACTCATAGTCTCCGCGGGCTCGTTGGGTAAAGCTCGAAGGTGAAATGGAACTCCAGCCGTCGAAGCCGAACTTCAGGCTGTGGCTCCCTTTCGCCCAGCTCAGATTGTCGGTCGCCTGATACAGATTCTGGATCGTGTATTGAGGTGCACTTGAGTCCGGGCCGTAAGCGGCATTCAGCTCATACACATTTATGTTGGGGAATTGATCCAGACCGGGGAAGGTCTGATTGCCAAATGCAGGAACTCTTTGAGAATAACGGTTGAAACCGAGGCGGAATTCATTAAGGAGGGTAGGCGTAAAGGTGTGATATTCCGACAGTGTCGCAAGATATGCGTTCAAGGGTTCGATTCCGAAAAACACGGAGGGGAACCCAGAGCTGTCTATAATCCCGCTCCGATTTAAGATAAACCGGCCGCGCAGCGAGTCTTGGTCGGAGATCGAATAGTCGACGGAAGCGACTCCTAGCTCATTGTTTGTAAAGTTCGGAAGCGCCGACGAGATCTGGCCAACTGGGATTGTGAGCGCTCCAGGTGCACCTGCCACGCTGAAGACGCCTGTGCCGGCACTTTCGTTGTTACCTGGACCGGGCGCCACTAAAATCGGAGCGCCGTTGGGTAACGTATACGGATTGGCCGCAGTTGCCGCCGTGCCTAAGTATTTCCGATACTGTGCCAGATTGTTCTGGTTGATGCCAGGCAATGCAGCCAATGTGCTGTACGCGGTTACAGTCGGAGCGTAGTAGTAGGTCGAACTAGTTTGGCCGATCGGGTTGTACTCGTAGTCCGCAAAAAAGAACAATTTATCTCGCCTGATTGGGCCACCGAAGTTGCCGCCAAACCGATTTTCATCGAAACGGGGATGCAACGGATTGCCCTAGACAGAGTTTAAGTTGTCGGCAGCGTTGAGGTTTCGTTTCTGGAAATATTCGTAAAGCGTTCCATGGAACTGATTGCCCCCGCTTCTCACGACCTGGTTGAACTGACCGCCTGAAGAATGGCCGAAATCCGGAGAGAACTGGTTTGATAGAAGGGTGAATTCCGCTACTGCGTCGTTTGGCACCGTTACGACCGGTCCAGTGACGGCCAAGCTATTGTTGTCCACGCCCTCGATGGTGAAATTGTTGTTCGTGGGCCTCTGGCCGCCGACCGATGGCCCCACTCCGTAGCCCGTACCACTTGGGGTCGTGACACCGGCGCTCAAAAGCGAAAGGTTGATGACGCCTGACCCGGTGCTGGCTGAAGGTAGATCGGCCATTTGCTTTGCTTCGAAGGTAGTCTGAATCTGAGCAGTTGTCGTATCGATACTGGCACCGGAGGTACTCACTTCAACGGTTGTAGCGGCCTGATTAACTTGTACCGTGACGTTTGCCGTGACCGTTTGATTGATATCGACCGCGATCTCGTTGATCACTGACTTGGCGAAGCCGGTTGCATTGACGGCAATCGAATATTTACCGGCGAGTAAGTTCTGAATTCGATATTCACCGGTCGAGTTGGACACGGTCGGGTTCTCAACGCCGGTAGCAACGTTCTTGGCTATCACCGTGGCCCCTGGTACGGTGGCGCCGGACTGATCATAAACGGTTCCCTGAATGTTGCCGCTGGTGAGTTGGCCAAGAAGCGGCAAACTGAGAACGAGCAAGGCCCCAGGAATTAGCCAGGACTGAAACTTCCGGAATTTGAAAATTTGTTTATGCTTCATGAAACGCAGATCTCTGAACAGCGTGGACTGCCCAATGTTTGCATCAACCGAGACTCAGGGTCGCGCACATTCCGGCTTGGAAGCGCAAGATCGGACAAAATTGGTGAGCTCTCCGCGCGATCGAGAAAAGTTCGTCCTGCGGACGCAGCTTTGTTGCTGGATAATGTCTGCTATGGGCGCAGCTCACAGCATCACCCACTTTGAGCACGAATCTGAGAACGTCTCAGTGCGCGTAGTAACCGATCCTGCCGGGCGGATCGAAACGCCGCCCTTGCCGAAACCGCGTATCGCGATTCATCTGGGGAACTCGGTCTACATGGCCTGTCAGCGCGCCGGGCAGAACCATCGCGGATTAGCTGTGCACGGTGACATCGATATCGTGCCCGCAGACACAGGTTGCATTTGGGAGCCGAACGGACCCGATAGCGCATTGATCGTGAGTATCAATCCCGATATACTCGCCAGCGCAGCGGAAGAGCTGTGCCTCGATAAACATCGGCTTCAGGTGGTCAACCGATTCCAAATACGTGATTCTCAAATCGAGCACATCTGCTGGGCGCTCAAAGCTGAAATGGAACTAGGCTACCCGACTGGCCGCACATTTCTCGATAGCCTATCGACAGCGCTTGCCGCTGCTCTGGTAAGGCGTCACAGCTCTTTGGCCTCTCTGCCGAAAGTTTCGAATACTTGCATGAGCGGGCAAAGATTCCGACTGGTGCTCTCCTATATTGAGGGCAACTTGCAGCAAGACCTATCCCTGCGTGAAATCGCCGAAGCCGCGGGCGTAAGTGCATCGAACCTCAAAAGAACATTCCGCCAGTTGACAGGAGTACCAGTTCATCAATATGTGATTCAACGACGAGTAGACCGAGCGGCAAACTTACTGGTACAAGGCAGGCTTTCCATCAGCGAGGTTGCTCAAGAGACAGGCTTTGCTCACCAGAGCCACCTTGCTAAACAAATGAAGCGGCTTTTGGGTTGCTCTCCCAAAGCTGTTCGGCGGGTTTTAGCGCCGGAAGAGGGCGACGCTGAGCCTGTATAGTTGGGCTCGTTGAAGCCTCTCGGGAGATCCGATGACCGCGGCAGATTTTCGAAGAATTGCCCTAAGCCTGAGCGGCGTGGAAGAAGTGTCTCACGCAGGATTGCCCGCTTTTCGCGTAGCGGGTGGACGATTTGCTTCACTAGCCTCGCTGGCGGAAGGTTGTGGAAATCTGACGCTTACGCTGGAGCAGCAGTCGGCCTTTGTGAAAGAGGCACCGGACATTTTCCTGCCAATTCCGGGTGGATGGGGAAGGATGGGACATACTCATATCCGCCTCGAAGCTGTGAGCGAGGACGTGCTGACCGGGGCACTGCAGACTGCGTGGAAACTGCGGCTGGAGAAGAACGGGAAGATGCGAGAGAGACGCCCCTTAGCAGCGCGCAGCGGAGTAGAACCCAGAAAGCGCGGCATCAGGCAACTTCACTTTAATCAAATTGATCATAAACCGTGATTTCAAACCGATCTGTACCCACTGAGACCGTACTTCCTCACGTCATGTACCGGAACTTGGAAGAAGCCATCGTCTGGCTCACCAACGTCTTCGGATTCGTGGAGCACTACCGCTACGGTAGCCCGCTCAGCGGAGCTCAGATGAAAGCTGGAAGCGCCTACATCATGCTGGAACAAATGAAGCCCGAGGGCCGAACACCGGGAGAACTTGGATTCGGAACCCAAAGTCTCACCATCTTCCTCGAAGATCTCGAAACCCACTTTGCCAGGGCTCAATCGGCCGGCGTTACTCTTGAGGAAAATCTGCACGAGACGGTCTATGGAGAGTTCCAATATGCGGCACGGGATCTGGATGGGCATCACTGGCTTTTCTCCCGTCATGCTCGTGATTTGAATCCCGATCAATGGGGTGCTGTCGTAGCAGGCGCGGCGGACTCCTCTAGCAAGAGGCAAAAGACATGATGAGTTCGCACAAACGCCCGATTTCGGTGGTGACGGTGGCCTGCGTCTACGTGGTGGTGGGCACTTTTGGCTTTGTCCGCAACCTTCGGGCGATCGGGCACCCTGACTTCTTCTGGATTGAGCTAACCGAAGTGCTCGCGGTCATCGCCGGAGTCTTTATGCTCCGCGGCTTGAACTGGGCGCGGTGGCTCGCAGTCGGTTGGATGGCCTTTCATGTTGTGCTAACCCTAATCACGCCGCAAAGCCTGATTGTTCACTCGCTAATCTTCGCCCTCATCGCGTGGGTTCTGCTCCGCTCCGAAG
>CAXTMN010000008.1:22138-33270 GCA_964245395.1 uncultured Bryobacteraceae bacterium
GATGCTTCCTGATGAGCGCGTTGTCCAACATCGCAGGGAGCGCGCCGAGTGCACCGGAATCGCCAGTCTTTCCGGTAAACAAGGGGCTCACGTCTTGAGCGGTGAAACAAACGGAACCGACCCACTCACGTGCACGGCGCGAGGTCCTATACGCATCGACCTGCTTTAACTAGGGCGCACAGGCGCACAATTTGCACCGCGAGTTGGTAAGTTAAGCCCATCGAATCGAAAGGCCGGAGAAGTCTGCTATGTTCTGTGGTGGCGGCGTTGACGTCGTTGCTGTGCTGTGCCAGCACACGAAGGAATTCCAGCATGGCTGCCGCTTCCCTTACACCTACCGAACCAAGCCCGAAACTTTCGATCGCTCGAATTTGGAAGGGGCGAGTTAAGCGCGAGCAAGCTGACGAGTACGAGACGTACAACTTTAAGACTGGCATCAAACCACTCATTCAGAAAGCTCTCGGCGTCTAGTGCTTGCGAGAGGATCGTGAAACAGAGACTGAGTTTGTGACGATCTCCTATTGGGAGAGCGTCGAAGCGATGTCGCGTTTCACCGGAGGAGACGCTACAAAGATCCACCATCTACCGCGTGACCCGGAGTTCCTCATGGAACTCCCCAAGAGTGTTCAAATTCTGCGCATCTATCAAAGTTACGGACGGATTGGTTAACGCCTGCCTTTTGGAGCACATGGGCGACTGGCTTGACGACGATGTATATATCCGCCGCGGTCGGTTAGCGTCGATTGATTGGCGCATTGTCTTCACACGTGATCTATCCGGCGACGTGCTCGCCTGATCGTAACGTAGTACCTCCTTGGTGTGAGTGTTCGGATTCAGAGGATGTTTGAGAAGTGTCATGCCTGGGTCTGACGGTTGAGCATGAGGCGAATAGCGGCGATGTCGATGAGCGTTTCAGACGTTTGCACTCTGAGCTCATAGTCTTTGCTCAACCGGCGATTACGGCCGAGCCAAGCGAAACTCCTCTCGACGATCCAGGTCAGGCCCTTGATCTTGAAGGCGCGCTGTCGGCGTTTGACCAATTTGAAGCTTCCAGCCGTCCTGTTTCATGAGATAGCGCGCGAGCTTCCGGCTCTCGTGGCCGGCATCGGCAACCACATTGCGTATATTGGGGAACAACGGGCCCAACCCGCCGAGCAGCAGACTAGCGGATTTCCGATCAGAGGTATTAGCTGGCTCGACTCGGCATGCGATGGGCAACCCGGACGTGTCTACCAGAATGTGACGCTTGCGTCCTTTAACACGCTTATGCGCGTCCAACACCGCCCGAATATTTGTTGAACGTGGTGGTCCACCGGGTTCTAGCGGAGCGGATCATTCCTTGACGGGGACTTTGCCCCGTGCCCCCAGGATTTTTCGCGTTCCTGCCATTCCAATCTGCGACTCCTGCCATTCCAATCTGCGACTTCGATAAAGGCAGAAGGGGCGAATCATTCGCCCCCTTTGGTCTGGCCCCTTAGTCAGCGCTCGAGTTGCGTCCCCGCAGATCTCTATCCTCAGCTAAGGTCAGCAACAGTATAGCTAGGAATCGGCGACAAATAGCACTCACGTCGTCAAGTCGCCTCAAAACGACATCTATCGTCGGGTAACATTCTTAGCTGAGGCAATACGAATGGAAAACTACTTGACCCGGATCAGGGCCGAAAAGAACGCGGGTCACCGTAGACTTGGATCAGGCCGCCCCACAAGCCGTACCCAGGCTTCTTGTGAACAACCAGTCCGGCGTAGTACGTATATCCTTTGAGGAGCCTCCATGGTTGTTCTCTGAATTAACCTTTCGGTCGAGTTCAGCCTTTTTGTACACCACGCACTCCTCGCTCGACTTACATTCAAACCAATCCGCCCGGAGCTGTTGATAAGCACTACACCGTCTAACAAAGCGTCGCGCACAAAAACCAATACAAGGGGAAATCGCCGACAGAGCCGCCTTAGTTCCGGGACGGAAATTAGGCGCTACACTTAGAATGGCCGTGTCCGCAGCACCGCCTCCGTTTCGTGCAACTCTCTTGCGCAACCAGGCTGGCGAAGCAGACCTCCATTAAGGTCTACCCAAACGAGTGAAATCGCTTCCAGAACATATCCCACGGCTCAGTTGGGTGCCGGCACACAAAAATGTCTGGGTGATCCCCGATGGCGTTGTTCTCGATCCCGTAGGGAATCGTAAAGTGGCCGGCCAGCTCACAGGACGCAAAGACCGTCGCGAGGTCGGTGCGCAGAAAACCTGCGGCGATAACGGTCTTCGGCGGCGGATTGCCGTACCCGCGCAGCCAATGCGAATTTGAGCCGCTGATCACTTCCGGAAGTCCGTGGCCGCGGCCGTAGAGATTGATGGCGGCGGCTTCACCGGCATCGCCAGCCAGAACGCCGACGGGGGCGTCATCCGCTTGCAGCGAATCGCGAGCGCGAATTACTACATCCGTCATTTCGCGCCAGCCGAATTCCTCATTGAAATTTTGGTTCGTCGCGTCAGCGATTTTCCACCAGCGTGAACCGGGGGGCGCCAGCGGCAGAATTAGGATGGCTGTCGCAAGACCGCTGACCACTATGCTCGTTCGAGCCACCCTGCGTATGGTGACAGCAGTCGCCGGGGATAACCTTTCCAACCATTGCTCGCCCCAAACAGCGCCGACGGCAAGCAGCAAGGGGTAAGCCGGCGCGAGATAGTAGGGTCTGCCTCGGGCGAAGAGCAGGATTAGCAGCGGGATCAAATACATCCAGCCGAGCATACGATAACGCTTTCCCTCTGGTTTGAAGAAGAGAGAATACAGCCCAGCGAGCCATATTGGCACCGTTACGGGATTCGTCACCGCCCAGAATTGCGCGAGCAGGAACCCATCTGCGCGGCCCAGCCGGACATCGCGGGTATGGATGAACCTGAGGAAATCCAGCGTTATGAAATTGTGTCGGAGCTGCCAGATGAGGTTGGGAAGGAAGATCAGGAACGCCAAGGCAGCACCGCACCACAACCACTTGCTGAGAAGCGAGCGGGGTCTGTCCAGAACGATGCCGCAAACGATGCCCGCGACCAGGAAGGCCATGGTGAACTTGGTCATCATGCCGAAGCCAACGACGGATCCCAGCGCCAGCCACCAGCGCTGATCTCCGGACTTCAGCAGGCGAATGGTCACCCAGGCCGCCAGCACCCAGCACAGATAGTCGAAGGAAACATATTGGAACAGGTACCCGAAACTCACAACGGGTCCGGCGATCGCCGCCGCCCACGCGGCTACCAGTTGCGCCGGTCGTCTTCCGCCGATTTCGCGAGCCATCAAACCGGTCAGCACCATGGCGATTCCGACCGCCAACGCGGCGAACAAGCGCAGACCAATCATCGACGCGCCAAAAAGCGTCATCGACACTCGCGCGAGGAAGGGAGTAATCGGCGGGTATACCACGTACCCCCAGCTGAGGAACCGAGCGTCGTCGATCGTGGCCAGCTCGTCGCGGTGGAATCCGTATTGGCCGTTAGTCGCGGTGTGCAGCGCGACCAACGCCATTGCAGATAGAACGAGCACGCCAGTATCGGTGGCGATGATCCTCCGGCAGATGGCGGATAGCCGCATAGATATCGCAATCACTATAGCTGAATAGCTGACCGCAGAAGGCTCGATGGTGTCCGTCCGAAGCAGAGCCATTAGCGACGCGTAGTCGCCAGGTCGTACGTCAGGCTTCCTGATGCTCTGGTCGAATCACGGGCCACTCGGACAAAGGTCTGAGACAGCCTTGGTCAGGATTACCCATGAGTAACGGCGCATCAGTGTAGAGGTTCCGAAGTGGGCCATTGAGTTGAGTGGGCATGCTCAAACGAGGGAATGCGCAACAGATTGGAAAATTGCTGGTATCTGGTTTCTAGCGTTGCGAAAAGGTGTTGCATTGGACTGAGGATCGGCGATACATTTATGCAATGTTGATCGGCTACGCCAGGGTGTCCACTGGAAGCCAGGACACCGCCGTTCAGGTGGCGGCGCTTAAGGCAGCCGGGTGCGAGCGCATTTTTCGTGAGAAGGCTTGCGGGGGCCGCTGGGACCGGCCAGAACTGCACCGGCTCATGGATCAGCTCCGCGGCGGGGATGTCCTCGTGGTCTGGAAGCTCGACCGGCTTTCGCGTTCGCTACGCGATGTCCTGACGATCATGGAACGCGTCGCGGACGCCAACGCAGGATTCCACAGCTTGACCGAGGCAATCGACACGACGACGGCGGCCGGACGAATGATGATGCAAATGGTTGCCGCTTTTGCTGAGTTCGAAAAGGCCATGCTCCGAGAACGGACCAAGACGGGACTGGATGCGGCCCGGCAAGAGGGGCGTATCGGTGGGCGCCGGCCAAAGTTGTCGCCTCGACAACAGTCCGAGATCAGAACGATGGTTTCAAAAACCGGCACGACGGCTGCAGATGCGGCGCGGCTATTCAAGGTTCATCCCGCTACCGTTTCACGGCTGTTGGCGCGTTCTCCTGTCTCGTTATCGAAAAGCGCCGCGGATGTCAAATCCAAAGGTTAAAGACCCAGTGGCCGATCTCATCTCCGGTTGGAAAAGCTACCAGGATCTTTTACTCCGCTTAAAGACTCAGATTCGGACGGCTCAAGTGCAGGCAGGCGTTGCCGTCAATCAAGAACTGGTGTTGCTTTATAGGGCCATCGGGAAGGAGATTTTGACGCGTCAGGAGAACGACGGTTGGGGAACAGGGGTCATTGATCGTCTGGCAAAGGATCTGCGGTCAGAGTTTCCCGGTATGCAGGGGCTCTCTTCCCGAAATCTCGGATATATGAAAGCTTTCGCGGAAGCTTGGCAGGAGGAACTAGTTTTGCAACAGGTTGTTGCAAAATTACCTTGGGGCCACAACGTACGGCTGATCGAACAGGTCAAAGACCATGCAGAACGGCTTTGGTACGCCAAACAGACCATTCACAACGGATGGAGCAGGAATGTCCTCGTAATACAGATCGAGAGCGGCCTTTACCGGCGGCAGGGGAAAGCGATTACCAACTTCCAAACAACTCTCCCGTCGCCACAATCCGATCTCGCACAGCAGATCATCAAAGATCCGTACAATTTCGATTTCCTGACGCTCACGCAAGAAGCACACGAGCGCGACCTCGAAAGAGGTCTCCTCGCACACTTGCGCCAGTTTCTTATTGAATTGGGCGTAGGCTTCGCTTTCGTTGGAAGCCAGGTTCCGCTTGAAATTGGCGCGGAAGATTTCAAGCTCAATCTGCTTTTCTATCACCTTAAGCTGAGATGCTTCGTCGTTGCCGATCTCAAGATGGGTCCGTTCAAGGCGGAGTACGCAAGATGAACCTCTACTTATCTGCCGTCGATGACATGTTGCGCCACCCCGCAGACAACCAGAGCATCGGCCTCATTCTCTGCAAAACAAAGAATCGAGTCATTGCGGAGTACGCTCTCAGAAATACAACAACGCCGATGGGGATTTCAGAGTTCAAACATTTCGAACTACTGCCGGAGCAACTCAAAGGAACGCTTCCGACAGTTCAAGAGATTGAGGCCGAACTGGGGAATTCTAAAGAATCAGCGGCGGAGTAGGCGCTTCTAGCGGCGGCCAAAAGCAAGGTCCTGATGCTCCGGTAAACCGGGCCGGAGCTCTGGCAATGACTTAGTTCTTTCCCAAAATGTTAGGCTCCAGATCAGCATGGTTCGTTTGGTCAAGTTCGCTCTTCTTCTCGCTGCGATGCCGCTGATGTTGAGTGCCATCTCAGCCCAATCGGGAGCGATTGAGGATGACCGGGCTCATCGGGATACGGCTATTCACTGGCCAAGAGATTGGGACCCAAGCACCGCTCCAGTGTTTTCCCACAACGAATTGCTCATCCATGCAGACTGCCACCGCGTTTGGACGAAGTTTACCGATGTCACGAAATGGCCTGACTGGTTTGTGCTTATTAAAGACGTTACGCTTGTAAGCCCAAGTAAAACAGTAGAGCAGGGCGCGATGTTGCACTTGAAAATCTTCGGTACACCGATTACGATGCGCCTGGACGAGTTCGTCCCCGAGTCGCGCGTTGGCTGGACACCCAAAGCAGACGACGAGGCCAAGCCCGGGCACTACCACAACTGGCGCTTTGTGCCTGAAGCTGGCGGCTGCCGCGTTACGACTGAAGAAACCGGCATCGGCTTGAACGACACTAAAGATCCGCAAGCGAACAGCCGCTTTATGCACCGAGCCCACGATCTCTGGCTCGCCTCGCTGAAGTGGGCATCTGAGCGGTAAACAAGCCAAACCAAACAATTTGGCTCAGTCCCGCGCAAAACCGCTTACATCGGGTTCGCGGCCTACCCGATTGGCTGCTTCTGCATGGCGATGAGACGCCAGTTCTCCAGCGCGGCTCTACGGTGCGGCGCGGCCTCTCGTTCATAGTCGGCGCTTTCGGCTACTTCGCGAAATGCAGCGTAGTTGCCGTATTCCACCAGAACGACATCGTCCCAAGGTTCGTTTTCAGAACCTACCAGCGAGGCCAGCACTGACCCGACGAAGGCCGGCTTGAAGTTTTTCGTGTTCTCCGATTTCGCAGCGATCTTGGCAAAGGCTGGGACATACCGTTGGTAGTAAGCCTCTTTGCCCGAGCAGGGCGGAAACTCGGTGCTGTCGCCATAGTCGGCCTGCTTCTTGTATCGAAGCAGGTTCAGCATGACGAACGGGGTATCTTGTGGAACGGCTGCAGCGCCTTCCGCTATGTCCTGCACGTTTAATTCGGTCATCTTCATTTTGGAAGTCCTCTTCTTGGTTTTGTCTTGGTTAAACGGTTTACGAGCCGGTTCGAAGCTCCTGTCCTAACGGACAGACTGCCAATGCTCCTGCAGCGCCTCGACAGTTTCAGCCGGGGCCTGAAGGGGAAACCAGTGGCCGGTATCGAACGTGACAACACGTCTGGCCTGGGTGTCTTGCGCTAGTCGGTCTGCGAACCGAACTGGACAGGATTCGTCAAGAGCGCCCCATAACACCAAGCCAGGCGCCTTGATCTCTGCCAAGGTGGGCTGCCACTCGCGTCCCACATTGATCGCGGAACGATATAGCCGTAAAATGCAGTCCTTCATGCTGTCGCCCACGTGTTCTGTTGCTTGGGCAGCAAGCTCAGGAGGCACACCCAGCTCCTGTAGCTGCCCGCTAAACTGCTTCGGATCGAGGTTGGCCATGAATTCCTCACCCGCACCCGGGGTTTGCCATATCTTGGCAAGGGAGTGCCATTCATAGTCTTTGCTGACAGGTCCGTCGCCAGCCGCCCAGGTACGAATCAGATCGGGCCGGAGAGACGCCACGCGCACGACGAAGATACATCCCCAGTCGTGCCCCACCAGATCGACGGGGCCGGACTGCTGTTTCAATTGCTCAATGATCCAATCGACATACTCTTCCTTGGTTGCTTTGAAGCCACTTGGGACGGGACTGTCAAATCCGGGCAAAGCAAGCGTGACGATATCGGATCGATCCAGATGCCGAAGTACTGGTTCCCAGACTCGGTAGGTGTCAGGAACCCCGTGGATGAAGACGGCAGGCATAACGGCTTCCTTCCTTGTTGCAAACAAATTGCCGGGTCAGAGAACTTGCGTATAGAGGGCCTAAAAGAAGCCGGTCATCTGCTTTTAGTCGTCTATCTTTCCCTATACGGGAGTAGCTCGTACCGTGGGCGAGCACTTTTCCTTCCCCGTCGTACATGGTCCAGTTGCAGAGGCCGTGGTCGTGATGGTTAAGAAACTTGTCGTTTTCGAAGTGAGCGCCCGGGTACTTCTCTTTCGAGATCTCAATACGCGCAATCAGATCGTTGCGCCCTTGACGCTGATCGGTGGGATCGGTGTAAATACAATCGGCGGCGACGCAGCTTTCGAGGCGTCTCGCTCGCTCTTCCGCACTGATATCGGACCACGCGGAAAGGTACATATTCCAGACAGCCAAGTATTCTTGTTTGGGCATAGAGGGTCCTCTCACCAACTGCGCACTCTGCGAAAAGCCGCAGGTTCGTAGATATCATAACAATAACTGATGCTGACGTTGTATTATTAATTTGTCAATAATATATAGGAAGAAATGGCTCTGAAGCAAACGGCTGAAGAGGCGAGCCGGAAAAGGGATCAGATCATCGTCGCTGCCACAGCGGTCTTTTTGCGGTATGGACACGCCCGCACCACAATGAATGACGTAGCCGAGGAGGCGCGTATCTCTCGGCCCGCGCTTTACCTCGTGTTTCCGCGTAAAGAGGATATCTTCGCCGCAGTAACGGAGCGCCTGATCGAGGAAAAGCTCAACCAGTATCGGAAGGCGCTTCCAAGATTGAAGTCCCTTCGAGAGAAGCTGCACTTCTGCTGCGAGCAGTGGTCGGGGGTAGGGTATGACATGACTCGTGCTCATCCGGACGCGAAAGACGTCTTCAACTTGGATTTCCCGCCCGTACGGGCGATGTACGCTTCGCTAGAAGGCTTCTGGGCAGATCTGCTGCGCGAGGCGGTCGAGGCTTCCAAATTGAACACTACGGCTGAAGAACTTGCGCGACTACTGATCTTCTCTCTCCGAGGTGTAAAGGAGATTGCGCAGGATGCCGTCCATATGCGCCGACTGATTGCCTTGCAAGTTGACGTTGTGCTCGCGGCCCTCAAAGCGAAGTAGCCTAGAGGCGGCTCCGAAACAACACACACGCTATAGAACGTGGGCCAAAGTCACGGAGGAGAAGGATATGCAAGACAAGCCCGTCGCCCTGGTAACCGGGGCAAACCAAGGACTCGGCCTTCAGATCGCGAAGGACCTTGTCGCACACGGTTTCATTGCACTGGTCGGGTCTCGCAATTTTGAGCGGGGCGAAGCTGCGACGAAGGAGGTGGGGCCGGATGCCATCGCACTTCAACTCGACGTAAGGGATCAGGCGTCGATCTCGGCCGCAGCGGAGCGCATCCGCAAGGAGCTTGGCCGTCTGAATCTGCTAATCAACAATGCGGCTATCTCGAATACACGCATGCAGCCAGGCGAATCCGTGGAGGAGTACTCCAAGTCAACTCAGCCGAGCAACGTCTCTTTGGAGGAAGTCCGGTCGGTCTTCGAGACCAATGTTTTTGGTGTGCTCGCGGTAACGCAGGCGATGCTGCCGCTGCTGCGCGAGGCGTCGCTAGCCCGCATCATCAACGTGTCCAGCGGCGCAGGTTCGTTGACGCGCAACGCCGACCCAGCCCATTCTGGGCGCTCCTTGTTTGGTCCGGTGTATCCCGCTTCGAAGACAGCCCTCAATGCAATGACGCTTGCTCTGGCGATTGAGCTGGAGCCAGTCGGGATCAAGGTCAACGCCGTCTCTCCGGGCTTCCTCAAGACCAACCTGAACAACTATGCAGGTACGGGGGCCGTCGAAGAAGGCTCTCGTGAAATCCTGCGCGTTGCGTTGCTCGGCCCGGATAGTCCGACAGGTACATTTACCCGATGGGAGAATCTGACGATACCTTGGTGACTGGGGGGCCGGAATCTACCTGGCCGGGGTAAGGCTTTCCTCGGCGTGCGCGACTTCTCCCTATAACGCGTCAGACCATCGCAGAAGAGTTTTTCGACAGCATCGAGGCGTTTCGCGCAAACATCGAGTGAATGCTTGGTTGTGAGGAGAACGTCCAAGGGCATCGATTCAGTCAGCGATTGTTTGTGACCGCATGCTGACTCGATGCATCACGGATGGCGCTCCCAGGAAGTACCAGATTGCAATGCCCGTGTCGCAAACCGCGCAACCAAAGGATGAGAGAGGGACAAACGGCAGTATCGGTCGTCCGTATAGATGGTGCAAAATGTCCCAGCCAACATGGAGCAGCCACCCTATTCCGACGAAACGGTAGTCGGTCAGGGACCGGAAAGCGAGCCAGAGAAAGAGCGCGCCATAGCCGATTTCCCAAAATCGAAAACTTCCTCCGAAGTAGACGAATCCGGCTCCAGCGATCATCAGAGCGCTGAACTGATGACGGGTGGGCTCTTTGAGCAGAGAGGTGAGAGCGATAAAAACTCCCGCGACGACAATCGGAGCGACGATATCGAGCGGACCGATGGGCGGGGTGGGAAGGTACATAGGTTTCCTTTGTGCCGGATTCTATAAGTCCAGACGCTGACGAAGCTGCTCATTCTCCAGAAGCAGTTTGACCAAGAGGCGTTGAGGTCTGGAGATGGTCTGTTCTGTCTTTGCGGCTGCCTCTCGGGTCGGTCGTGTCGATCTCTTCATCAAGGCTCCGAGTGCGCGGTGAGCGTGACAAAACTCGCCACGGCCACGACCGCATGCATCAGGACCAGCACCATCTGCGCTGCCGGTGTCACCCCCGCGAAGCGCAGAGAATGGGTGAACGAAAGGCGGAGCGGCAGGCCCAGTGACAGCGCGAAAACGGCGAGTGTCACAAACAAGAACAGGCGGTCAGGGGCAGGAGACGCAGCACGGATTCCCGAGTAAACGAGAGAGGCAAGGACGGTGCCCCCCACCGTTCCCGACAGTATGGGAAGAAATGTGAAAGGGGGAAAGGTTGGCGGCACCCGAGTGAGCCTCACGGCGGCGGTTGCTATCGCAAGGTCGAGTAGTAAGGCGATCAAGGCAGCGGCAAGGGTCAGGAAAAGAGTTCGGATCATGACGATTGTTACTCTCGCTTTCAGTTCGGCTTGCGGTTGACGCGCTTTTTGAGCGATGCCTTCTGCTTGCTAGACTCCGAACGCTCCACCAGGCCCTCAAAAGCCGCGTGAGCTCGAACATATGCGTTCGAATCGTGGAGAAATCGATGCGAGACATGGTGATTGAGATAAATCCCGCACAACTCCCAAACGAACTGCTCTCGGTCGAGATCGGTCCGGAGTTCGCCAGCTTCAACTGCCTCACCCGTGGTCGTCACAAGGAAAGCACGCCACTGTTCTTCCATCCTAAGGAGACGCTGCCGCACCGGGTCTTCCGCGGGGGCATCGTCGAATTCAAAAAGGCCTGCGGCGATGGGGCAGCCACCCTCAAGACCTGCTTTCTCTGTCCAGCCAAACCAGCCGTACACCACGGCGCGCAAGCGGTTGAGGCCCGGAGAGTGGCGCAGAGCCGGCTCAACAAAGGTGGCGGCGCCTACGCGCAACGTTTCATCCAGAAGTTTTAGCTGGACTTCTTCTTTGGAGCCG
>CAXTMN010000008.1:33336-73780 GCA_964245395.1 uncultured Bryobacteraceae bacterium
ATACCGGATCGCTGAGCCAGGCCACCAACCGTTACGTGGGCGAATCCAGTCCGGGTCAGCAGATTAAGTCCTTCCGCGAGAATGCATTCTTTTTTGCCTTTCACTAATCGCAGCTCCTGAATAACCGCATGCAATGTTTAAAATAACACGAACGGTCGTGCTATCGTCGCACCCATTGAACCAAATCTCAGAGCCGCGCACAACCAAGCTCCCATGACCGTAGAGTGCAGGAGATTTCACACTTGACGCGGTCCAGCGGATCAATCCTCTAACCTCGGTTCGCCGCCGCATCGCTATGGCCAATGATCATGGTTGCGGAAAGGTATGGCCAATGACTTTATCAACGCAATACGTTTTTTGCAATCCGAATTGCTGGCTTTTTAGCATTCTGTGGATCGTTGTTGTTTTTGCATGGCCCACTCAACTCAGTGGCTCGACTCCGAAACCTCTACACTGGTTCGGCGTTAAGGTCGTATGTTATTAGCGGCTGCCACTCTCATTTAGTTGCTTTGCGTCCAATTCCCGCTCTTTTTGTGGATTATATAGAGGATGATGCGTTCCCTGGAAACAGCAATGGTGGCGAAGTCGTACTCCACGACTTTCTCAGCTTTGTCATCTAAGCCGCAAGCCGATTCTAATTCGTGACCGGCTACTCGGTCCGGATATTTAGGTTCGCAGAGCCGAAACCCGCTGCTCTGAATTTGAGCTGCTACAGTCTCTCGCGGTCTATTTTATGGCCGCGATCCATACGCAAAAGGGCGGCAATGCAACGGACCCCAGATTTTTAGGAGCGGCGAACCCTGGAGTTGAGAGCAGTGTCCGAGGGACACCGTTCGTCACGCCTGCAGCCTTCAGTTGGATGGCGACAAGTTTCGGGTTTTCAGTCATATTCAACACCACGAGCACGGGTTTAGCACCTGCTGCGGTCCTAATAAAGCTAAGCACATCAGCATTCTTCTCATCGACAATTGCGACGCCGCCCTCTCGCATTGCGGGAGATGAACGGCGGAGTGCAATTAAAGCTTTGTACCAGTTCAGCAGCGAATCCGGCCGTCTCTGTTCGGTCTGAACGTTCGTAGTCCTAGAGCTTGCCGGAATCGGGAGCCAGGTTTTCGAATTGGTCGAAAATCCAGCCTGCGGTCCGGGCGTCCATTGCATTGGCGTGCGTTCCCCATCACGTCCTTTGTTCTGCGGCCATTGACTTCGGCCTACTGGATCTCTTACGTCCTCTCTCCCGGTTGGCGTGGTGGTCACCATGCCTATCTCCTGACCGTAGTAAATTTGCGCTGTTCCTGGCACAGTAAGCAGGAGCGCCGCCGTTACTTTCGCGATCTCTGTATTGTGCCTTCCATCACCAAGCCGGTCGATCGAGCGGACATTATCGTGATTATCAAAGAACACAAATGGTGTCGAACCATGGAGCTGTGTGGACATTGCGACAAGTTGATTTCGGGAGTAGTCGGCCTTCAATTCATCTTTTCCCGTAAACATCGCTCCAGTCATGAATCGAAAGCCGAAGAAGTAATTCATTGGTAACTGCAATTCGTTCTGCGCGGAGCCGCCGTACCAGAGATCGAGCTTCTCCATTGTCGGTTCCGGCAACTCTCCGATGAGTACGCGTTGACCGGGATAGCTGTTCATCATCGTTCGCATGCGTCTCAAAACGTCATGCACTTCAGACAAGTCCCAGGTGTAACCGGGGGCTAACACGTTCTTCGGATCGGGGTTGTTCCGCAGTCGAGCATCCTCAAACAAAGCTGGGACGGCATCCAGGCGAAAGCCTGCAACCCCACGATCCAGCCAAAACCGCATCACTGCAAACATTGCCTTGTCGACATCGGGATTGCGCCAATTCAGGTCCGGCTGCCCGGCATAAAACATGTGATAGTAGAACTGCTGACGTGCAGGCGCCCACGTCCACGCACTCCCTCCAAACGCAGATGTCCAATTGTTTGGCGGGACCACTTGCCCCTTCGGACCTCTCTGAACCTCCTTCTTCTGGAAGTCTGTCAGATCCGCCGTTGCCGCGGAGACTCCATCACTCCAGATGTACCAAGCAGCTTTAGGGTTCGTCCTGGAGGAGGCACTCTCCAGAAACCATGGCGACTTGTCAGAAGTATGATTCAAAACCATATCCAGAATGATTCTCAGGTTGTGCTGTTTGGCCTTTTCCAGCAAGCGGTCGAAGTCGGCGAGGGAGCCATATTGTGGATCGACAGCTTCGTAATCAGAGATGTCATATCCAAAGTCAACCTGCGGCGATGGATACATCGGCGCCAACCAGATGGCATCCACGCCGAGCTGCTGCAGATAGTCCAGGTGTTCTGTTACGCCATTCAAATCGCCGACGCCGTCGCCGTCCGAATCGACAAAGCTGCGGGGGTAAACTTCATAGACAACCGCATGTTTCCACCAGGGATCGTTATGCCCGGCGTAGCCTGCCGTCGCTTTGGATGAAGGCGCGATCTGTTGTTGGACATAGATGGCTCGCGCAGAGGATACAGCCATCAGGAGCGTGACCGCAATAAAACACGGCAATGATTTGATAGTCGTTCTGAACATCAGAACTTGAATCCGGCTGGCGCGTTGTATTGCCAATACCCTTCTTCCAACAAGTTGCTGATCTTCCAGCCCTTGCCTGTGCGAATAAGGGCGTTCCGATACCACAGTCCCTGAAACATGACGTGCCTGCCGTCCCCACCGGTGTCCAAGACCATCGGGCAGGAGCAGTGCGCACGCGCTCTGGCCTCCTTGCCATTTAGCGTAATGAGAATGGTTGAAATTGCGTGCTGTGATATCAGAACTTTGGATAAAGCCTTTTTCATGTAGGCAATGTGTTCCTCAACACCGCTTCTAACACCTCCGGTCACAGTGTCGTCAATCACAGCATCGGGAGTGAAAAGCTGCCGATAGGCGTCCCAATCGCGGTCATCGACCGCATAGCAATATCGCGTCAGAGTATCTTGAATTTCGAGACGATCCGAAATGTATTCCATGGATAGAGACAAAGTAGTAGTCCTCCTTAACTCGGGAGATTGAGATCCAAGCAGCCTTCCAAAGGAACTGCCTGTGAATGCCAACTCTACGTTCAACGGCACACCTATCGAGGCAAGAAACGCCTCAGACAAAAATCGTCTGCGGGTCTCTTCTGTAGCGATTTCGAAGTGCCGCGTGCGTCCCTGCATTGCTGCTTTCGATAGATCCCGATGGGCATCATTACAATAGAATTGAACGCCCAACTAAGACCGTACACAGGACCCCAGAGCGTTTGCTTGCTGACTAGGCCGGAATCTTGCTCCTTTTTGCGTGCGGAGTAGTTATGCTGTAAACGTAGTTAGTTGGCTGGCTCTGAGCGCGATGCCCGTCTGTTGCTGACATCATGGCCTCTAATATTGGCGGAGAAACAGTCATGGCACGCACCATCCCCCGCGAAACAACGTCTGCGGAGATGGAGCAGTATCTCGCGAATCGCTCGGTTTTTACTAGCGCCGGCCGCGACTGGGGACCTTTGCTCGTCCGATGCCGCGTTGAGCCCTCTGGCAAGCATCATGTCTGGATTCCAGGAACACCGGATCCTTGGCTGGTTGTGACCACGAATGGTGCTCCCAGAAGAATTGAAGTGCATCGGAAGAGTGGCTGGCACAGCGCAATGAGCGGCCCGGGCGACCTCGCCATCACCTCACCCGGCACGATCACTGAAGTTCGTTGGATCAGCCCTGAGAACAATCCAATTGAGACGATCCACGTCTGTATCGATGCGGCGTTCTTTTATCGTATTGCCGAGGAAACTGTTAGGGGTGACCCGCGATCGATCGAAATTCTCGACGGCTTCTCGCAGAAAGATCCCCTTGTCGAACAGGTGGTCCGTGCCCTTGCGGAAGAGCTCAAGTGCCCACAAACCGCGACGCGGCTGTTCGCGGATTCTGCGGCTCGATTCCTCACTGTTCATTTGCTGCGGCATTATTGCGCAATCCGCATTCGCGAAATACGTACAGAGCCGGTGCTCAATCCGCGCAAGCTTCGCGCCGTGAGAGACTATGTCGAAGGCCATCTAGCAGACCCGCTCCGTCTCGACGACTTGGCATCCGTCGCTCACATTAGTACTTTCCATTTCGCGAGACTGTTCAAGTCTGCCACCGGCGACACACCGCATAACTTTGTAACCAGAATCCGCATGGAACGGGCGAGGGCCTTGCTTCGGGATACGGATTTGCCTGTCTTCAAAATCGCGAAGGACGTGGGCTTTTCAAGTAAGAGTCATTTCAGCGCGGCTTTTCGCTGTTCCCTTGGCCTCACGCCGGTCGGTTTTCGGAACATTTATCGCTGAACCCGCTCACCTAGCAGACCTTTTCGAAAGGGCGAAAGTTTGTTCAGACGGGTTTTGGTTGTAGGTAACTCCGTATTAAGCACGTGGATTGCCCCATCGCATTCCCAACATCCGTCGCCTAAACGACCAATATTTACTGATATCCGGATCAGTGGCTGGGTCGGAAACTGAGTAGCCGTCGAGCATTGCACGCCCGCTGTTCTTGTCGCATCGCGATCTTCACAGACCGGCTTCGGCTGCTGTGAACCGTGGATAATCCGGAAGTATAAATTAATCTGCCAATACGAAGGATCAATTTGGGCAATTCGCCGCGTTTGAACTTAGCTGGCGCACACTAAGCTTCTACGCCGTTCGTACCTAAACCTTCCTTTTCTCACGACGGGACCGATTGATCGCTGCCATAACATTCTTGGTTGAAATCCTAGCATTCATAATGCGAGTCAAGCATTTTAACTTGGTGGCAAAATAAGTTACTAAGCCTGCGGCAGCAAGGAAAGGTAGATCCCCTTTCCCGTTTCCCCTCTGGGGAAAGCCGGGGCGGGCTGAGCGGATGGAGACATCGGTTACAAATCAGTGCAGAGACATGGGTGACAGCACAACGGTCTCGACAAAAATTCTCCCTGATGACGCTTGTGTTCGTCAACCGGACCAGGTAGCCTGAACTCACTTGAGCGGAGGATAAGGCTCTGCGGGGACGCAACCTGAGCGCCGCCTCAAGCGCCGGAATGACTTGGGGCAGTTTATCTGTCCCAAGCTTCGCGATGATTCTGGCCGGAAAGCGTTAAATCCCGGGGTATGGGGCGGAGCCCCAGGAACAGCATTCTGCAAAGCCACCCTACGACGGCGATTCCACGTCGAATGAACATGGGATGAGCATGTTAGTTTTCTTCTCAGTGGGTTTCGGTATCGAGTTGCAAGACGAATGGGGTGGAAAGATTGAGGGCGTCTACGATCCCAAGAATCTGCTTGATGCCCTCCTCCCAGACATCGACGCAGACTCTTTTCCAATGCTGTCGTCTCTCGACCCCTATGGGGACACGACGTTCAACTATCTGCAAATGAGACGATTTCTGCAGGAGTGGACCGAAGTGAGTACGAAAGCACAGAGCCCTGAAGAGAAGGACCTGTTTTCGAAGATTGAGCACCTCGCCAAACGTTGTCGAGACGAGGTGCATGTCTACTTGAAGTTTATAGGCGATTGACCCTTCGACAGGATAGACCGGTGCTCCAAAGTTGGTTCGCGTCGGCTGTCCTTTATTCAAAGCGGCGGGACAGGTTCGCCAGCCTATCCGTTAGTAGTCATTGCTATCGCACTCTCGTAAAGTTCTTCCAGTAGATGTCGACTTCGCCAAGCAGCATGTCGCAGAAGTAAAGCTCGTACAGCTCTTCCTCTGTTTGTAGAAGACCGATCAGCTCGCGGGACAAAGCTTCACTTATGTAAACAGATGCCCCGCCAATTTTAATGTCGCCGTTGTGTTTAATTCTGCGCACTACGAACTCCTGACCGTATTGAGGATCCGGCACGCTGTTCGGAAAGGCTCGGGCACTTGCGACGTAGATTGAGCTGGGCGTTGCAAACGATAGTGCTTCGTGAGGCCGGCGCTCATTAAAGCATTGACGAAAGTCGTCGAAGCGATCTTGCTGCTCTCGAAGCGTGAACGCCGGTGGCTTTGCGGTGTCTTCTTTGAGTGTCCGATGCATCCGTTCGTGGCGGCCGTTTTGCTGCGGCTCGCCAGGTTCGATTCTTTCGTGCACAATACCCAATCGCCTCCATTTTGCGGAGAGACGGCTAAGTCCAAGGACGGTTGTTGTCGCGAAGGGCGGCCCATTGTCAGTTCGGATCCTTTCAGGGACACCGTACTCCCGCATCGCGGCGTCACAAACAGCATCGACATGCTCGCGGTTCGGACTTGGCACCGCTTGGCAGCGGATTATGTACCGGCTATAAGCATCTGTGATTGTGAATGGATCACAGCGCTCTTTATTCCCGCACCGAAAGAACCCCTTAAAGTCCATACACCAAAGTTGGTTCGGAGCTGCAAGGTCTCCGAGCGGCGACGCTGAAGGTGTTACCCGTCGCTTGCGCTTCTGGGCATGGACCAAGCCAGCTCGGCGCAGAATAGCGTTGATGGTACTTGCACAGGGCCACTCCGTGTCACCTCTCGTTTGTTCCAGTCGAGCTTGCAACTTTCGAGAACCCCAAGTTGGGTGTTCATATCTCAACTCAAGGATCTGCTTAACAATCGTTTCCGGTGTGGCGTGCGCGCAAGCCTTCGGCCGTCTGCCCAAATCCTCCAGCCCCTTCGGGCCAGCCTCCTCAAAACGCTCGATCCATTTGTAGCCGGTCTTTCTGGATATCTGATAGCGCTGGCAAAGCTCAGTAACGGTGTGGTCGCCTTTGAGAACATCAGCGATGAATTTGACTCGTTCGTCCACTATTCGACTCTCTTTCCAGGGCATGGAAGAGATTCTTGCCTCCTGCCCTCAAATCGAGCCGCTGCGCTGTCACCTATGTCCCCGGTCTAATTTGTTACCTATGTCCTCAATCTGAACCGGGCGGGTTCCCCCCACGCTGCTTTGCAGCTCCCCCCACAAGAGGGCTTCGCCCCCTTGTGCATCCCCACATTCACCGCTCGGCACTTCCAGCGGCAGCTTCCTCAGCAAACTCGGAATGCACTGTCGAACTCCATGGCTGCTGTGACCTGACTATTGCATTTAGGATGAGCAGAAGCTTTCTCATGCAGGCTACGAGAGCCACCTTAGGAGCCTTCCCAGCAGCACGCAAATGCTCGTAAAAGGTCCGAATGGTCACGTTGAAACGGATGCCGGCGACAGCAGACATATATAAGACCGCCCGTAAGTGGGCGCGACCACCCCAGATGTGCCGTCGACCCCGTGATCGGCCGCTGTCGTTGTTGAAGGGCGCTACTCCTACCAAAGCAGCAATTTGCTTTCGATTGAGCTTGCCCAGTTCCGGGAGTTCCGCCACAAGACTGCTGATGAGGACCGGTCCGACACCCGGAACAGAATCGAGCAACTCCGCCTTTGCACGCCATTCGGGTTGCTTGGCAATTAGGGTTTTTATCTGTTCGTCAATTTTGTCAAGGCGGTCTCGCAAGAAGCAGATCGTGGTGTCTACGTCTCGCCGAGCTGATCCGAACAAGGACATGCGACGATTCCGCTCGGCCACCATCATTTCTACCAGTTGCCGATGCCGGGTAACTAACTGACCAATTTCTTGTAGTTCCTGGTCTGCTATCCCCCGTGCAGGGGGCTGCACCGCTTCCGCAAAGTGCGCCAGGATTTTCGCATCTATTGGATCGGTCTTGGCGAGCCTGCCAACGGCCCTGGCGAAGTCGCGGACCTGGCGCGGGTTGACAACCGCAACCGAAAGGCCAGCTTTCATCAGGCAGTAGGCACAAGCATACTCATACCCGCCTGTGGCTTCCATGACAATGAGCTGAGGCGACCATTTCGCGATCAGCTTGAGTAAGGTCTTGATTCCTGCCTCATCATTGTTGACCGTCACTACCTCGCCAGCCGGTCGCACAGCCACGTCTAAGCGCTCCTTAGACACGTCTATTCCCACCCAAATCGCTCCCATTAAATCGTCACTCCTGAAATATAATTTCCGCCTTGGCACTCTCGCTTGCCGGATGCGGGCTCTTGGAAAGGCCCCGGCATTCATTCGAGTTCTCAAAAGCAGCAGCGTGTGGCGACCGAAAGCTAGGAACGATCTTTGAGATCTCGCGGGGGTCGATCTGCCACAGTTTCAAACATACAAGCGGGGTTGAGGGGCCGGCAATGAGGCCCCTGGGATTTGGACACCCTTGCATTTGCCGATGTCCGATATGAACTGAGACTGTTTAGAGGATGCTCGAGCCAATCTAAGGAGCTTCGCCCCTCGCGCGCGGCAAGCCGTCTCCCCATGCTTCCGCGCTGACGCTTGTGCAGCACTCCGCTTCGCTTCGGCCTTTCCGCTGACGCTACAAGGCTGGGTGATTCCCCTCAGCTTGCGCTTTCTACCCCCACCGCTCGCCGCGGCAGGCAGGGGTGCAGTTATTCAACTGCACCGCATTTACCAAAGGGGAACGCAAGAAATGAAAACCGAAAAGATCGACATTTACGGCGAGATCACGAACCAGATTATCGAAGCCATAGAAGCCGGAGCCAACAATTACCAGATGCCCTGGCACGTCAACGGGGCGGATAGCGTATTGCCCGTGAACGCCTCCACACACAGACCATACCGGGGTGTGAACGTCATGATGCTGTGGGCCGTGGCAGCGAAGAAGGAGTACCCAACCAGTCTCTGGGCCACCTATCAGCAGTGGCGCGAACTGGGCGCACAGGTTCGAAAAGGCGAGAAAGCCACTCCCGTGGTGTTCTGGAAATTCTTCGATGAGGAAGAGCCGCGCGAGAACAGGGAAGGCAACGAGCGCGAACCTCACCGGGGCGTGATGGCGCGCGCCTATCACGTGTTCAATGCCGCTCAGGTGGATGGCTACGAACTACCCGCCACTCCCCGGCTTCCAGAAACGGAGCGGATCGAGCGAGCCGAGGAATTCTTTGGCGGCTTAGACGCCGATATCCGGGAAGGTGGATCGAGAGCCTTCTATTCACCGGCAGAAGATTACATTCAGATGCCGCCGTTTGCGGCTTTCAAAAAGGCTGATTTCCGCTACTCGGTTCTAGCGCACGAAGTCACGCACTGGAGCGGGGCGACTACCCGCCTCAATCGAGATCTCGCGCCCCGCTTTCAGAAAGAGGCCTACGCCGCGGAAGAGTTGATTGCCGAACTGGGAAGCGCTTTTGTTTGCGCCGAGCTGGAATTAGCCATCGAGCCGCGACGGGATCACGCGCCTTATATTCAATCGTGGCTCAACGTCTTGCGAAACGATCGCCGGGCGATCTTTACCGCCGCCACCAAGGCGCAGCAAGCGGTCGATTGGCTGTTCAAACGAAATCTCCATCTTGAGGAGGCCGCCGCGTGAAGCGGCAGCCTCCTCTTACCAATACTGTTTAACGTGTGTGGGACGCTGGCGCGCGATGTTGCTTGACAGTCCTACTCGTGGGGCAAATTCTGAACGTAGAACTCGTGCAGCTTCGCCCGGAGCAGCTTCTTGTCCGGGAGCTGCGTCTGGTACTCCGCGACGAGTGCCGGAGAAAGCGCTCTGCTTAACGCATATTCGACGACTTCATCGTCTTTCGTCGCGCAGAGCAACACTCCGATGGACGCTTGTTCATGAGATTTTCGAACATCGCGGTCCAACGCTTCGAGGTAGAAACCAATCTTGCCCAAGTACTCCGGTTCAAAGCGTCCGACCTTGAGTTCGAACGCGATTAGCGCGTTGAGACCGCGATGAAAGAACAGCAGATCAATCGCAAAATCCCGGCCGCCCACCTGGATGGGAAACTCAGACCCAATAAAGCAGAAATCCCGACCCAGCTCGATTAAGAACTCCTTGAGCTTGGACAAGAGCCCGAGGTGCAGGTCTGCTTCCGTTGGGCTGGGCGGCAGCTCCAAAAACTCGAGCATGTAGGAATCCCGGAAGACCCCGGCCAGGTCCGGATGCGTTTGTCGCACCAGTGGTGAGACTTTTGGCGGCGATAAGACGGTTCGTTCGAACAAGCCCGTTCGCATCTGCCGCTCGAGTTGGCGACGGCTCCAGCCCTCTGAGATCGCCAACTGGAGATAAAATTCGCGTTCTTCCGGCCGCTTCGTCTGACCCAGAATGACGATGTTGTGCGACCACGGCAATTGTCGCACCAGTGGCGCGACTTTTTCTTCGCGCCGGTAGGTCTCGTAGAACTGCCTCATGCGGAACAAGTTAGCCCGCGTGAAGCCACGTAAGCCGGGCTGCGTTCTCCCGATGAATTGGGCCAGCTCTTCCACCACCCCGTCGCCCCACTCGGCCCTGTCCAGCTTCCGGCTGATGATTTCGCCAATTTGCCAATAGAGTTCCACCAGCTCGGTATTCACTGCTTTGAGGGCACGCGTCCGAGAGGAAGAGATCAGCGCTACGATGTCCGCGAACGTTTGCTCGTTCCGAACCAGGTCCTGTGAGGGTGGCGTCAGGGCGTCTTGCGACATTGAACTGATTAGAACCTGTTTCAGAACGGCGCTTTATGCGAAGCGCTCTCACGGGTGGTTCGCCGGCGTTTGTCATAAATCTGGGTGGTGGTGATGTGTTTGTGGCCGAGCAGTTCCTGCACTTCGCGGATATCGACGCCGGCATCCAGCAGCAGTGTCGCGCAAGAAGCGCGGAGCGAGTGCGGGTTGTAGATACAGTCGAGCACTTCCCTGCCCTGCGGATCGCGGCAACCGACCATGGCCCCCGGCAGCTGTTCCAGATAGCTGATGAGCAGCCGATACATGGTGAATTCCTCCATGTGAGAGTCGGCCAAGCGAGTCGAGCGGGAATGGGCGCGGGGACGAAACAACGGCCCGGAGGTGATGTCCGCCTGCTCGAGATACTCGCGCAGGGCTTCGGCAGCCACAAAATGCAAACCAATGGTGCGGTATTCCCCGCCCTTCTCTTGTAAGCGAACGGTGGAATCCTCACGGTCGTAATGGAAGTCGGCCACGGCCAGTTTGCAGCCGGCCGCGATGCGGGCGCCCGAGTACAGATAAAAACTCAAGATCGCCCGGTCGCGCGCGGCGAGCACGTCATGGCCTTGCGGTAAGGCCAGCAACTGCCGGACCCGCGCCAGGCTGAGCGCTTTCGTTTCCTTGCGGGCATCCGGTTTAGCGCGTTTGATGAACTGGGCGCTGGCCGGATTGGGGACATTGATCGGGAGGCGCAGCTCGGCCGCTGAGAGGCCCAGGTGTTTATAGAAGGCGGAGAGCGAGCAGATGCGCCGGTTCAGCGTCTTGTTGGCTGCGCCCAGTTCGAGCAGCGCTTTCCGAAACCGCTGCACGTCGAGGATGGAAACGCCCAGCAGCGCGGAAGCCTCTTCCGGCCAGGCTAGTCCGAGGAAGCGCACGAAAGCCATGACGTCATCCCGGTAGGCGCGGCGGGTGTGGGCGCTTTCGCTGCGGTTCACCCAGCTCTCGAAGATCCGAGCAATGGCTTCGTAGAACCGTTCGACCCGGATACGGACCTCCGGGGTGGAGGTGCCCTCCAGCAGGGGCGGTACCAGGGTGCCAGCGGATGGGGGAGCCGGGATCGGCAGGGGTTCGGGAGTCATTTCAAGGTCAGGCATTTTGGAGTGTGATAACAGGTTTTATCACACTCCAAGCAGACCGGTCAATTGGGCATCACGATGCATTGTGCCGGAACCAGTCCTCACGTAGAGTAGAGACGGAGGTTTTCCCACGCCTACGCAACCTCAGTGGTTTCCAAAGCTTACGCAGATTTTAACCGAAATTGAGCGGCTTGAAGAGGGAACCTTGCTCGACCGCCAAGCGGTCGAAAGGCTTTTCGAGGTGAAGGACCGCCGCGCTCGGACTCTCATCCGGCAGTTCGGAGGAGACACACGAATTGGGAACGCCTGGGCCATTCAACGCGAGCGCCTCATCGAAGCATTACAGACCGTCCAGCGCGGCGACAATTTCGAATGGGATCACCGGCGACGACGACGTGTGGCCGCCGTGTTGGAGCAAGCGCGTCGGGAATACCCCGCGCGGCAGGTCGAGATCCGCGTGCCGGCCGAAACCCGTTTCCGCACGCTCGCTTCCCTACCCTCCGCGATTCAGATCGCCCCCGGCGAGCTGCGCATCCAGTTCGGGATGTTGGAAGAATTGCTCACTCACCTCCTTGATGTGGCCCAGGCTCTGACCAACGACTTTGAGAGCTTCGAGAATCTCATGGACTAATGTGCTCTCACGGCAAATTACGATAAGGCTCTGCGCACAGAAGGAGGTTGAAGTAGCTATCCGATAGCTCTCGGATACTAAACAGATAACTACGATATCGGGTAGCTATCAGATATCTATTTGTGGTATGCTTCACGAGTCGATATGCCGACAATCGTTTTTGCAAACCCGAAAGGCGGCGCGGGAAAATCGACTGCAGCCGTTATCCTCGCGACACAGCTTGCGAGGAAAGGAGCGAAGGTCACGATCCTCGACGCGGACCCTAACAAGCCGGTGTCCGAATGGGCAAAGCGCGGGACACCGGAAAACCTGACCGTCCTCGCCGATATTTCCGAGGCAACGGTCATTGACGAGATCGATGCAGCGGCAAACAACACACCTTTCGTGATCGTTGACCTTGAAGGAACGGCCTCGATGATGGTCGCCTATGCGATATCTCGGGCGGATCTCGTTATCATCCCGACGCAGGCCTCGCAATTGGACGCCAAGCAGGCCGCAAAGGCTGTTTTGCTCATTAAACAACAGGAAAAGGCGTTTCGGAAGACGATTCCGTTTGCTGTGCTTTACACCAGGACCAGCTCTGCCATTCGCACAAAAACACTGTCCCACGTGCAGAACGAGTTTCACAGAAACAACGTTCGTTCCTTCCGAACGCACCTCCATGAGCGCGAGGCTTTCCGTGCGCTGTTTTCTTTTGGCGGATCGCTCGAAACGCTCGACTCCCGTCAGGTCGGAGGCCTCGAAAACGCAATAGCCAACGCGCGCGAATACGCGACCGAATTCGTTCATATGATCCAACCCGCAGGGAACGGGGTACCAGTCCATGGCTGAGCGTGCAGGATTGTTTGAAGAAGAGTTAGATTTATCGCAGTTCACAGCTCGTAAGCCGTCAAAGAGCGAACAACCACCGCCCGAAGCCGTCCGGGCCGTCGCTGAAGAGGCCAAATTTCAGAGCAGGGAACCGGTTAAGCCGGCTAAGCAACGGCAACAGAGGCGGTACCGCACTGGCCGAAACATTCAGTTGAACACGAAAGTAACGATGAGTACCCGTGACGGGTTTTACGAAATTTCTGAACAGCATAACTGGGTACTCGGCGAAACGCTTGAAAGGGCGTTGCAGGCGCTCAGACGAGAACTTGAAAGGGAAAGTCCGGCCAGGTAGGCGTTCCAGCAAAAGGGATGATGAACAGTCGCCGAGAAGATAGCAAACGCCTCATCAGGGCAGGGGACATTCTTGAGGAGAGATTCCCATCCCTCACGCCGCAGGAGACGCCCAATATCCTGCCGCCAGCTAAACCTACCGAGTTCGCCAATATTCAACTGAGCCTGTTCCAGAGCGTCCTCTGCAACACGGAGGAAGAGAAAGCGCGCTTTTCAAATGCAATCGACCTTTGGGATAGCATCCCGCGCTATTCTGTAAGCCGTCAAGCGCAGGCCAAGGCCAGAGAAAACGGCAAGTTTCTCGATAACCACACAGCCGTCTTTCAGCACCGCGACCGTACCTACACGGTGACAATTTCACCGGCGCGGGTGAACGACCTCGATGGGAGCCAGCGCGACTATTACCCAAGCACAACAGAAGAGCTGATTGAGGAGGCTCTCCGGAAGCTCGCAATCGATCAGTACGCCGGATTTTTCGACAAGCCTAGCTTCCGTAGCGGCGTGGTGTTTACGATTTACCAGATTCGTGAGGAGCTCAAGAAACATGGCCATGCGCGCTCCTATCAGGAAATCATCCTCGCCCTGAACATCCTGTCTAAATCCGTGATCGAGATTCGGGAGAATACCGGGACTGGGGAGTTGCTCGCCGTTTCGCCTTATCTGCCAGCTCTCGTCGCTGTCTCGCGGAAAAGGCTAAAAGACGATCCCACTGCCAAATGGGCCGTTCAGTTCCATCCGTTCGTTACTGACGGTATCGACAAAGTCACATACCGGCAGTACAATTACGCGCTGCTTATGTCGCATGAAAGCAAGCTGACCCGGTGGCTGCACAAGTACGTCGTGCTTAAATGCACGGCGGCTGACCTAGTCAAACCTTTCAGTATTCACTTCGTCACGATCAAGCGCGACAGTTGCCTTCTCAATGAATACACCCGGGAACGCGCCGCTATCGACGCTGTCCAGAAAGCATTTGATGACCTTAAACAAAAGGGCGTGTTGCACCGCTTTGATCGCAGAAATGTTACTGGCCCCCGGAAGAAGCTCTTGGACGTGGTCTTCACCATTTGGCCGTCATTCGACTTTGTGAAGGAGGTGAAGGCCGCAAACAAGAGGCAGACTGATGCGGCGAAGAAGGTGTCTCAGGTAGGTTTAAATGGCGGTTTGCGGCAAAACCCAGTAGGTTCGCCTGGCAGGTCGCGGTAGGTCTGGATGGCGCGGTCGAGTTTTCCACAGTCGAGTCGGTAGGTTGAACTGGCTCTCAAACAAGAACGCGGTAGGTACAGCAGGCGTGTTTGAGTTTTTCACAGGCCAGGACTTCTATTTCTCGGTAGGTTTAGCTGGCCGATATCTGGCAAGTCGGTAGGTTTAGCTGGCCGATATCAGCCATGTAGTAGGTTTGAGTGGCAGTTCCTGCCCATAACCCGCTTAATCTGAACAGCTTGCAAAGCCTTATCCTTTTAACCTTCTATATTTAACCTTCTATCATCCGCAGCCAGAACGCCATTCAAACAGCACCTCTCCCTCCAAAAAACGCGGGCTACCTGACGAACGAAAGTAATCAGTCTCGGATCTAAAATCAGACGGGGAGAAGAACACGCTCCTCTCCCCGAACCCCATACCTCAAAACACAATCGGAAGCCTCAAAAACCGAGGCACGAAAGAACAAGGGAGACCTGTTCCTGTCTCCCTAACCCACTACCCGGATTTTCAGCCAAGAATGCAATTCAAGTTCCCGGACCTCCGAGTCACCCGAACCACCGTGCGAGCATTAAATGTGTGGACTGAATGATACTCCGACTAGCGCGATTTCTTCTTAAGACACTCGCATTAGTGGCGCTTTTAGTTCTCTTCCTTGCCGCTGCCGTACAGATAAGCACGCAAATTCACAGGTTCATGTTACCCCCAGCAGAACGGCTTCTCGCCGATGCGGATAATCTCGCGAACATATCGAACTGGCGAGCCGCCGAGCCACTCTATAAAACGGCGAAAGACATGTTTCACCAGCAGGGCAACGGCCCCCAGGAGCTTTATGCCAAGGTAAGTCAAATCCCCGCGCACGCAGAATCAGCCACAACCTCAATTTCCGAATGGCTTGCCGAGGTTGAAGAAGCGTTAAAGCAGCCAGCCGCACGCAATCCGAGAACACGTCTTCGAATTCTCGAAATCGAGGGTCAGATCGAGAACAACTACGACGCGACACTCGCTTATAGAACCTGGAGCACCGTAGAGCAACTGGCGGCTGAACAGCACAATTGGACTCTCGAAAACCGGGCGTACGGAGAAGAGGCGATCGGGCTCTTTTTGCTGGGCGACATCGGCGGGGCCAGGAGGCACGCCTTCTTCGGACACAAGAAAACATATCTTCTGGGGGACCGCTATGGCCGGATGCGATTAGCGGCGTTGATTGGCGCGGGCATGGTCCAGTTCAACGCCTACGAGAGCGCTCTGACATATCTGAATCAAGCCATTTCGATTGCGGCCTCGACTCCAAACGCAGCATACCCGAGCGTGGCCGTCACTGCCAAAATAGACGCACTTCGCGGACTGAAACGATATCGCGAGGCGTTGACGCTGTCTGCGGAAGCAATGCGCGTACCGGAAAGAGAGCACCTCAGAGGACATCTGTATCAGATTCTTGAAACCAGAGCGCCCATCTGGCAGGACATGGGCATAATCCCGCAAGCAACGCGGGATTATGCCCAAGCTTTCCAGTATGCGAAAGAACTTGGCTATTGGCGCGGCTTAACCGAGAGCGGAGGCCCGCTGGCCCAAGCTTACGAACGGCAGAATCAGCTCACTGAGGCTTTATCCACGATTGATGAAGCACTCAATGCCCAGCATCGAATCCCGTCAGAAATGTACTTTGCGCCCCGAAACCTCGCGATCAAAGCGGAGATTCAGAGGAAGCTCGGCAAAATTGCCAGCTCCAATGATCTCTACGAGCGTAGCCTCGCGTTGGTCGACTCTTTGCTCGTAACAGCGCCAACCCCAACCATCGTGGACAGGATTCTGGACGACTACGCAGGTGTCTATTCGGGGTATTTCGCCTCGCTTTGCGCTCAGAACAATTTGCCGGCCGCTTTCGCTGTTATCGAACGTGCGCATGGCCGTCTGGAGGTGGAAGCCCTTCAGAGTCACAAACACCTGCTGCCGCACGAGCCTACGCCTCAAGAGCAGGCGTTAACTGCATTGAATCTAAAGCTGATTAGTACTGATGACCAGGCTCGCCGCGTCGAATTGCTTTCGCAGGTTGGAACCGTAGAAGACCAACTGGATCTAGACCCCTGGGGGCAAGCGGTTGCGACAAGGCCCGTCCCGGTCGAAGAGCTTCAACGAGAACTACAGCCCGAGGAAGTGGTTATTGAATATGTACTAGCGAATCCCGTTTCTTTTGCGCTCGCGATCACAGCGAATTCGATCACTCCATACCCGCTGGCATCCCGCTCTGAAATCGCCGCTGAGATGAAGCGCTATGTCTCACTGCTTTCAAAGCAACAAGCAGATATCCGGCTTGCGGGCACTTTATTCCAACATCTGCTTGGACCGATTGCAGAATTCAAGACACACAACTCGGCAATTATTATCCCGGATTCCGACATTCACCTGCTTCCTTTTGCGGCCCTCCATGATGGCTCTCACTATGTGGTGGAAACACACACCACGAGTGTAGTGCCAGCCGCTACCGTTCTCCACATGCTGCGAGTTCGAAGCCGGAATACGCGATGCGCGAAGCCATTTTTAGGATTCGCACCGTGGGCGGAAGAAACCGAGACTCCGCATACGAGCGTTCTCGCGAGCTTTCTGGGACCGCTAAGAGGGAGTGAGGGGCCTAAGAAGTCGGATTTCATTCCGTTGCCCGAGAGCAAGCGTGAAGTCTTCACGGGACGGAACGAGATAGACAGACTTGAAGGAGTGATGCCAACCGACGACCAGATAAAGATCGGAGCGAAGGCGACAGAATCGGAATTTAAACGCCTTCCTTTGGAGCAGTACCAAGTTGTGCACTTAGCGGTTCATGGATACGCTGACATCGAACACCCAGATCGAAGCGCTCTGATCTTTGCACATGACCCAAATGAAAAGTCTGATGATGGGCTGCTTCAGATTCGCGAAATCCGGCGCTTGCACCTCAACAGTGCTCTAGTTATCCTCTCCGCATGCAAAACGGGGATCGGACCTGCCGGGGAAGCTGGAGTCGCTAACATCTCCAATGCTTTTCTTCAGGCCGGTGCCCATACGGTTGTTGCGAGCTTCTGGCCAGTGGCCGATCATGCCACCAGCGAGATCATGGAACGTTTTTATACTCAGCTCGCCAGCAATGAATCAAAGGCAGATGCTATGCAAAAAGCAGCGCTCGGTATGCTCCAATCTGGACTACCGCCATACTATTGGGCGAGTTTTCAGATTTCCGGTGACCCGGACGGCACGCTTGCCGTAAAGAAGTAAGAGAATTATGACCTTGACGTCCGAACAAAAGCGACACCTGCTCTCGAAAATTGACCGCCTGGTTCAGGAAAAGTTCTACGACCCTAGTTTCAACGGGAACGACTGGCATTTGCTTGTTTCAAAATATCGGGAACAAATTATCAACTCATCCGATACAGCAGCTTTCGAGGATGGCGTGACGGTCCTGCTTTCGGAACTCAAGTCAAGCGGCACAGGACTACTCGGGCCGCACACAAAGATCACGCCCCGAAACTCTATCGCGGCTAGTTTCCGGCGTGTTGCTGATACTCCCGAAGGGGAGCGTTGGGCCTTTCAAGACGTGCAGCCCGGTGGTGTCGCGGAGCGAGCTGGCATCAAACCGGCAGATGTGTTGCTCTCCATAGATGGAAAGACGATCCAGCCACCCGAACAGCCGTTATTCGAAATGAACGACAGCACAGCTGTTCTGATTTCACG
Organism: uncultured Bryobacteraceae bacterium; assembly: GCA_964245395.1. Lineage (GTDB taxonomy): Bacteria > Acidobacteriota > Terriglobia > Bryobacterales > Bryobacteraceae > Bog-105. Next base: position 51,546 of record CAXTMN010000008.1, read on the forward strand.
GAACGGCGATCAGCGAGAACTGCGGTTCGACTTAAAAACGCCAGCCCCAAAATACCGCGACAATCCATACACGGAACCAGATAGTTTAGTAGCGAATGTTCTTCCAGACTCAATCGGGTACCTGAAAGTCGCTCTTTTCCCGGGAAAGATTGGTATCGACTTTGCCAACAAGTTGGATTCCCTATTCGATGGCGCGCTACGTGATTCTAAACGGCTATTAGTGGATCTACGCGGCAATCCGGGTGGAGGTGTAGGTGGAATGCGGCTCATGAGCTACTTCACACCCGCCTGCCAACCGATTGGGTACAGCTTCGACCGGCGGTGTTTTGAGCAGCAATGCAATCCTGAAAAGCTTCCACGGTTTGGACGCATTCCAAAATCGAAGTGGGAGATCCCACTTCTTGCGATTAAATTTGGCACGAAAAAATCGGTTGTGATCCAAACGGAGGGACGAGGAGTACGGAAGTTCCACGGAAGGATTGTTCTATTAGTTAACGAGCATTCCTCCGGAGCTGCTGAAATGGTCGCTCAATTCGCCCAAGAGAATCATTTCGGGACCATAGTAGGAATGAAAACGTCCGGGCGTCTTGCTGCGCGATCGGCTTTCAAGATTGGCTTTGGTTACCGTCTAACTCTTCCCGTCGGAGCATTCGTCAGTTGGCGCGGAACACGCATAGAGGGGAAGGGAATTGAGCCTGACGTGCAAATCGATTGGTCTTTTTACGACGCGGCTCAGGGACGAGATTCTCAATTCGAGCGAGCTCTGGAGATCACGAACACACTCTGAGGATCAAAGAACCTTAACAGGAAAATAGTCGCTCGCGGCATTCTCATTGTGCCGCGTGGACAGCCAGTAAGACCCCTTCTTCACGCTTGCGAGATCCAGCACAACCGTAACAATCTCGCGAGGTCCGGCTAAGGTGGCGTCAGCCTTGGCACGGACGAAAGCGCTCGCGTCTTTTCGCTCGCGGCACAACGAAATTTGGTATGTTCCCGGACGGCTGAAACGTGGCAGAGTGATAATCAACCTGACTGAAGTTGGAGGGACATGGATTGTCTTGAGCGTTTGATCACCTCCACGCTCCGTGTCCTGATCCCAGAGGTTGATAGGTACGTCTTGCGTGCCCGTTCCCTGGATGTGAGCAGATCTGGAGTGAAAAGGGCTTACCTGCGGCACCACCGTCAGCACAACTCCCCCTGCAACGCCGGCCGCAAGTAGTCCGCCTGCAAAAAGAATATTGGTGCGCCTACGCCGGCGCTCAAATCGTAGACGGTATGCCTTTGCATCGACAGAGCACTCGGAGCACTGTGCAAGATGAGCAAAAACTTCCTTTGGTACATCTAGCTTGCGTCGGGCAACTGACTGAAGGATCTCCTGCGAAGGGCAACCAATTCGATTTGGGTTTGGGTTTCCCGTGAGGAAGAAGCGTTCGAGCGGGTCCTGCTCCCTTTGTGCCATTAGGGACAGGAATCACTGATCGGAATCGCCATTACGGCAACCAATCAGTATCCGCGTTAGTTCTTTACGAGCTCTGCAAAGTACCACGCGAACGTTCCCCTCTGTCATATCGAACAACTCGGCAATTTCCGAACCGGAGTAGCCTTCAACGGAGGCACTCACGATTTGCTGTTCACGTTCACTCAAAGTGTGAAGTGCTTCCCGAATTGCAATCGTTTCCTCTGTGCTTGACGCATTGTTGCCAGCAGAGAGAAGGGCAAAAGCACGCTCGCCGTCGGACAGAGGAGTTTCGAGCTTCTTAGCACGATAGCTGGTTTTTTGTAAAAGGTCGGATACCCCGTTGCGAACCGCGCGGAACAGATAAACTTTCAAATCGCTCACGGGACCACGAGACGATTCTCGACGCGCTACGCGTGTCGCGGAGCTTTCGATGACATCATCCAAATCAGCTGGATCGACACCCGGGAAATTTTTCGAGAAGTAATTTTCGATGTACGGCGCAGCCATTTCATACCGGGCATCGAGTGGTTGGCCAGCCTCATTCACAAGATGCCAGTGCCGGTCTCGGATCATCCTATTACCGTCCCCGTTAGATTCATCCTGAATTTTACACAAAAAGTTTTCTAAGTCCTGTAACGACTAGCACTGCTTTACCCGTGAATCCCAATAGAGGTCTCTCGGCAGGTACCTGCAAGGGGTTAAAGGAAGCAAAGGCAGAAGCAGCATGGCCCAACTTCAGACAGATCAAGAAACCCGGCAGGCGAGCAATCTTTCTCATTACGCAGCGCCTTTGCTACCGCTGTTGAAGCAGACAAACACGCTCGATGTAGTGAGCAACGGTGATGGAAAGCTCTGGGTGAACCGGCTGGGAAAGGGCTTTGCGTGCGAGAGTACCTTCTTGCCGGGGACGATCAAAATTCTACTCAACGGAATTGCAACCGTACGGCAGATTCAGTTTGATCACGACCATCCGATTCTCGAAACCATCTTTCCGCTCACGGGGGATCGAATCGAAGGGCTCATTGCCCCGGTCGTGTCCCATCCGGTCTTTGCCATTCGGACTCGACCGAAAAAAATTTACCGACTAGAAGAAATGGCTAGCTCGGGAATCTTAACCGACAAGAGCGATTCGTTGAATGCGAAACGTCATCGCGATGATTTCCTAGAACGAGCGCATGGATCGAATCACATCGAAGTGATCCGGCTCGCGTGCCACTATCGCCGCAACATCCTGCTCGTGGGTCCGACCGGCTCGGGCAAGACAGCCGTGGCAAACGGAATTATCGCGGAATGGTCCGAACTCACTCCGAACGATCGAGTGGTCATCATCGAGGATACGCCGGAGCTGCAATGCAGTTTGCCGAATCATGTGCAGTTGCTTGCGACCGCGCGGATCTCCCAGGCCGACTTGCTCAAGACCAGCCTGCGGTTGATCCCGCGCCGGATCGTAGTGGGCGAGGTTCGGGAAGAAGAACCAGCTCGCGTGTTGCTGGGAGCCTGGAATACCGGACACTCGGGCGGAGTCGCAACGATTCACGCAAATGATGCGCTGAGCGGATTGAGAAAGCTTGAGACGTTGATTGGCGGCCACGGGCCGTCCGTGCGCGAACAAATCGCGAGCGCCATCAATGTCGTGATCTTTATCGACGGGGAAGACTCACTTCCCGCTGGTCGAAAAGTGCGGGAGGTTCTGGTGGTCAAATCCTTTGACCGGGCTACCCAGGACTACGCAACTGAACACGTGTGAAAGGAGAACATAAAAACACATGAAGAGACGCATGCAGAACTTAGCGAAACACGTAGCTGTTTTCGTTGCGGCCAGCGCCCCAGTCCTTGCGATGGGCGGAGGCCGTCTGGCAGCTACTCAGGCCGTGAGTGGATTAGCCGGTGAGGTATCCGGTCCACTTGCTTACGGTTTGTCACTGATTGCCATTGTCGGAACAGCAACGAGCTGGTACCGGCATCATCACGATATGGGAGCGCTGGCGCAAGGCGGCATGGGAGCTCTGTTTGTCGGAGGCGTCGCTTTAGGAGCGACGTCGCTGATGGGAATGATTCCGGGTGTGGCAGGCGCATTAATCTAAAGGACTATTCTGTGGAAGCCCCTGAGTTGTATTCGGCCCCTTTTCATGAGAGCTCGAACCGGCCCCACCTCATGCTCGGTTGCGAGCCGACGGCGCTGGCCCTCGTTCTTGTTCTTTCGGTGGTGATTGGGTACTCGGTGCCCACCTGGTGGGGAATTGGAGGAGCGATCTTTCTCTTTCTGTTCCTTCGCCAGGTTCTTCGAGCCATGGCCAAGGAAGATCCACGAATGCTGTCAGTCCATAGTGAGTCGCAGCGATACAACCAGGGGTTTTGGACCGCCCAGCGGACGCGTGCTCCACGGTGGAGGAGCAAATAGTCATGTTCATCGAGCGGGAAGCCCGTAAAGAGGCGAAAGGGTTTTCGGATCTCATCGATCATTTTGCCGTTGTGGATAACGGCGTGGTACTTACGAGCACCGGCTTGTTTGTCGCGGGGTTTGAGTTTGTCGGTCTCGATATGGACGCGCTCCCTCCGGAGGAGTGTTGGGCGATCGCCAATCGCTTGGCAGGCAAACTGAGTTTGGGGAGTGCTTGGACCGTGGGCTGTGATCTCATCCGGGCGCCACACACCGAGTATTGTTCCGAGGCGCAGGGGCCCGATCCTGTTTCGCATCTCATCGAGCAGGAGCGGCGCAACCGTTCCCAGGTAGCGGGCTAACCCGCGACCCGGCTCAGCCGTTATTTTTTGTCGATTTCCTACGAGCCAGCTCTCCATGGCGGTAACAAAGTAGCCCGCAATATGTTTGCCGTGGACGGCCAGGGCAGGGAAGGCCCCGGCGACAAGGCGCTCGCGCTTTTTAACAAACGGCTGTCTGAAATCGAGTCCTTGCTACAAGGCAATTTGTCAGGGGTACGCCGTTTGCGCTCCACTCAGGGCGAAACTCGCGGAACAAAGCAAGCCTACGACTCTTTTCTGCAGTACGTGCGCCAGTGCATTACCGGTGAAGACTATCCGTTTGCCTTACCCGACCATCCAGTTTTCCTCAATCAATATCTCGCTACCGACGACTTCACCGGAGGAGCAGAACCACAGCTGGGTGATCCTTTGAATGAACTGATTCCAGGTAAACGGATCGCGGTTGTTGCCATCGATGGTTTCCCCGAGCGAAGCTATGCCGGCATCTTGCGTGAACTCGATTCTTTACCGTTCGATTTCCGTTACTGCCAGCAAGCCCAGCTCCTGGACGAGCAGGAAGCAAAGGAGACCCATCAGGCGAACAAGAGCAAATGGGGCTTCAAAAAACGGCCTCCCATGAAGCAACTATCACCGATCAAAGTGGGCGGTGACATGCACATCGATAGCTTCGCAGCCCAGATGGAAAGCGACGCGAACCAGGCGATGAGCGCCGCCGAGCACGGCAAAGAAATATTCGTGAAGTTCTCGGCGAAGCTCATTTTCATGGAGTCCGATGCAGACCGGTTGCGGCAAGTCGTCAGAGACGCCGTTCGCGTTGTGAAGCACAACTGCGGATTCTCGTGTCGTATCGAGACGATCAATGCAGTCGGAGCCTGGCTCGCCACCTTCCCCGGGCAACATTACAAGGAGCGCCGCACATTCGTCATCAACACGGCCAATATGGTGCACATGATGCCGTTATCGGCCCCCTTTCGCGGGCATGAGTTCAATCCCTCTCCCTATTTCGCGCCGCGGTCTTCCCCGCTGTTTTACGGCGGGACCAGCGGCGGCTCCCCTTATCGATTCCATGCGCATGTTGGGGATGTGGGCCATCAGCTCATTGCCGGACCCATCGGCTCCGGGAAAACGACTTGGCTGGCATTGGGCATTGCTCAGTGGTTTCGATTCCCGGATGCCCAGGTGTTTGCGTTCGACAAAAAGAAGACGCTTTACACCCTCTGCCATGCGATGGGCGGCGATTTCTACGACATCAGCCCCGACAACCCAGAAATAAAGCTGTGCCCGCTGCAGGATTTGGACACGCCGGTCGAAAGGGACCGGGCCGCGCAATGGCTCGAGCTGTTGTTGGTTGAAAACGGTCTGAGGGTAACCCACTCCATTCGAAACAGCGTGAAGACCGCCATTGAGATGCTGAGTGAGCACCGGGGCGGCGGCCGCTCGCTGACTGACTTCCACATGGCTGTCGATTCTCCGGAAGTAAAAGAAGGCCTTCAGTTCTATCTCGGCGGCCTGTTGGACGGCGAAAGCGACAACATTTCGATGAGCCGGTTCTGTGTCTTCGAGATGGATGAGCTTTACCGGCTTGACAAGAAAACCATGAACGGAGCCTTGTTCTATATCTTTGGACGGATTCTGCGCCGTCTGACATCGAGTGTCCCGACCCTGGTAACGGTCGACGAATTCCGCGAGGCGCTGGAGCATCCGATGGCCGCTCACGCCTTTGAAGAATTTCTCAATGAGGGACGAAAGCTCAACATGGCAGTGTGGCTGGTGGTGCAGGATCTTGCGAAAGTGCTTAAGTCGGCGCTGAGCAAGACAATTCTGCAGCAATGCTTCACAAAGGTGTGTTTGCCAAATCCGCAGGCTCTTTCCGATGGTGCTTCCGATTACGAGGCGCTGGAGCTGAATGCTCGCGATCGCGAAATGATTGCGCACGCCGAACCGAAGTCTCATTACTACGTGATTTCGCCCGATGGCAAGCGGATGATCTCTCTGGAATTGGGCCGATTGGCGCTTTCCTTCGTAGCCGCTTCGAGTGATCGCGACCGGGTCATGGTGAACACGTTGATGAAGCGCGAGGGAAACCATTGGCCCGCCGCCTGGCTTCGGTACCGCGGGTTGAATGAGTGGGCGGAAGAGTATGACAGTTTGACTTGTGCCGCGAAGGAGGCGGCTGCTTGTGCGTAGAGCGGGGATTGCATTCACTACATGCGTTCTACTGATCGGCGTGCCGGTGCGAGAAGCGCGGGCACAATTCTTCGGGCTGGGAGCCACGGAAATCACGCAGCTCCTGAATCATGCGCAGCTAGCCATGACCTACATCAAAGAAGCGCAGACTGCCTTGAACGCCATCCAGATGGCCCAGATGATGGTACGCGAAGGCATCAACCTTGCGCAGCATCCCAGCACGAACATCGCCTACGACTTGGGCATGCTGTCGAACATTCTGGTCCAGTCGCAGGGATTGGCAGGAGACATGGCGCAAATGGATGTCGCTTTTCGACAAACCTACGGCAACTACAACGGACCGGATGCTGCCGTTCAATATGCCCTGAAGTACAACACCTGGGCAAACACCACGCTCAACACTATTCGCGGTTCGGTCAATGCGGCTGGCTACCAAGGGAGCATGCTCACGAACGAGCAAGCCTGGATGACCCAGATCCAGATGATGAACAAGACGCCCATGGGACGCGACCAGTCGCTGCAACTCGGCAATACTATCGCGATCGAGGAAATCGCACAATTGCAAAAGCTGCGCCAGCTCATGATTGCTGATATGACCTCTAAAAGTGCCTTTACGGCGCAGCAGGTGAATGGCCAGCAGGCACAACAGTCCGCCCAGCAAAACGGCTTCGCGCACGCTAACTGGACGGCAGATTCCAGGAGCTGGTAATGAGACGAGAGTTCCTCATAACCGCTACCGCTTTGGCGGCCGTCTGCCTAAGCGCTTGTTACGATCCTCATGCGCAAAATTCGCGAATCGTACGCGAGGTGGAAGCAGCCGGGGCAGGGAATTTGTCGACCTTCACCTATCAAGGGCTGGTGGATTGGTTTTTCAAACACCCCGAAGTGACGAAGAAGATAGCTGGCGAATGCGCTGCGGTTGCGCGCACTGCCCCAGCAAACTGGCTCACTACAGCAGAGGGCACAACTTGTCATGCAGCGGAAGTTGCCGCCCCGCCTCCCCAATTTAAAGCGGACCAACGCACATGGTAAATACTTTGCTCGCCCACGTACCCATGTTCTTTCTGCAGATCGCGCCCCCGCCCGGAGGAGGCACTCCAACACTCCCACTCCCTCCGGTCCCCGTCATCCAGGATCCTTCACGGTTGACAGCGGCCTATCAGAGCATGGTCGGCCAGTGGTTCTCGACCGTTGCGCCTTACGCTTACGAATTCTTCTATGCCTTAGCTGCTTTGGAGCTGGCAGTCTTTGGTTGGAATCTCTGGATGAATTACCACGGAGACATCCGAGCCGCCATTATGACGACGGCGAACAAAATTCTCATTCTCGGAGCGTTCCTGTCGCTGCTGATGAATGGGCAAACCTGGATGTCCGACATCATCAACATGTTCGTCACAATCGGCAAGCAAGCGAGCGGCATACCCGGGCTTGGACCAAGCATGCTACTCCTGCAAGGGTTCAAAATTTTCGGAACCCTCTTGTGGCAGGCCGTGAAAAGCGGCGCAATGACGGATATCCCGACTGCTCTTGCGCTTATCATTGCTGCCTTAGTGATTTGCGCCGCGTTTCTGATTATCACGTTTCAGTTCATCATCACCCAAGTTCAGATCTTCCTGGCAATCGGAATGGGGTACTTCTTTCTTGGTTTCGGGGGATCGAGATGGACCACTACTTATGTGGAACGATACTTTGCTTACTCCGTTGCCAGCGGCACCAAATTGATGGTGCTGTATATGCTTGCCGGAGCGGCTTGGCCACTAACAGACTCCTGGGTTCAACAGGCGAGCAGTGGTGTATTTGGGACAGCGGCAAGCGTGGAATCTTGTTGGGTGATCATGTGCGGTGCCGTCCTTTATGCGGGTATTGTGTGGTTCTGTAGTTCACTCGTTTCGCAAATCTTTGGTGGATCGCCCAATCTTAGCCATAGCGATTTCGTTTCTTTTATGGCTCCCGCGGTCAGCGCTGGTGTCAGCTCTGCCTTGATTGCCGCTGGAGTGTTTACCGCAGGCGCAACGAGCGTTGTCGGGGCGGCAGGAATGGCAGCGGGTGCAGCCGGGAAAGCCGCTGGTAGCGCGGCAGGCGGTGCCGCAGGAGCAGCGGGAGCAGCAGCCAAAGGCGCAGCGACTCCAAGTGGTGCCACACCTGGTCTATTGTCTCCGGGTGGAGCAGCAGCGAAAGCAGCGGGCTCTATGGCACAAACAGGGGCTTCGGCGATCGGTCGTATGCCCGGCAGCGGATCACATGGAACGCCGCCGCAGTTCAACGGTTTCCATCACTAGCACGAACTAAAACAACAAAGCAAAGAAGGGACTATGCAAGCTGTTACCGAAGAACAGACGGGCGACGTGTGTCTCGATGAAGGAGCACGCCGGGCCAAACGGCAATTCGAAGAAATCTGGAGCAATGCCATAGCCGCCAAACAGAACTGGCAGCGGATGGCGTACCTCGAAGCACTCATCTTGCTGTGCGCGGTTTGCTGGCTGGGCTATCTCGGGCGACTGCCGAAACAGGTTCTCTACGTCGTAGACCGCGACAAAGCCGGGAATGTCGCTTACGCCGGGCCTGCCAAGCCGGTCGATATGGACGCGAAGACTTGGAACCTGGTCAAGATCCAGGCGCTCAAGACGTTCCTTGAATCTTGGCGCACCGTGACGACAGACCGCACAGCGCAGGCCAACGATTGGGACCGGGCTTTTTTGTTCGTTGGCGATGGCAGCCAGGCTAAATCTTCACTAAGCGCCTGGTTCGAGGGGAACGACCCCATCAAACGCGCCAGCGCCGGCGAGCTCGTCAGCGTGCACTTCAAGACGTTCGACGTAGAAGGGGCGCACACCTTCGGGATCTGGTGGGAAGAGACCACGACCTCTCTGGCCGGCCAGGTCGTTTCGCGAAAGACCTGGCGTGCCCGGGTCGTGTACGAAATGCATATCCCGAGTTCGGAAAAGGCTCGGGAAGAAAACAGCCTAGGGCTGTTGATTACCGAATTGAGTTGGGAGCCTGTACAGCAATGAACAAAGCTTTGATTTTTGGCGTTCTCTTTGGCGGCTTCATCACCCGTGCGCAGCAACAACCACAGCAGCCGTCCGTCATGCCGAGCGCTGCTGTTTATCGACAGGCAGCCGACATCCTGAAAGGCGAGACGAACGCCCAGGCTCCCCCTCCAGGCGCGAAGAGTAAGCGCAAAGGCCGCTCTGTTCCACAGATCCAAGGCACGATCAGCGGCAGCGCCATCGAGGTAGAACGGCAGGCACCGCTACCTCCCAGCGCACGGCTCGCGCTGGCCATCTCAGAGGGATGGCTGAACACCGGCCCGGAACCATTGGCGGGACCAGACGGGCGCGTGTTGTATGTCTACGGGCAAGGAGTGCCCACGGTCGTATGCGCTGTCTTCCAGGTCTGTGAACTCGATCTCGAAGCAGGCGAATCACCAAAGAAGGACGCGCTCGACTGGGGAGACCACCGCTTCGAAGTCGCCGCTCGAACAGCCGGTAGCGGCAACCAGGAATTTACCTATCTGGTGCTCAAGCCGACCGAACCAGGGCTCGACACAACGATGACGATTGGAACCAACAAGCGCCCTTACTACGTGCGCCTGGTATCGACCAGTCACGACCACATGGCGCGAGTCGCTTTCAGCTATCCCGAGGAGGAAGCCGCGAAGAGAAAAGAGGAGGCCGAAGTCCGGAAAGCAGAGGAGCGGCGGCAACAGTCCGAAGCGGACAGGCTCGCAAAGCTGAACACACAGAAAGCCATTCGCAACTGGAATTACCGGGTCAAACTGCACGGCAAAGATGCCGCCTACCTCAAGCCCGAGAAGATCGGCGATGACGGCGTTCACACGCACATCGTCCTATCGGAAGAAGCACGGCATCGTGGACTCCCCGTCGTGCAGTTACGAGACGCCCGTGGGCCAATCCCCGCTAATGCCCGCTGGGAAGGAAATGAACTGATCGTAGACGCGCTGTTTGAGCATGCCTGCCTTTTAGAAGGTGTCGGCAAGGCGCAGCAACGAGCCTGCATTACCAATGATGGTTTGACCTCAGGGAGTGCCGCTCATGGCGACAGGGATTAACCTTGCGGGCCGCATGCCTGTACTGACGCAGGCGGTTTCGAACCGGCTGATTGTGCTCGGGGCCGTGATCGGCGTCGTTCTCCTCGGAGCCGTGTTTTTTGGATTTCGCTACCGTTTCCAAAAGCAGGAAGCCCGGAAAGAAAGTCAGCAAATCCAGACTACCGCCTCCGATGCCGCAACGAGCAACCGGGAGCTGATCGAAGGTGGACAATCTTTGCCGCCGTCTACCTTTTCTGGCTTGCCGGTGTCGGCGAATCAACCGCCCGCCTCCGCCGTTCCTGTTCCTAATCCAGCGGCAACATGGCCTCCCGCAAATCAACCGGGGATGCCACCGCCAGGGAGTTCCCCCGTCACGCAGCCCTATGCGCCAGTTCCTTATCAACCCGCTTACTTTCCTGTTTCCCCGACCGTTCCAGTCAGCGGGCCGGAGCAATTTCGTGCTCAGACGCTCAGTCGGGAACAAGAACGCCGGCAACAAGCCATGGAAGCGCCCACGGGGGCAGCAAATCCAGCGGCAAATAGCCCTTCGACAGCTTCGTCGGCACTTGACGCCGCCCAGACGGACTTGGCTCAATTAAACGCGCTGGTGCGCCAGCCACAGGGGTCTACGCCAGCGTCCACTCCGGTGATTCCCACTGGCCCGGTAGCGCTCCCAGAGAACCAAGGCGCACAAGGCTATCGAAGCCAAAATGACCAGACTGGGAAACGCCAGTTCGCAAATGGCGGCGATGGGGTTGAGGACGACTATCTGAAAACTACCCGGACGCCTCCTTTGAGCCCCTGGGTTGTGCAGCGCGGCACCGTGATTCCCGCCGCGCTTCCGAACAAGCTCGTGTCGGATCTTCCGGGCGATCTGATCGCGGAAGTTGTCCGCGACGTTTATGATTCGCCTTCTCAGAAGTATGTCGAGATTCCAGCCGGTTCGCGGCTGGTCGGTGAATACAATTCGAGCGTCAGCTACGGACAGAACCGGGTACAGATTGTCTGGACCGCCGTGTATTTCCCGGACGGTTCCTTTATCGATCTCGACCGGATGCCGTCGCACTCCGCCGATGGTGCAACCGGCCTCAAAGACCAAACCGACAATCACTGGAAGCGCGTGATCGCCGGAGTCGCGCTCAGCTCGGTCCTCTCGGCCGGTCTGCAGGTCTCCCAAAACCGAACGAATGGCAGCGTTTTGAGCTATCCATCGACCGGGCAGGTGATCGCTTCGAGCGTGGGATCACAAGCTTCGCAATTAGGCGAGCAGCTCACCAACCGCAATCTCAACATTCAACCGACACTTAAGATCCGTCCCGGCGAGATCTTCGCTGTATCGGTCAAGAAAGACATCATCTTTCCCGGCCCTTACGAGCCGATGGGAAAAAAGTAAACCGAGGCCCGGATGAACGCTCGCAGCAAGAAAACGGCGCTTCTGTCTTTCGCACTCATGGTCCTTTTCTACCTTGTAACGGACCCACTGCTCAAAGCGGCGCGTCTGCATATGAACTTCAGCAATTCCGTACCGGTTGGACTGTACCGGGAAGCTTCTGAGCGGGCCGGAAGCTACGCCGCTATCTGCCTTCCTGCGGAGACTGTTCAGCATGCCATTCATGCCGGGTTAACCATTAAACACGGCACTTGCCCGGGCGGGTTTGAGCCAATTTTAAAGCCACTCTTCGAAGCAACCGAGACAAGCCCCATCCGCTACGACCAGAACGGGTTTTCCGTCGCTGGAAGCCTACTGCCCAACACGGCTCCGAAGCCTCGCTCGCGGATCGGCACGCCGCTCGCGCACGCTTCGTTTGGGATTTACCGGAGCGGTCTCTGGGCCATCAGCGCTTTCAATTCTTCGAGCTTCGATTCCCGTTACTTTGGCCCGGTTCATCCGGGCTCCATTCAATTCCGAGCCAAGCCCTTTCTGACCTTCTAAAAGGAGAACCATGATCACCATCAAACCCCAAGACAGAACCAAACCGGAGAAGCTCGAACTAGAACTTCATCCTTCGCTGATCAAGCGCCTCGAGGACTATGCCAAGTCGCTCGATGACAGCGATCTGAACTATGTCGCGGCCCAGATTTTCGAGCAGGTGTTACCAGCCGAAAAAGCGCCGAAGAAAACGAAGACGGAAGCGGCTGACAAACCCAAGAAAGAGAAGCCCGCAAAGGCGGCGTAAGGCGAAGAGGCCACCCATGGCATTCACTTTTGAGAACTTTCGGAATTTGTTCGGCGGCCACAAGTCGGAGCAGGTCCAGCTGTCCTTTTCACCGGCTTCCGGACGTGACCTGGAGCAGGTCCAAAATCAACTCGGGAACCTGGAGGCGCGACAAGAAACAACTGTTCCAGAAACCCCGATCTCATCACAGGAGCAAGAAAAGCACCCGGAAGAACAGCGCAAGGAATTCGGCACCATCTACCAGACAAATGTGATGCTTCCCGATGGCAGTTTAGGCCACTCAGAGCGCCGCAGCCGATTTGAGATTTCCGAGCGCGAAGACAACCAGTTTGACCTCACGCTTATCAGAAGGAGCTATCTCTATAGCGGCATGCAACTCGTCTCCGAACGAGATCTGACCCAGGGCATGTACGGACCCGATACGTATGGCCCTTTTCCTGATCGAGCTGCCGCCGAATCGTTTCGCAACAACTTCATCGGTGATTACAACCAGACCGCAAGCGAACAACACGCAGCTGCCGTGGAATGGCAACGGCAAGAGGATCACGAAGCCTACTACGGCGCACCGGAAAGCGAAATCGACACCGCCTCTGAGTTGGTTGCCGAAATCCTCATCCATCAGGACAAAACGATCCGTGAGGAATGGCAGCAAGACCTGGAATCCGGCCGCCACAATCAGCACGATTTAGAAACTTATTTCGCAGGCAAAATCGACCAGCACAACACCTTGATCGAGTTAGCAGTCGAAGCCAATCCAAAGCTCCAGGAAACGCTCCCTCCGCAGATCAATTACGAGCAGCTCCGGAGCGAAATCCAGCAGCACATTCAAGAAGAGATTCAGCAACAACCGCAGGCTCCGGCACAGGCCATGGAGATGGCCATTTAGCTATGCGTCGAAGCGTGCAGGAGCGAGTACAAATCTTTCATCCGAGAGTGTATTGCTCGCTACGCGGCAGCGGCTTGAGTGATCCCTGGAGGTGTTCGTGCTTCGCACGCCACGATCACAACGATAGGGCACCCCTTGCAGGGATACAGCGGGAGACCATGCGTATTCATTGGATTTGCTACGTCCAGGTCTCCCACTGTAGACCATCTTTTTAACTCCAAAAACAGGTATCTAACCATGCACAAAGCAATACGGGCCAAGACACTGACCGCCAACGCAACGGCCAAGCTAACGGTCGAGGAAGAGCGGCGGATTCGAGCACAGGCAACGAGCTGCGGACTGACGAAAAGTGAATGGTGCCGCCAGGTGCTACTGGAAGCGCTCGATGCCTCGCAGGGAACACGATTACTGCTCTCCGAACTTTTGGCTCTGCGCACCGTAGTTCTCCGGTTGCATGCCGACCTTTTGCAAGGACTCGATTGCTCCGATGCGAGGTTAAAAGCGATTCTCGATAGAGCCGATTTGGACAAGTTCAATCAGGCCGAAAACCGCATTAATAAGTTCCATTCCGAGCACCTAAACGGTTCGAAAGCCAAGGCCGAGAAGGTGGCCTCCTGATGGCCGAAAACCAGAACCGAACCGTGAGACCCTGGCGCTTCCCCATCTTTCGCTTACTAGGCATCGGGTTGGCCCTTGGCTGTTCCTACCTGACGATGAAAACGTGGGAATGGACACGCAGCCCCCTCGAAGAGTTTTATTTCTCGAAGTATGCCTCGCTTAGCTTGACCCCGAACCTTTCTCACGTCCATTTCGCGATCAACCGAGGGTTGCCCGAGATGACAGCGTTCGAGGTCGCCTTCGTGGGTAATTCGGTCGCAACCACGGCGAATGTCCCGAGGCTTCGAGGGCGTTTCCACGCTCAATCTTTCCAAATGGAACCAGGCGCCTTCTACCGTTGGCTGAAGGAGAATATCTACGCGGGGAAGTCCCTCGGGCAGTTGATCCGCATTCCACTCTATACATCCGAGAGTCTTCTCGGGCTGCTGTTCTTCCTTGGCTCGTATTTCGATTACCGGCAGCGGCGAAAAGCCCGCAACGGGCGCATTATTCGCGGGCCAGGTCTCATCAGCCGCTTCCGCTTCAACCTGAAAACGAGAGGCGATGGACTCGCCTTCCCGCTCAGCAATTGGCGCAATCTCTTCGAGCTTCTGATGCCAGGGGACTCGGGAAAATATCTCCGGCTCGAGCGGGAAAAAGAACCCCTGCACATTCAGATCTCCGGCGACACCGGCTCGGGCAAAAGTACCCTCATCCGGCAGATCCTCTATCAAGTCGAGGAGCGTGGAGACGAGGTCGCGATCGTCTTCGATCCAGGCCGCGAGTACATCCAGGAATTCTTTCGGGAGGAGCGCGGCGATTGGGTCCTCAATCCAAAAGACGAACGCTGTCCCTATTGGCCCATAGGGGAGGAAGCAACCGATGAGGCAGATGCCACGCCGGTAGCGAATGGCTTCTTTCCGGAAGGCCCGACTAGGCAGCAGTTTTTTCTCTCTCACACCCGAGCGATCTTTGCCTATCTGCTGGCCCGATATAAGCCGACTGTCAATGAGCTCGCCTACTGGATGGCTCACCCGGAACAAATCGACCAACGCGTGAAAGGGACCGAGCATGAACACACCCTAACCGTCAACGCCGCGCCACAACGGGCCGGGATTCTGGGCAGCCTGAACGAAGCCGGAAAGCCGCTACGCATGATGCCCTCCCATAGCGAGGGACGCCGTATCTGGACCGCCAAATCCTGGGCGGAAAAGCGGAAAGGCTGGATCTTCATTACGTCCACACCGGAGACACTCGATGCGCTCCGTCCCATACAAAGTCTCTGGCTCGACATGCTGATCCTGAAGCTTCAAACGAGTGAACCGAAATCAGGTCAGCCCCGGGTATGGATGGTCCTCGATGAACTGGCGTCACTCAATGCATTGCCCCAGCTCCACAGCGCCCTGACCAAGCAACGGAAGTCGGGCAACCCCATCGTGATCGGTTTTCAATCCATGAGCGACGTGGACGCTATTTATCCGAAGCAGTCGGAGACCATCCTGTCTCAGTCTTACTCGAATTTCGTCCTCCGGGTTCGTGATCCGAGAGGCGCGAAACACCTCAGCGAATTGATTGGCAAGGCCCAGCTCGACCGGGTTCGGGAAAACGTTCCCGCCCAGCTCTTGATGGGCTCCAAACAGGGAAGCTACAACACGGAGCGTGTGGTGGACTCAGTTGTGATGGAATCCCAAATTCAGGGTCTGAAGAACCTGAATGGCTACTTTGTCCAAGAAGATAAAGTCGTCAGGATTCGATTCAAGTACCGGCCCAAGCGCGTCATTGCGCCGGCCGTCATTGAGCGAACCATTCCGACCGCTGAGTTACGGCCACTCGATCCAGAAGCGCCGCTGCCGAAAACCACAACAACATCTGAACCGGCCACTACGGAATCGGAGAAACCCGCCCGTAATAGGCGACCCAAGAAAGCCAAGGACAGTGTCTTGCCACAAAACTCGATCGATACCGGAATGGGCCTGTTCAGTTAAGGGGCGCGCAAATGGTACACGCATCAAAACCTCTCACATCGGGTAAAATCCAGAGCTACTTCCGCGACGAATACTCCTCCGCTTCGAATTCCTACTTCACGCAGGGCGGAACACTCCAAGGGCACTGGCACGGGCAGCTCGCCGCCGCCCTCGGTTTAAGTGGTGACGTCACACCGGAAGCGTTCGATCGATTGTCGGAAGGCCAGCATCCGGGCACTGGCGAGCAGCTCATCCAGCATCGCGACACCATCAAAACGCAGAGCGGGGAAGAGCTGGGCCATCGTGCAGGCTGGGACTTTACCTTCAATGCGCCGAAGACCGTCAGTTTGACGGCAACCGTTGGTGCCGATGACCGGGTACGCCGGGCGCATCAGATTGCCGTGCGAGCCGCTCTCGATGCGATTGAGAATTATGTTCAGGCACGCATCGGTGGTGACCATGCCGCAGAGACGACGGGTAAGTGGATTGCCGCTACATTCGAGCACGACACAGCCCGCCCGGTCGATGGATATCCGGCTCCCCATCTCCACACCCACGTCATCGTTTTCAACATGACGGAAGACCGAAACGGCCAAGCCCGGTCTCTTCAACCGTACGAGTTGTTTCGCATTCAGTCGATGGCGACTGCCATTTACCAGAACAAGCTCGAAAGCCAGCTTCGAGAAATCGGCTACGGCATCGAGCGAGGAACCAATCACGCGCCGGACATCAAGGGTTACACGAAAGAGTATCTGGAATCCGAAAGCTTACGCGCTGCCCAGCTTCACAAAGAAATGGAAGACCGCGGCCTCACCGGCCGGGACGCGATGGTAAACATCGCCCATCAGAACCGCGAAAAAAAGTTAAAGCTCACGCCCGAACAACTGCAACAAGTCCACAAGCAACACGCGCAGGAACACGGGAACCAACCGGGACGGGTCGTAGCCGAAGCCAGCCAGAAGGTCGTCAAGGAGATTGCACCAGAAAAAGCCCTTGCACGCGCCGAAGCCGCTGTGACGTTTGCCCGCAACCGCCTGGCCGAACGAACCTCCGTCTTCGATCACTTCGAGGTCATTCGAGACGCTCTCCGGCACACGCAGGGCCGCATCGGTTTGCCCGAGATCGAAGCCGAGCTGGATCGGCAGAAAGCCGCCGGATTCTTCATCGAGATCCAACACATCCGCCCGAATGCGCCAGCGTTCCGGTATACGACGCCGGAGCTGGTGGCGATCGAGCGCCAGACCATTCAAGCCGTTCACGAAGGACAGGGAAAAGCCCAGCCCATTGCAACGCTCACCGAAGCGGCCATCAGCGACCGGTTCAAAGACCGGCTGGACCCAGAACACCCGGGTCAGTTCCTACCGGATTTGAATACAGATCAAATCCGGCTCACCCAGCAGGCGCTAGGCAACCGAGATGTGATTTTTGGCATTCAAGGCCGGGCTGGAACCGGCAAGACGACCGCTCTCAGCGCGATCCGCGAGCTCGCAGAAGAAAACGGCTACAAAGCTTACGGCTTAGGTCCCACCTCGCGGGCAGTGAAAGGCCTGAAAGAAACGGGCATGGAAGCGGAAACCCTACAGGCGCACTTACTGGCCAACCAGCAGCCAGAGAGCGAGGATCTGTTTCGTCCAAAGCTCTTCTTTGTCGATGAATCGAGCCTTGCTTCTAGCAAGCAAATGCGCGATTTTCTGCAGGCACTCGGACCGAGGGACCGCGTTCTCCTGATAGGAGACACCAAGCAACATCAATCTGTCGAAGCCGGTCGAATCTTCGAAGAATTGCAGGACGCCGGTTTAAGCGTGGCACGCCTCGAAAAGATCGTTCGCCAGAAAGATGATGACCTGCGAATGGTCGTAGAAGCCATGGCAGAGGGCAGGATCGCGGATGGCGTAGAACTCCTCAAGTCTCAAGACCGGATACAAACCACCGAGCATCGGAAGGAGCGCTTTCAAGCTATTGCTCATGCCTTCGCCGAAGCTCCGCAAAGCACGCTGGTCATTTCTCCTGATAACCAATCCCGCACCGAGCTAAATGCTGCCATCCGTTCCGTGCTGAAGGAAGAGGGCCAAGTCGGAGAAGACATCTTCAAGCTCGGAATTTTAAAAAACCGGCAGGATCTGACGAGCCAGGACCGCAAGGAAGCCAGCTCCTACCGTGTCGGTGACTCCATCCGGTATCACAAAGGCAGCGAGGTCCACGGACTTGCAGCTAAAAGCTACGCGTCGGTCGTTGAAGTCAACGCCGACGAAAACCTGCTGACCGTCCGAAAGGTCGATGGCAAGTTCGTTACCTATGACCCAGCGAGGCTTAGCGGAGTGGCTGTCTACGAACCCGAAGTACGATCGTTTGCCATTGGCGATCGAGTTCAATTTCTGACTCCCTGGAGAGAGAAAGCAATCTCCACGCGAGACACCGGCACAATCCAATACCTCGACGCCAATGGAAACGCTCGCGTCCGGCTCGACGGATCAGATCGAGTCGTGAGTTGGAACCTAAAGCAGAACAAGCACATCGACTACGCCTACGCCATGACCAGCCACTCTGCGCAGGGAGAAACCGTAGACCAGGTCCTCGTGCACATCGACACATCGGAAACGCGCATTCAGGCGCTGATCAATGAGATGCTCGCCTATGTTGCCCTCTCTAGGCCCCGGTTTGACGCGCAAATCTATACGGACAATGTGGACAAGCTGGAAAAAGCGCTTTCCCGGTCGAATCAAAACACTACGGCGCTTTCACAGGAGCAGATTCGGCAACCGGGCGGAATGTCGATATGAGGCGAAGAGCGAAGAGCAGCAGTGGGGCTCTCGTCGTGACCTATGCCAGAAAAAGCCTCTTATGACATTTCAGCATTTCAGCATCTCGGGCCGCTCGACCCTTTTCAGTTCTAAATACGGTTGTTCGGGATCAACGGAACGAAATGCGGAGCTCTGTTGACCGATTCAGTCGCAAGTGAGATGGGGTAAATCTCATAATCATGATCGGACTGAGGATGGGGAGTAGTAATAGCAGCAGCGGCAGCATCCGACACGGCTCACCTCGTACGGTCAATAATACTCGCTTTCAGAACTGGTAATCGGTTGAACCAAAAGATTAAGGCAACCGCAGCCAGCTTTTCTGGTGCAAACCCATGCTGGGCGACCCTCCTAACCCAGCGCCGGTCAAAACCAAATCAGGTCCGCGAATATTCCCCGCGCCGCAGTCCACAAGCTGGGAAGTTGGCTACCGAATTGGTCCCGCTTTAGAACAAGCCAAGCAATCGGCTTGCGAATCAAACACCGGAGGTACACACGGTAGTCTGCGCGCTCATATTCGACGAGCACATTGGCAAAGCTATTGGATTGGCCCGCGGCCCAACCAGACAGTTGAGCTGAAATGGCTGCCACCCTTCGCAGTGAATGTCGATGAAGAACATGAGATCGTCCCAACCATCCGCCCAGTTACGGAGTAAGGTCATGATATATCAGCTTTCACGTCCTACGTGGTATCGCTCTCTGGCCTTTGGAGCACGCAACGAAATCTATTCATACCTGAGCGCCAGGAGGGGATCAAGCTTCGCCGCGCGGCGCGCGGGAATATAAGTGGCAAGCAGCGAGACAAGTGCAACAATTAACGCCACTTCGATAGCGACTAGCGGTCCCTGCACAGCAAACCCATTGAACAAGCCGGAGAAAAGGCGTGGCAGCGGGAGCGCGAGCAGCACCCCGATGGCGCATCCGATCCCAGTCAGCATGCCCCCTTCCCGCAGCACTAGCCCAAGCACGTCTTGGTTTTGCGCGCCGAGCGCCACTCGAATTCCAATCTCGCGCGTTCGCTGCGCCACGGAGTAGGCGATCACGCCGTAAATACCGACTGCAGCCAGCACGAGCGCGAGGCCGGCAAAAATTCCCATTAATCCAACCATCAGCTTGTCGCCGCCTGTATTATCGGCGACCAGGTCCTGCATGGAACGAATTCTTCCCACAGGCTGGTCTTTATCCACCGACCAGATGACGTGGCGCAGCATGGGCGCGAGCGCTGCAGGCGCAACACGCGATCTCACGATCAGCGCCATGGTTGAAAAGGCGTTAACCGGAATTTGCAAATAGCACTCGTAAATCTGTGGGCGGGGACTAATTTCGCCCACGTAGTTGCTCACATTTCCCACGATGCCCACAATCTGTGCCTGCCTTTGGTTGCCGTCTTCCACCTCGATCTGCTTGCCGATAGCCTCTTCCTTTGGGAAAAAACGCCGCGCAAACTCCTGGTTGACCATGGCCACGATGGGAGCGTGAAAGTTGTCGCTCGCGGACAACTCCCGGCCTTTCATCAGCGGGATTTGCATGGTGCGGAAATAGTCCGGCCCGACAACAAAAAAGCCCGCGTCGGGCCGCTTCGATGGAGGCAGCGACGTTCGGCCCACGACATTGAAGGACGCGCTATAAGAGCAACCCATTGGGACACAAGAATCCACGTCGGCATCCTCGATTCCCGGAAGGTTCCTCAGCTTTTCCGTTACCTGCTCGAAAAGGGTTATTCGCGCGGCTAGCTCCTTGTACCGTCGCCCATTCAGATCCAAATTGGCGATCAGAAGGCGCTGCGGATTGAAGCCATTTGGCTCGCTCAATTCGCGCACGACTTCGCGCATGTCCACGCCTGCGGCGGCCAAGAGAACAAGCGCAAGCGCAACTTCCCCGGTCACGAGCACGCTGCGCAGGCGGCTGCGGACAAAGCCGCTTGAGCTGGTCCGACCGCTTTCGCTCAGCGCGTCGCGCGGGTTGGCTTTCGAAGCTCGAATGGCAGGCACCAGACCGAACACAATCGCTGTCAGCAGAGAGACCGCGAGCGTGAAGAGCAGCGTCGATTCATCTATGCGGAATTCAGCCGCCTGCAGTCTCGCGAATTCATTGAAATTGAACCCTGCCCGAAGGAGATGGATGCCCCATATGGACAGCAACAGGCCGACTCCACAGCCAGCTGCGCCGATCAGCAAACTTTCGGCCAGCACTTGCCGGAGCAGGCGTGCACGGCTCGCGCCCACTGCCAACCTGACGGCCAATTCGTGAATTCGGCCGGCTCCCCGCGCCAGCAGCAATCCTGCGATATTGGTGCAGGCAATCAGCAACACTAAGCCCACTACGGTCATCAGCAGCATGACGCCATTGCGCACGTTTGCGGCCCGAATATTGTATTCCTGGAGCGTCAGAACAGTGACGCCCCAATCCTTGTTTGTCGTGGGATAGCTCTTCGCGAGCCGCTGCGCGATGGAGTTCATCTCCGCCTGCGCCTGCTTAACGGTTACCCCCGGTTTAAGGCGCCCCAAGACAAGATCGAGGTAATGGTTGCTGCGCGCCGAAGGGCTCAAGTCTTCGGGGCTGAAAACCAGCGGAGTCCATAGCTGCGAGCTAGATATAGTTGTATGGACGCGCGTCGGCATTATGCCGACAATTTTGTATGACTCCCCGTTGATTTCGAGATCCTTTCCGATTGTGTTCGGATCGGAGCCAAAACGCTCGCGCCAGAGAGCATTGCTCAGGATAACCACCTGGGCGTTTCCGGCCTGACCTTCGCCCGGCAAAAACGCCCGCCCAAGAACAGGCATGACGCCAATAAGATTGAAATAATCCGGTGTAATGCGGTCGCCGGTCACCGATTCCGGCTCACCCTTGCCCGTCAGAGTGAACGGACGCCCACTCTCGACCGCAGCCATTCCCTCGAAAATATCGTTCTGCTTCTGCCACGACTCGAAGTCGGGCGCGGAAACGCCCACCAGGTCATAACCCTTGATAAGGCTCTTGGACGAAACCGCGCACAAGCTGTCGGGATCTTTAACAGGTGGCTTTCGTAGCAGGATCGCGCTGACTGCGCTGAAGATGGTCGTGTTTGCCGCAATGCCCAACGCCAGCGTAATGACGGCTACCGCCCCGAAGCCGGGATTGTTCGCCAGCATTCGCCCCGCATACCGCACGTCCCGTACGAAATTCTCGATCAGGTTTACGCCTCTCATGTCGCGACACTCCTCCTTCGTTTTTTCCACTGGTCCAAACTGGCGGTGCGCCATCGTGCGAGCCTCCGACTCACTCATACCGGAAGCGATAGCCTCCCTCACGAGTTGTTCAAAATGAAGTTCGATCTCGCGCTGCAGGTCCGCATCCGTGCGAGATCGGCGGAACAATGAACGAAGGCGCTGCATAATCACACGGCTGAATCG
>CAXTMN010000009.1:0-6212 GCA_964245395.1 uncultured Bryobacteraceae bacterium
ATCTGAACTTCACGTACTGCTCATCGACTCCGATCCGCAGGGCAACTCCACCACTG
This sequence comes from uncultured Bryobacteraceae bacterium, assembly GCA_964245395.1. Taxonomy (GTDB): domain Bacteria; phylum Acidobacteriota; class Terriglobia; order Bryobacterales; family Bryobacteraceae; genus Bog-105. The sequence goes on from CAXTMN010000009.1 coordinate 57, forward strand.
GCATGGGAATCGAGAAAACTGCCGATCGCCATACTCTGTACAACGTTCTCCTGGACGAGGCAAACATCGCCGAAACCATTGTTCCAACAGCGGAAGAAGGCCTCTCCCTTCTTCCCGCCGACCAAAACCTGGTTGCCACAAACCTGGATTTAGTGGATCTACCCAAACGTGAGCAACGCCTGCAACAGGCGCTTCGATCGGTCCGAAATCAATACGATTACATTCTGATTGATTGCCCACCCGCTCTCGACCTGCTCACCCTGAACGCTCTTTGCGCCTCTGACTCCATTCTGGTTCCGATTCAGTGCGAATTTTTTGCTTTGGAAGGCATCTCTCAGCTAATAGACACTGTTGACCGGGTTCGAGACGCCTTCAATTCTGGGCTGACCATTGAAGGTGTTTTGCTGACCATGTACGACGACCGGACCAATCTAACGAGGCAAGTCGAGGGTGATTTACGAGAATTCTTCGGCAAGACCATCCTGAAAACGGTGATTCCCCGCTCAGTCCGTCTGGCCGAAGCTCCCAGCTTTGGGAAATCCATTTTGGCTTATGATCCTCGATCCCGGGGCGCCGAGGCCTACATTCAACTCGCAAAGGAAATTTTGGCCCATGCAAAAAGAGCCAGATCGGAATCAACGCAAGGCGCTTGGTAAAGGCCTTTCAGCCCTTCTTCCCAATAAGGCCGGTGCTGCTCCGGCGCTTGAACGGGAGCAATCCCCGTCTCAGTTTGAGGCGCTACAAAGTATACCGCTCGACCAAATTCAGCCAAATAAAAACCAGCCGCGAGACAGCTTTGACCTCGAAAAACTAGAGGAGCTTTCCCAGTCAATCCGCGTGAACGGACTCATTCAGCCGATTACGGTTCAGCGCATCGGACCGGCTGAATATCGCATTATTGCCGGGGAACGCCGTTGGCGCGCCTGCCAGATCGCGGGCCTAACCGAGATTCCGGCCCTTATCCGTGAGGTGGCAAAGCAACAGCTTTTAGAGCTGGCGCTGGTTGAAAACATTCAGCGGGAAGACTTAAACCCGATAGAAATTGCCTTGGCCTTTCAACATCTGGCCACAGAGCACGGGTTGAGCCATGAGCAGATTGCCGAGCGCACAGGAAAAGAGCGTTCAACTGTCACAAACTTTCTAAGGCTCTTAAAGCTCTCGCCATTTGTCCGCAACGAACTCGTGCGGGGATCGATCAGCGTGGGCCACGCCCGAGCCTTACTAAACACCTCGGACGAGAGTCTACAAGCAAGCCTCTGCGAACGAGTGATCGCTGATCAACTTTCAGTCCGGTCTACTGAAAGGCTAGTCAAGGAGCACGGAAAAAGTCCAGCAGGTACAGACAACACCGCTCCTGCTCCGCAGGAAGAAGCAACGTCTATGGATCCAAATGTCCGGGCCGCTTTGGACGAAATGGCCTTGGCCCTGGGAACCCGTGTCCGGTTGACAGCGAAATCTGAATCGTCCGGTCGCTTGGAGATAGAATACTACTCGCAGGATGATCTTGACAGAATCTATTCTGTGATCGTGAAATCCTGAATGAAAACTGGTGCCGGCGGCAGGAGTTGAACCTGCGACCTACGGATTATGAGACCGTCGCTCTAACCACCTGAGCTACACCGGCAATAAGGGTAGTTTACCCCAACAGTTCGCCCCTAGGAAGTTAAGACCCGGGCCAGCCCTGCATTCCCTGCGGAGTCATACACGCGAACGACAATCAGGTGTTCGCCTGGTTTGAGCTTCTCGAGGTGCAAGTGAAACAGCTCATGTGGCGAATCTGTTATTCCATCTGACGCTTCGATCGGCTGCCAGGAGCCAGCATCGAGTGAGTACTCGCAAAGCCGAAGCGAACTTGTTTTGTCCCGGGCGTCGATATCTACATCGAGCGAGTTGCCGGTCCGCTTCGGTTGTCCCAAACTCACCACCGGCGGTGTGTTATCGATCAGCACCGGGGCACTGATGAGTTCGCTTGTGTGAGCATACTCGGAAGCATTTGAGGGCGCATCAGACGCCACGATCCGAAAGAAGTAGCGCCCGTCGGCGAATACATCGGGATCGAGCAGAAGAGTGTTTTCGGACATGCGGCTGCGAATCAGCTGCCATTCCCGCGCTTCTTCGGCGCGAAACGATACGGAATATACTAGCTTGTCTGAATCCGGATCGTCCGCCTGCCAGGAAATCTGAGTTTGTGTTGTTTGAAGACGGGAGACCGTTTGAGCTGCGGTGGTCCCGGAGCTGGCAGCAGGCGCCTCGCCGGTGTCCGTCACCGTGACCGAATACCCCGCGCTCGCACTGACGGCGCTGGCTGCCGCTTTAGCAGCGTTAGTTCCTACTACGGACGTAACAGCGATACTGCGGATTGCAGGTGGCGTATTTTGTGGTAGATACGGAATATCAACTGTATTTACCTGAGCGGTGCTGTGCGGAGCCCATTCACCGCGCCATTGAATAAACCGGGCCGGAGGGCTCCTGATCAGTGAATCCGGGCCGCCGCCCGTCAAATCAGACCAGGCGCTCCAGGTATTATCCGGCCGCGCCGAATTGCCGGTTCGGGTACGAAATTTTACACCGTCTCCTACTCCATGCCATTGAAGATGGCCCCATCTGGCCACGCTGGTTGAATCGTGAACTTGGGATTCGTACCATCCAGGGCCGGCTCCGGTCGTGTCAAAGGCGAGAAGGCGCGCGGGATTGCTCAAAGCGGCATAAAGAACGGAACCTTTCTTAAGCAGACGGGTTGTTTCACCATCTCCCGGTTCGGCTAGAAGGGTCGACTTGCGGCCGTTCAGACGGTAGATGCGCCCATGATCATCAGTGGAAAAGATCAGACCGTCTCCCTCCAGGAGAAGATCGTAAACGTTATCCTGTTTGGAGCTTCGGAGCGTTTCTACGGTGCGATCTGCTGAAATCCGGTAGATCGCCGACTTTTCGACACCACTGACCTCAACCACCGCCGCAGTTGCTCCAGACTGGGTGGTGGAGAGACCGGAGCTTTTAGAAGTGTCCGTTCCGCCCGCTTTCACCGCTGTGGCATCGCTATCTGTAGGAATGCCGTTCGACTTCGACTCTGTCACGGTGATCACCGTGGGTGAGGTTGCCACAACTGTTCCCACAGTCGCTGCAGGATTGGCTGCGCCTACAGTATTGGAGCGGGTCGCAACCGCGCCGCCCATTCCCACTGCATAGATCGCTCCACTTGGGCCTGGCACAATCGTGCGAATCTCAGGCAGAGTCGAATCGAGGAGAATACTTGCTTGCCGGGGACCTGAAATGTCGTAGAGGAGCCCGTTCGGATCGGTACCGGCGTAGAGATGTCCGCTTCGGTCAAGGGCGAGAGCTGTCACGTTCGCCTGACCCGTCTCATAGTAGACGTCCGCCTGACCTCCGCGTGCCGGAATGCGGTAAATTCGCCCGTTTTCCCCTGTTGCCACATAGAGGCTGCCGTCGGATGCCGCTTGAAGAGCCCAAATGTATTTTTCAGCCGAGTGCCACACTTCGTCAGCGTTCCCATTTACAATTCGGTACACTCCGCCATTCGGTGAGGTACCTGCGTAAAGTACGCCCTTGGAATCGAGACAAAGAGCAAAAATTTCGGATTGCTCTGCACTCCAAAGTGGGACAAATTTGCCGTCCGGAGCAATGCGTAACAGCTTCCCGTTGTGGCCAGTTGCCCCGTAAACCGTTCCGTCTGGGCTGGCGACTACGCTCCAGAGAGCCGGTTGGCTTAGCTTAGCTTCGAAACGCAAGGGCATTCCGGGCAGCAAAATCCCGTCAGCAGTCAACTGCAGTCCAGATAGCCGGCCTTTCAGGAAGCTGTCTGTGCCACTCACTTCCCAGGCGGTACTCGTTGCGCCGAAAACTATGCCCGCCAGAAGGAGGATGCCTAGCCCGAATGCAAGGCGAGGCTTTATCATTCTTTTACTTCCACTTGAATTGTTTTTGCACCAGTAACAACGTAATTGTTAACAGGACTTACGATTTCGGCAATCTGCGATCCGCGAGCGAATGTTTGAGCCGCATTGCTGGTTGCCGACGAGGCGTTATCAGCAAGAACAAGCATGGCTGAAGGTGGAGGATCGGTCAGCTCTCCTCCAGGCAGGGTGCCGGCTACTGAAAAGGAGGGTTCCTGCCGCCATACGCGGAAATAAACCGCATCGCTCCCTCGATAGGCGTTGACCACCTTAACCAGCTCCTGCGGGGAGTGCAGACTGGACTGGGCCAAGCCGGCAAAATCAAGACTGTTCATGCTCACCGCGTCGGCTATTGACAGATCCAAAGGGCCAATCGGCGCTCCGACGGGTAGCCTATAGGATGCTGTGCGAGTCAATTCAAAGCCATTCTCACCTTGCAGCAGCGCGGTTATCTGGACCGTATCACCCGGATGGAGGGAAGAAGGAGAAGCCCACGCTTGCGCAATGCGTAACTGCTTCTTACTTTCCACAGTTTCGAGCGTGTAGGAGATGCTTTTCACATGCAGATTCTGGAACCCGGCACCAAGCACAAAGCCAAGGTAAACGACCGCGTCCGCAGACACCTGCTGGGCCAACCCGCTGTCGCTCACGAAGATGTCGCCAATGTTCAGCGACGGCGTCGAGCCCTCGAAGTCAACACGGCCGCGGAGACGAAGCGTGCCCGTACCGAGGGTTCGTTCGGTGACGTCCAGTGTAGAGAAGAGCACGGTTTGGGCCAAAAATGGCGTTAGCAAGCGGTCGTTGACAATCTGAAAGTGGTAGTCGTGCCCGCCGGTTTCAGTAGAGCGAACGGAAATGGCCAATGGAATGGTGTGGGCTCGACGGCCCATTTCGCCAGCAATGCCGGTGCTGCGATCGCTGAGTATGGTCCCCGCCCACTCGCGAGCAGCTGAAAGCTTGAACGAGGTGTTCAAGGATGGTACGAGGGTAATCACGTCGGCCCGGGCAAAGGGAAGCTCCGTTGTGCCGCCATCGAGAAATCGATGGCCGAAAGCATATATATGGTTGCCGTTGATATAGGTGACCGTGCCGTCTGCGCTAACGGTCATGTCGCCGCTCACAAGCTGAACGCTGATCATTGAACCCGGAAGTACGGTCCCGGTATTGTCGTGAGATTTTGGACTGCCAGCGCCTACTCCCTGCTGAGGAGTCAGGCCCATTTTTCGCAACTGGGGAGAGAAAGCCTGAAGAGTCCGCGGGGTAAAGCCCCCAAAGCTCAGAGGGGTGGAAATCTCAGCCAAGTCTACGGAACTGGCGCTGCTGGCGAGATTCGCCCAGGGAAATCCATGGGCAAAATCAGCATTGGAATGAAAGATTCGAGTATTGTCTGCGACTTCATTTTTACTGCCGGTGAATCTGGCACTGGAGAGCATCTGTTCGATCGGTTGGATGCCGGCAATCGGCTCCTTGGAGTACGGGAATCCAAGAGCGACAGCTCCGACGAGCTTTCCCTCGATATAGACGGGGCTGCCGCTCATTCCTTGCAAGATGCCGGTCTGGGCCAAGGGGCCGCCGCTAAGCCGGGCCAGGATGATGGACTGATCTGGGGCGGGATTTTCGAGGACGCCGAGGATCTCGACGTTGAACTCTTCGATGCGATTTCCCTGGAAGACAGTGCGACCGACGCCGCGCTGTCCTGGATGCACATCCCGGAGAGGGAGAATAGTTTGCCCCTGGATCGGGCAGAGTACCAGAAAGCTGAAGACCAATGTTGCGAAGGCAATAGTATGGCCTTTCAACCTCGTATAATAGGACGTTTGACTCACATTAGCCATTGTTCCGCACGCTGGTTGGCGGAGCTACGGTGTGATTAGATTAAAGAGAAATTAATCCATGGTGACTGCGTCCGTTGCCTCGCCGGCTGAGGGGTCCACTAGTTCGACCAAGGTCGCATGGCAGTCGATTGCCTGGTTTGGCGCACTGCTGGTAATCTGCTACGCGCCGATCATTTACCGGATGGGTGTGCAGTGGGCTACCGACGAGAACATGGGCCACGGCTTTTTTGTGCCCTTGATTGCTGGTTACGTAGCCTGGCAGCGGCGAGACGCACTTCTGGCCGCACCGCGAAAGCCAAATACTTGGGGTCTGGTGCTGGTAATCTGGGCGGCATTTCAAGCTCTGGCTGCCACTTTAGGAGCAGAACTCTTTACCGCCCGACTGGCTTTTCTGATCGCTCTCTGGGGCG
>CAXTMN010000009.1:6222-13524 GCA_964245395.1 uncultured Bryobacteraceae bacterium
TTCTTTATCTGGGCGGCAAAGAGTGGATCAGGATTTTATTATTCCCGCTTCTTCTGCTTCTCTTCATGATTCCGATTCCGGCGATCATCTATGCTCAACTCACGCTGCGGTTGCAGATGCTGGCGAGTCAGCTCGGCGAGCTGATGATTACCTGGATGGGCATTCCGGTGCTGCGGTCTGGGAACACGCTTCAGCTGCCGAGTCAGACTCTCGATATTGCTGAAGCATGCAGCGGCATCCGGTCGCTTCTATCGCTCGGGTTTCTCTCTCTGGTATATGCGTGGTATTTCAGCGACCGGGTGTGGATGCGCTGGGCTTTGCTGCTGGCGACAATTCCCATTGCGATTGGTGCAAATGGTGTGCGAGTGGCGTTGACCGGATTATTGTCAGAGATCAACACCAAGTATGCGCAAGGGACTTATCATGAGATGGAAGGGTATGTGGTGTTCATTGTTGCGATAGCGGCTCTGATCCTTACCCATCGATTACTAATCATGATGTCGACAAAGTTCCGAAAGGCCTAGTTCATGGCAGCCATTTCGCTCTCGAAAAGCGCTCGTATTTTAACAATTGTGCTCTTAGCCCAGGCATCGCTGTTCTATGGCTTCTCGCGGCGCGAGATCGTTCCCAGCCACAGGCCCTTGTCTCAGTTTTCCATTCCAGGGGGAGATTGGACACTGATTCAGGATGTACCGATCGACCAGGAGCAGCTGGACGTGCTGAAGGCTGATGACCTGACTTCGCGCATCTATTCAAGCCCGCGCACCGGACAAGCGGCCACTCTGTTTGTGGCGTATTTCGAAACGCAGCGAACGGGCAAAGCTCCGCATTCGCCGAAGAATTGCCTGCCGGGAAGCGGATGGAGCCCTTCGCAAGCCGGAATCGTTAATATTCCGGTGCGGGGTGAGGTGAAACCAATTCAAGTCAATGAATATGTGGTTTCGCGAGGCCAGAACCAGAGCGTGGTTTTCTACTGGTATCAATCTCATAACCGCGTCGTTGCCAGCGAGTATTCGGCCAAGGTTTATACGGTTCTCGATTCTGTTCGATACAACCGCAGCGATACGGCGTTGGTTCGCGTGGTGGTTAATGTGAACGATGGAAATGTCGAGAAGGCCAAGCAGACTGCAACTGCGTTTGTGAACGATTTTTTCGAACCGCTCAAGCAATATCTGCCCGTATAGTTCGCCCTCCAAGTTTGCCAACGCGATCACGCCTCCGGCGATTCGAAGTACCCGTGACCGAAATGCCAACTGAGGAATACCGTCAGAGCGAGCGCAGCAATTGCCTCGGGAATTTGCAAAGACCAAATTACCGGCGAGGTCCAGACCCACACAACAAACAAGTTTAGGATTTGTAAGGCAAAGCCGATGAGAATGACCATACGCGGGAGAGCTAGTAAGTAGCCGGCGAGACCGACGGAGATCAGCAGAATATCGGCGTAAGAGCAGTGGGTGGTTACTGTTGCGTTCGGGCCGAACAGGGCGAGTGAGAAAAGCACTAAGTTTGCCAGCGATGCTGCCAGGAGCCATCCAGAATGAGGAATCGCCGGGCGTTTCTGCCTGAGGGCTAACGCAGCCATTGCCAGCCAACCGAGGTTGAGGATGCCGATAGCATCCCAGATATATTCGCGCTGAGCGATGCGGGTCTGTTCGACCGCGTTTCGATTGCACAAGAGCGTGGGTTCAAAGGCGATCACTCCTAATCCATTCAGCGGTTCGGGGCCGATCAGACTGTTCAGGTTACTCCACTTGTGTTGGAGGAGGGTGGGAAAGGTCTGGGCTGCGTAAGCCTCTCGAATGGTCTGCCAGGAGGACCGATGATCAATCGGCATCACGCCGGCGATATGCATCTTGATCAAACGGTTTCCCGGAGGGTCGTAGACGATTTGGTAGATCATCCAAGGCAGGGCAAATGCGGCAAAGATGGTGGCAAACAGTGCGCACTGGCGCCAGTGGAAAAGGCGGATGTTACGTACGACGATGAACGCAATCGAGGGCAGACTGAAGATACTGCCTGGATGAGATAGCCAGGCAAGCGAAAGGCTGAGCGCAGCGAGGATGGCGGCAAGATTTGTGATCGGACGGTTTTCGCGAACGATCTCCGACAGGATGGACACGGCAAACAGGATGAAGGTAGCGGCTAAGAGTTTTGGCCACGTGTACACCGAGTTAAAGAACATGAATCCAGAGAAGACAAGCAGCCCCAGGACCTGACGAACGCGAGTTTGAGAGGCTCCCAACGAGAGTAGAAGGGTCCACACGCCGCATATCCAGAGACATTGCAACACGGTGCCCAGAAGCTGGTAATTCAAAGCTACGCTTCCAGCCAACCGAAGCGGGTGCTGGAACAGCGAGAGCCCTGCCTGGAGTGGCGGACGATCACTACTGAGCCAGTCACCACAGCAGAATGGACGAAGAGGCAGGTGGGTGTAAATTTTCTCGGCAAAGATGAGCGGGATAAGATTATCGTCCGGGCGTACGGTGCTGAAGAAGCGCTCGCTGGAAAGGTCTACTCCGGCTTGCAGGGGATTCGAAAATAGGTACAAGAGGCATAGATAAAGACTTCCGACCCCCATGACGTAAAGAAGCGGAGTGGAGAGTGAACGGGCAGCTGAGAGGAGATACGGACGGCGTTTCCAGTCCAGGACGAGGGAGGTCGCTGCCGTGAGCACAGACGCAAATGAAAAAACTTTGCCGAGTGGCTTTGCGGCAAAGAAAGCCCAAAAGGACAGATAACCGCTTGTGCAACTAACAGTGACGACCAGGATCAGCAGTTGACTCCTGGAGATCTGACAGCTCGCAGCGACTCGAAGTGCGACGGCAAAGCCGGGTAGGAGGAAAAGTGCGAGCACAATGGGGAAAAGGAGGATGCCGAGTGCACCGTGGAGCTGATGAGTCACTTGGGTCATTCTCGCGTGCTTCGAATGATGTGGAAGCAGGATAATGCCTAGGATTTGCTTAAGCGAGAAGTTGTCGCGCTTTTTGCTTTCAGGTTGGACAATCAGGTGAATGTGTTTCATTCGGAAGGACCGGGTCAGAAAAACGATGCTTCGGGAAATACGTGTTGTGCAGGAGTTGTGGGCGATGGGTGCTGCCATTCCCAGTAGCTCTCAGTAAAACGGGCCGATTTGATGGGCCGACAAATTCTGCTTTGCGAAATTTTATCCAGTCGCTTAATCAGAGTGGACTCGGGGGTGTTTCTTCAGATGAGTGCAGTTAACCGGCTCGGTGGCCTGCAGCCAGCAGATCAGGTCTATCGCCACCTTTGCAGCAACGCGCTCTCTTCCAGGTGTGCTCAACGGTGGTCTTCGGCAGACCAGGCTCTTCTCAATCGTGCCTGCTCCTTTGGGCCAGATGCTCTCTCGTTCAACTCATTTCGAACTGTTGTTGAGTTACGCAAACTAATACCGATCTCGCCCAATATGCCCAACCGCGAGTTGGTGAAGTTGCCAGAGATTCGAGCCATGCTTGATACGATTGCGTGGGCCGAAGGAAGCGACTACTACTCGGTGGTGCGTGGGACTGACATGGCCACCGGTCTACCCAGTCAACCGGTTACGGACCTTTCTCGTCATCCGGATCTGTTGATTCAGTGGGCAAAGGATAACAAGAGCACAGCTGCGGGTCGTTACCAGTTTTTAAAGAGCACCTGGGATGAGCTGCAGGCAGCTCTCCATTTGCCCGATTTTGGACCCGCATCCCAAGATCTCGCTTGCATAGAGTTGATGCGGCAACACAAGATGCTTGAGCCTTTGCTTAACGGCAATGTGGAGAACGCATTAAGCCGAGGCAATACCATGTGGGCCAGCCTGCCAGGAGCAAATTACCGAGGCCAACATGCGCATTCGATAGCGGCGACTATCGCCATTTACGGACAGAACTTGCAAAGCTACAGGTTGCGACACTCATGAGAGCAAGCTGGTTCCTTGGTTGCCGTGTGTACGGCCTTGCCGTTTTGCTGGCTTTGGTGACGTTCGGAGCTCATCGCCAAACACCAAAGGTAAAGCCGATAGATCAACAACTCTTAAAGGCTGCCGAACGCGGAGATCTAGCGGCGGCTCAGAAAGCCTTGTCGGCGGGGGCCAATCCAAATGCGGCACATTGGGACAGCAACACGTTGACGGCTCTGATGCTCGCAGCTCGCAGTGGAAACTCAGAGCTGGTCAAACTTCTGGTAGATAAGAATGCCACGGTAAACCAAACGGCTATGTTGCTTGCTGATGCGTTGGGACACAGCCAAGCAGGAATTACGGCCTTGATGCAAGCCGCTGAAAGTGGGGATCTGCCGACTTTGAGGGTTCTACTTGCTCGAAAAGCCGACGTAAATGCTCGCGACAGTGACGGTTCCCCTGTTTTGATGTACTCCCCGAATGTCCAGGTGATGCAAATTTTGCTGGAAGCGCAGGCTAATCCGAACGTTGTCGATAAGGATGGTTACACGATTTTGATGAGAGCGACGGAAATGGGAGATCGGGATGCCGTTCAGCTGCTGTTAGCTCACGGCGCGGAGCCGTCACTAACGGGAACTGCAGGCAAGACAGCTCTGTCACTGGCCGAAAACAAGGGGGAGGAAGATATCGTGAGACAATCGAAAGCGGCGGGTGCTCTCAAATGACAGACAGCACGCAAGGATGCACAATGCCTTTTTTTCTGGTAGTTACAGGCTTAAGAAGGTGTGAAGCGAGAGACTCTTTGCTTTCGCGATTTCCTTGAGAGTGTCGCTCCACCCGACAAGAGCATCATCGCTGCGAAAACCTAGTTCGGCAAACCCGCCATCGTCGCCTGGGCGCAGATAACCTTTCGCATCGGGGATCTTGCTTAGATTTTCTTTTGCTAGGGCATCCGCAATGGCCTGGGCAGGTAACTTCAATACGTTTGTATCGGAGGGGAAGAGCAATGCAAATTGCCCTCTTTGGGACCAGTCAAATCCAACTTGATCAAACAAGGTTTCAACGACTTCACAGTCTGAACTGATGCACATACGTGAAATCTTTCCTGCCAGGCGAACAGTAAACGTGCCTGGGGATTGCTGATGCCAAGTGCCGAAGGGTTGCGTAACAGCAGGTCCACCTAAGAAAAGCACTTTAAGACCACGAAATGAACGCGCCAACAGACTAGCGATCTCACTATCGACCCCTGCGTCCTCCGGTTCCGGAGTCACGTGCCAATTCAGATAAACGCAGGAAGGAAATTCTCGCGATGAAAGAGGCTGGTAGCTTGCATGCACCGGTGTACGGGTAAGACGAAGTCCAGTCATTTGAATATCCACTTCGTACTGTTTACTGTAACTGCCGGAGCAAGCCTTCTACCATCACGTTGGATATCTCCTCGGTGGAAGCCACAGCTCTTCTAACAGCGTCTGGACCTTCATCGTAAACATACGTCGCCATTGAGGAACCGGCCCAATAGCCGCCAATACCACCGCCGATTCCACCGATAAAAGCTCCTACGGCTGCTCCTATTGCATTTCCGAGGACAGGAACCTCCGAGCCGGCAAGAGCGCCTATCCTTACACCACCCATTCCGCCTGCCTCCGCCCCTGCCCAAGCACCCGCCCAGCCACCGGCAACGCTGCTTGTCTGCCGCCATTTATCATGCGCTGTCACGAAGCCAGATCTATGACTGCACCGACGACGAGCTAAACTCGGCCTCCGTATCGGAAAGCACGAGCGCCTTTGTACAAGCCTTCGCCCACTTTGCCGGCAGGCGTATGATCGGTGATGTTGAAGACGTCCTTTGTGCCTTTTTGATTCCAGTGGAAATCGAATACGTTGGTCTTCTTGTTGAAGCCATAATCCAGGCGCAAGTTGCGTTTACCGTCGAGACTTTGAAAAAACAATGTGCTGGTTGATCCTGACGGTGGAACGTAGCCGCGGGGCCTGCACTCAACGGCCAAGCCGTTCGTTCCGGGTTTGGGAATTCTAAGAATTGAGGCAATCCAGCGCCGATTGCAACGCTTCCGATGACTTACAATCCTTTGGTGATTTGGTCATAGGTTGAATCAGAACTCAAGTCATCGGCGCCGGCGGACCGCTTTCCCATAATTGCTTGTCATTCTCCTTCATGCCGTTGATAGCGGCAGACCATATCACGATGGATCGGTCTTTTGTCTCCCAAGTGTTACCAGCACCGAAGTGTGACCAGCAAGTCTTACCAGCAATCCATCGCATCACCGGTACGGCTTTCTGCGACGATAGTCAGACGTACTTGAGCGAGGCGCTTGGAATGATTGAGATCGAATTCGACCCTTGGCAGATGATGGTTCAGCACGCGGAACGGACCTATCCGAACGAGTGCTGCGGAGCGATGCTGGGGCGGCACAGCGATGGGACGAAAGTTGTCACCGAGGCGTTGACGTTTCCGAATGCCTGGGTAGGGGAGCAAGTGGAGCGCTATGCGATCCGGCCGGAGGATCTTCTGGCGGCGGATAAGGAGGCACGATCGCGGGGGTTAGATTTAATTGGCGTTTTCCATTCCCATCCGGACTGCGACGCTTACTTCTCGGATACCGATTTACAGAATTCATGTCCCTGGTATTCGTTTGTGGTGCTTTCCATACAGAAGGGCAAATTCGATCACGCGAGCAGTTTCATGCCGGATGCAGAGCAGACGCGGGCGGACAGAGAGGAGTTGACGTGGCAAAAATATTGATTCCGGCAGCGCTGCGGCAGTTCACGGAGGGAAACGACTCGGTCGAAGTGACCGGGGCCACGGTGGGCGAGCTGCTGATGCAGTTGACCACGCACTACCCCAATATCAAGAAGAACCTGTTCAACGACCAAGGCAAGCTGCGCAGCTTTGTGAATGTGTATGTGAACGACGAAGATATACGCTACCTCGACAAGGACGAAACGACGCTGGAGGGCCACGAGACGGTGTCGATTGTGCCGAGCATCGCGGGCGGGTCGACCAGTGTTTTGGAACGGCAAGCGGCTGCGCTCAGCAATGAGGAAATTGCGCGGTACAGCCGCCATTTGATTCTGCCCGAAGTGGGGATGGAAGGGCAGCTGAAGCTGAAGCAGGCCAAGGTAGCGATGATTGGAGCCGGCGGGCTGGGCGCTCCTGTAGGGCTTTACCTGGCGGCGGCGGGCGTGGGCCGGATCGGGTTGGTTGATTTCGATGTAGTGGATGTATCGAACCTGCAGCGGCAGGTGATTCACGGGACGCGGGATCTGGGGCGCAAGAAGCTTGATTCGGCTGCGGACCGCATGATGGACATCAATCCGCATCTGCAGATTGACAAGTTCGATAGCGGATTGACGAGCGGGAATGCGCTCGAGATCCTTCGAGACTACGACAT
>CAXTMN010000009.1:13534-49164 GCA_964245395.1 uncultured Bryobacteraceae bacterium
GTGAATGATGCGTGCGTGCTGTTGAAAAAGCCCAATGTGTACGGATCGATTTTCCGGTTTGAGGGACAGGCGACCGTGTTTGCGTATCAGGATGGTCCCTGCTACCGCTGCTTGTATCCGGAGCCGCCGCCTCCTGGTCTGGTGCCGAGCTGCGCCGAAGGGGGTGTGCTTGGAATTCTCCCGGGATTGATCGGCGTGGTGCAGGCAACTGAGACGGTGAAGATTATTCTCGGGCGTGGAGAAACGCTGAAGAACCGGTTGCTGCTGTACGATGCGTTGAGCATGCGTTTTCGTGAGCTGAAGCTGCGCAGGGATCGCAACTGTCCTGTTTGCGGAGAACAGCCGACGGTGACGAAGTTAATTGATTACCAGGAGTTTTGTGGAATGACACCAATAACGCCCGTTCAGGGCATGCCTGCTGAAGGCGTGATCGATCCAACTGAAGTGAAAGGCAAGCTGGACCGTGGGGACGATTTTGTGTTGATCGATGTGCGCGAGCCGCACGAGTTTCAAATTGCGCGGATACCGGGATCGAAGCTGATTCCACTGGGCGAATTGCCGAAGCGGTTGCATGAGCTTGATCCGAGCGCAGAGATCGTGGCGCATTGCAAGAGCGGTGGGCGCAGTCAGCAAGCGGTCGATCTGATGAAGCAGAACGGGTTCAAGAATGTTCGCAACATGACCGGTGGCATAACGGCTTGGAGCGATAAGGTGGATCCGAGTGTGCCGAAGTATTAGAGATCTTTATCGACTAAGCTCGGGTTGGCGAAATGGTTCACCGGACCGTGACCTGATCCAAGACCCGGCGCGGTTTCGATAGCTTGCTGAATGAAGTGCTTGGCGATTCGTACAGCAGCCGGAAGTGTTTCGCCGAGTGCCAGACAGGCGGTGATGGCAGCGGACAACGTGCAGCCGGTCCCGTGCGTGTTCACGGAGTTGATGCGGGTTCCGGAGAAGCGCTCGACAGTGTGCCCTGTGACGAGAATGTCAACAGGGGCCGCGCTGGAATGTCCGCCCTTGATGAGAGCGGCCTGACAACCGAAGGCGCAAAGACGGCGGCCTGCCTCCACCATGTTTTCTTCACTTGAAATATTGACCCCGGTCAATATTTCGGCTTCAGGGATGTTGGGAGTGGTCAGGAAGGTGATCGGCAACAGGTGTTCGACGAGAACCCGTTCGGCATCGGAAGAGAGAAGACGAGCACCGTGCTTGCTGATCATTACGGGATCGACGACAAGCGGAAATTGGAAAGCCTTGGCCCGATCTGCAACTGCTTTGATGATCCCGGCGCTGCCGAGCGCGCCGGTTTTTGCCGCCCCAGGGGGAATGTCGGTGACAACGGAATCGATTTGGTCGAGGACGAGATCGGGAGAGAGCACCTCGACGCGCGAGACGCGTTGGGTGTTCTGAACGGTGATCAGGGTGATGACCGCTTCGCCATAGACACCAAATTGATGAAAGGTCTTCAGATCGGCTTGGATGCCCGCTCCGCCACTAGGGTCAGAGCCTGCAATGGTGAGCGCTACCGCCGGCATGGTCCAACGGTAACGCAGCGACTGATTATTGAAATGTTTGTGTGGTGGAGGTGGTGCCGGCAGAGTTGGTCAGGGTGACCGTGGTTTTGGCGACCTTGGTCACATCGATGCCTTTGACAGGGAAGCTCGCCTGGACGGAGAATGCGCCGCCTGCCTGATCGTTGGTGAAGAAGTACTGATGGAAAGCGGATGTTGCGTCTACCGGGACGCCTTTCGGCGTGAGCAGATTTCCGTTGGTGTCATAGAAGTTGAACGACAGTTGACCGGTGCTGTAGGTGTTGTCGTAGCCGGTGAGCGTGACCACAAGGTTCGGAGTCTGGCCTTGGGCTTTGCCGGAAGTGATGGCAACCTGTGCGGGTGAAATGGTGAACGATTTTGAATACGGTGCTTTGTTCGGGAAGGTAACGGTAAAGGTCAGGGTGCCCGCTGTGGTTCCGGTCTGAAGCGTGAATGACGACTGATTGTTGGAGGTGGCAGAGGTGGCGCCGTTCGCGACTGAGAGCTGCAGAGTACGGCCGTTTGTTGCGGTAAAGACGATAGCTGGATCATCGGAGATGCCGCTCACGGAGGGTGCGAATGTAAGCGATAGTTGCCCAATGGCGCTGACCGGCGATGCGCTGGCTACTTGAACGGACAGATGGACCTGCTGTTGGCTGGTGAGCGGACTGGCATCAAGCTGGAAAGTGACATCGGGCAGAGGAGACGTAATGCTCTGGCCGGTAAGCGGAAACTGGCGCGTTCCGACGGTGAGTGATCCGGGGTAGGTACCTACTGCGGATGCCGAGAAGACGACCTGGAAGCTGAGGGAGGCTCCGGGCTGGATCGTTGCCGGTAGAGCTGGAGCGCCGGACAAGGTGAAGTTCGAACCGGAGACGGTCAGGTTCGGCACCGCAACGGCCGAAATGGTTGTTTGGGGATTCGTGACGGTGAAGGTAAGCGCAGCACTGCCTGTGCCGCCGGCAACGATCTGTCCGAAGCTGATGGCAGTGGCGGGCTGGGCGGTGAGCCGAACGCCGGTGGAATCGGTGTAGGTGATGATTAGCGAGCTGATATCGCCGACGACGCTGGATGTGCCGACGCCTTGCAGCAGATAGGTGTTGGTACCGACCACAAGCTGGGTTTGATACGTGCCCGTTGCACCGGGTGCAAACGTAATGGTGAACGTTCCGGAGCTACCCGGGCTAATGGACGAAGGGAGCGAGCTCAGGCTAAACGGGTTATTCGGATTATTTGTAGCCGTCAAGAGACTGACAAGCGACTGCGGATTGATGCTCGATGCGCCGCCGTTTGACAGCGTGAAGGTGATGGGAAGGGTGCTCGTGGTCAGAACGTTTCCGAAGTAGAGAGGGATTGCCGCTGTTGGAGTAAGGGCGTTGCCGTTGCATTGGGAGACGCCTGAAGCGGTGCTGGCGCAACTGAGCGCCAGTTCGGGCGGAGTGCCGTTTCCGGTCAGAGTGGCAACGCTATAAAGAACGCTGTCTTCGAGAGCTTCGAGATAGCCGGTGAGCGCGCCCGTTGCGGCCGGAGTGAAGTTAATGGTGAACATCTTAAAGCTTTGAGGAGCGATGGTCGAGTCAGGCGTCAGCCCCGTGATGCTGAAGTTGGGAGTGGAGGCGGTAGAGCCCGCCGTCGAGCTGACAAAGACGAGATTGATCTTGGTGGCAACTGCCGAAGTATTTACAGCGCGGATAACGAGGCTCGTGTTTGAGCTGACGGGTGTATCGGCGAGCTGGTAGGAGCCAGAGATCTGGGTCAACTGACTAGCCGGTAAACTACCGTTCGAGTTGTCGATGTAGTAAGTGAGGCTCTGGGCGCCTAAGGAAGCGCAAAAGAGGAGGGCCACAACTGCTGTTCTCATTTATTTGGCCTCTCCTGCTGGCGAAAGAGAGGGAATCCCGGGCAGCTCTGTCAGTTGCGTTTCGGTCTTACCCAGGTGGAGAACCCAATCCTGGGAGGGCGTTTTTGCGACGCCGGTTCTCGAGGCAACGTGAATATCTTCTGCCGAAAGTCTTTCGAAGGTGAGGTCAAGCTGTTCGCCAGAGCTCAGCCGGTAAGTTTTCTGCAAGCCATCGGCAGACTGGACGTGCAGCGTGTTCCCTTCCTGAAAAACGATCCGTTGAGCGGAATGGAATGCTGGCGAATGAACTCCGGCGAGGTGTGTCAGCCCGGTGAGCTCACCTGAGTTAAGGACGATGGTGGCATCCCACACAGCGCCTTCGGGTGTCTGCGCCAACAGACCGGCTGTGGTGGCGTCGCGACGCCAGACTGAGGTGACTTGGGCCGATCCAATCTGAGTGATCGGAGGAGTTGTCACCCAGGAATGTCCATTCCAATACACGAAAGCCTGCTGCCCAGGCAACCAGGCGATAGCGGAATCGGTGCGTTCGTCGATGTTGAGAACAGGCTGCCTTTCACCCGACTGGTAGGAAGCAGTCACGGACAGGTCAGTACTGAGAAGGGAAATCTGTCCGTCTTTCGAGAGCAAGGCGCCTCCGGAGGCAGAGCTCAGCCCATCGGCAGGAGGCAGGGAACTCGGGTGAATGATGTAGTTGCCAGTCAGGCCCGAGACCGAAGCAACAGTGCCATCGCCATAGCGAACTAAGCCGATTGCAGGGGGCTTCAGGTCCGCGCGCATAACACCTGTGCCCAGAAGGGCTACGAGCGAAAGAAAGAGTCGACGATTCATAGGTCCGATTAATGGTCTAGAGTGAGCCGCTATTGGGGCCCGCCAACGCTGAGCGAGGGGGCGCCGATGGTGACTGAGGACGAAGAAGACGATGAGCTGGTTTTTCCCTTGCCCATGAGAGCTACCGCAGTTCCCGCGCCGGCGGCAGCAACGATGGCGATGATGATCCACTTCGCACGGCCACTGTGGAAGCTAGGCTGACCAGACGGTAAACGGCCGACGGTAGTGATGGAGACGGAAGGCTCCAGGGGGGCGACGCCGGTTCCGGGAAGAAGCCGCTGCTGACTGACGGGTTCATCGAGGCGAGCTGGGGGCAGGGGAGTTCGAACGGCAAAACTGGAGGGAGCGGCCAGCGGTGCTTTCACCGGGATGGGTGCAGGCAAGGCAGCGGGGATTGCAGGGAGGGTGGCGGTCGAGCCAATGGTTTGTTCGAGCAGAAGGCCCGCGTGACTGGATCCTTTACTGGCGGTAAGGCGGACAGTCACTGGACCGGCGATATTTCCCCACTGAATCCCGCTGATGGTGGTATGTCCGGCAGCGTCGGTATAGGCTACGGCGGAATGAGACCCATCTGGAAGCGTGCCGGTAGCGCCCGTATCGGGCAGGCGAAGGGCAACGGCGGCATCGGCCACTCCGTTTCCAGTTTCATCGGTCACCTGGAGACTCAGCGCCTTTTGCTGACGAGAGTTGAGAAGAAGCTGGGGCCGATCACTATCGAGGATCCGGATCTGCAGTTCTCCTGAAGGCAGCGGCGCCGACGCCGTGGACGGAAACTGTGCTTTAAGCGGCGAAAGCAGCAGGATTCCGCTAAGAACGATTGCCAAAGGCGGCGAAATGGAGGATAGAGTCAATGCGGCCTCGCAGCCGCAGAGAGTTTACACGAGCTGAATCAACACGACTGTGACGTTGTCCGGCCCGCCCTCTTGTTTTGCGGCGTCGACAAGGTAGTGGCATTTCTCCACCAGAGATTTCTCAGAATTAAGAGTTTCCTCCATTAATTTTTCATCGAGCACCCCGTGAAGACCGTCGCTGCAGAGGAGAACCTGATCGCCGGCAGCCATTTTCACGACATGGGAGCGGATTCGGAGATCTTCAACGGTACCAACAGCCATGGTGAGAACGTGGCGCATGGGGTGACGCTTCAGGGCTTCACTGCTGAGGCCGAGCTGAGAGCCAACTTCGGCAACCCAGGTTTGGTCCTCGGTGATGAGAGCCAGACCATCTTTCGAGGACAGGTAAGCGCGGCTATCGCCGACGCTGCCGATCTGCAAGCAATCATTCCCGACTTCGCGGGCAACCAGTAGCGTTGTGCCCATCCCCTCAAGCTCGGGATTGGCCTTGGAGGCCTGGGAGACGGCCCAGTTCGCTTCGAGAAAACCTTGTTCGAGAGCTTCCAGGCCGTCGATATGAGGCCATTGAAGCAGGTACTCGTAAAGCATTTCGGCACTGAGATGGGAGGCATACTCGCCTGCATTGGCTCCGCCCATGCCATCGGCAAGGATGAATATTCCAGACTCGCTGTCGCTAATGAAGTAGTCTTCATTGTTGGATCGAACGCAGCCTGGATCGGAAAGGCCGAAAGCCTCGAGCATAAAACTCTCCGATTATATCCGTGAAATCAATCTTTGTAAGTCAGAGTGAGAATTTTTGCGGCAAGAGGTACTGAAGCCGGTGAGCAATGGACGGCCCATGTAATTCAGATTGCCTTCGAAGGCAGGCGACTAAGCAGGGGCGGCACTATTTGCCCCCACTCGGCTGAAACATGGACTTCATCTGGCGAAAGGCGGCCTCGTCGTAAGTGGGCTTCAGACGAGCCAGTACGGTCAGCTTCGCAGACGAAGTCACAGGCTGGCGCGATCGAGCTCGCTCAAGGAGAGTGCGGGCATCTGCGTCGGACGGGCTGGTTTCAAGCACAGTCTGGAACCGGGATGCCGCTTCGTCAAAGCGATCACCTTTCAGCAGCGCGATCCCCTGGTTGAATTCATAAACGGGATCATTACTGTAGCCTTCAAGAGCGCGGCGCAGGTCGTCAGCAGCAGACGGCTGGTTCAGCTCTAGCTCCGACGCAGCCAGATTGTTATAGACCTCGTTGAGAGGGTATTTGCTGGCGACGTCGTGAAAGTAAGAAAGGGCACCGTTGTAGTCCCCTGCATAGTAGGAACTCAGCCCCATTTTGAAGCGAGCCTGATCATAAAGCGGATCAGTGGGAGCAATACGCTGCAACCAGGAGAGTGCCTCGCGGTACTCGTGGCGCGCAATGGCCAGCTTGCCTAATTCAAACACAGGATTCGAGTAGTGAGTATCAAGCAGAGCCGCCTGAGTAAACCATTTTTGCTGTTGTTCACCGGGCACCGATAACAGGCCGCGCACGTAGCTCTCCTGAGCATCGAGGCGAATCAGCTTTTGAGGCGCCATGAACTGATCCACAGACGGGTTGGATTCGGGGGATAAGTATTTCAGCGATTGCCAAGCCAAATGTTCTTCGAGACGAGACAGTTCAGGCAAGCCCCCGGCCTCTGAGAGATCCGGGCCGTCATGCATTTTGCGAAGATCAATGTAGCGAGCTGAGATGCGGACGGAGCTCTTCCTCAGGTCGGTGACGCCAGCAGGTAAAGTCACATCATAGTTTCCGTAGCAGATGTAATCAACATCCAGAGTCTGGCCGAGGCGAATAATGGAGCCCTTGGTCCAGTTGGCGTCTCGTTTGAGCGACAGCCGACGCAATCCTTCGGCGCGTGAATCGCGGTCGAGAACGATCTGGTTAGCAGCGCTAAATTCGGTACGCAATACCTCGCCTACTCCCTCGCCCACCCAGTTCAGAGCAGCATATTGGGAATCATTGTGTAAGGGCAAAACGAGAACGGAAGCGGGTCGTGCGAACCGGGCAGAAAACAGTGCTAGAAAAAGCAAAAGGAGACGGCGCAGAGGCACGTCTCCATGCTAACAGTGGATTTAGTTTAACTACTCAGCGCCATTCGCAGCGCCATTTGCACCCTGAAAGACGATCTTCGTATTGGTACCGCCAACACGAATCTCCTGGACGCTATTGTTGCTGTACTGAACCTCTGTGGAACCGAACTTTGAAGAACCTGTTTGAAGGTGAGCCGGGATCTCAACGGTCTGTTTGCCCTGTTTGAGAACTGCGGTGTTGTCGCCCTTCATTTCGATTTTGTAATCGCCCGCCTTTAATTGCTGACCATTAACGACCGAATCCTGAAACAACGTTACTTTGTACACACCTGTGGCGGCACTTAGTGTCATTACGCCAGCCGATACCAGGGCTAGCAATACTTTATTCAACATGGAACTACTTTTCTCCTATAGGTAACTAAGCCGCTTGATGCGCAACTTCAAAGGCGCAGCTGTAGTTTATTCGTGGCGCATCCGACCTATATACGAGAAATTCAGACAGAAAGTTTCTTTTGAGCAGTTACCGGAAAGTCACTAGGTGACGATGGCAGAGGAGAGAAACTGGCTTGCGGCACCTTGAATCGCTTGATCGGATCCGAATCCGGATAGCCAGTGAATAGAGGGGTCAGAGCGGAACCAAGTCAACTGACGCTTGGCATACTGGCGTGTCTTGGTTTGACAGTCCCGGACAGCCTCCTCTAAGGTGAAATCCCCGGCTAAATACTGAACGGCTTGTTTGTAGCCAAGCGAGGTCAACGGCTTACTCAGGGGAGAGGATCCCTCGTCGAGCAGGGCGCGAGTTTCTTCAAGCAAACCGCTCGAAAACAAGGATGCCGAACGAGCATTTAGATGGGCATAGAGCAACGAGCGGTCGGGGGCCAAGCCGATTTTGAGGATCGTAACCCCTTGAAGAGCATTGCGAGGTTGCGCCTGGGTGTCGGAGGCCGGGCGGCGAACAAGGTGAACAAGCTCAATGGCCCGGATCAGTTTCTGCCGATCGTGCGGATGGATGCGGGCAGCCGCAGCGGGATCGTAGCGACGAAGGAAGCGGTGCAAAGCCGAGGGGCGTCGTTGAGCGAGCTCAAGGAGCCGGGAGCGCAGATGGGGATCCCGGCTGGGAGCAGGAGAAAGACCTTCAAGAAAAGCGCGCAGGTAAAGGCCAGTACCGCCGACGACAAGCGGCAGGTGATGGCGGGCAAGAACGTCCTGCAAAGCTTTACGGGCCAAGAGCGAGTATGCTCCGGCGGTTAACTCTTCGTGGACATCAATAATGTCGAGAAGATGATGCGGAATCCCGCGACGCAGGGGAACAGGCACCTTTGCCGAGCCGATATCAATCCGGCGATAGACCTGGATAGAGTCGCAGTTGAGTATCTCTCCTCCAAAGTCTTGGGCCAGTACCAGCCCAAGTTCACTTTTCCCGGCACCGGTGGGGCCGACAATAGCAACGAGAGGTAAAATCCCGGAGGACAAAAGTGGAGTTATACTAATGGCAAACAGCTTGTCGAGCAGGCCCAGGGCTCGCGCGCTGAAGCAGCCGAATGCCCTATCCTTACTCTAACTTACCCAAAGCAGTTGTGTTCTCTATCCTTTCAGGGGCGCTTCTTGCAACGACAGCCAGCGCCGGCATATCCGCGCAAACTGCAGACCAGAAAGCAAAAAGCGCTGATTCAGATTTTAGAAAAAGCGCTGAGCCGGCGGTTTCAAAGCAGCCGAGTTCGCCTAAAGCGGCAGCTTATTACCACTACTCACTCGGTCACCTCTATGAAGAGCTGGCCAGCAATTACGGGAACCGGAGTGACTACGTCAATAAGGCGATTGAGAACTACCGGCTGGCGATGAAGGAGGATCCGAGCACCTCATTTCTGGTAGAGGATATCGCCGAGCTTTATCGAGTGTCAGGGCGCGTCCGGGAAGCTGTTGATGAAGCTCAGGAAGCGCTTAAGACCAATCCGAACGATATGAACGCGCGTCGTGTGCTGGCGCGGATTTATACACAGCAGATTGGCGATGCCCAGACGAACCATATAGATGAAGGCATGGCGCGGCGAGCGGTCGAGCAGTACAAGATCATTTCCGACAAGGATCCCAAAGACACTGAGAGTCTGGTCATGTTGGGCCGGCTCGAGCGGGTGCTGGAGAATTCCGTTGACGCAGAGGCCGCTTTCAAGAAGGTGCTGGCGATGGACCCTGAAAACGAGGACGCCGTTTCGGGTTTGGCAAGCATTTATACGGACCGCGGTGACTCCAAGAGCGCGGCAGCTCTGCTGGAGAAATTGACCACAAAAAGCCCGTCTGCGCGCGCCTATGTCAGTCTGGCAACCAATTACGAGTCGATGCATGACTACGCTCACGCGGCGGAAGCATTCAAGAAGGCTTTAGAACTGGATCCGACGCACACAGAACTGAAGGAGCAATTGGCCCAGGATCAGGCAATGTCCGGGCATTTTGATGACGCTCTGAACACATACCGGGAAATAGCGGCGGCGAACCCGCAGGCTGCACAGCCCCATTTGGGAATGGCTCAGGTGTACCGGGAACAGAAGAGGTTTACGGAAGCGCGCAAGAGTCTCGATGAAGCCAAGGCGTTAGAGCCTGACAATTTAGAAGTCCGCTACAACGAAGTGGGGCTGCTGGAAGAAGAAGGCAAGACCCCTGAAGCGATTGCGGCCTTAAAGGCCATCCTCGAATCGACGTCGCGTCCTACTTACAATCCGGCTGAGAAATCATATCGCTCAAAGATGCTGGAGCAGCTGGGACTGTTGTATCGAAGCAACGAACAATACGATCAGTCCGTGGCTGTGCTTCGCCAGATTGGCTCAGTGGACCCAGATCTTGCCCCCAGAGCCGAAGCGCAAATTATCGATACGTATCGGATTGCAAAGGAGTATCCCAAAGCGCAGGCAGAGAGCGATGCGGCTGTAAAAAAATATCCGAACGAGCGATCGATTCACGAAGTTCGCGCACAGCTTCTTGGGGATCAAGGTAGGACAGACCAAGCGCTTGCGGAGTTGAAGAAGCTGCTTGATGGCAAGAACGATCGGGAAGTTTACCTGGCCATGGCGGACATTTACCAAAAGGACAAGAACTTCGACCAGATGGGAAAGGCTTTGGATTCAGCCGACAAGCTGTCCCAAACCAAGGAGGATAAGGCAAACATCCTCTTTCTTCGAGGCGCCATGTATGAGCGGGAAAAGAAGTTCGATCTGGCCGAGAAAACCTTTCGTTCCGTGCTCGATGGGGATCCCACGAACGCTTCTGCGCTGAACTATTTGGGATATATGCTGGCTGACCAGGGAGTGAGGCTGCCCGAGGCCCGGGATTTGATTTCACGTGCCCTCACTCTTGATCCGAACAACTATGCGTATCTTGACAGCTTGGGATGGGTTTATTACCACATGGACCAGCTGGACAATGCCGAACAACAGCTCAGCCGGTCGGTACAGATGATGTCTAAAGACCCAACGATTCACGATCATCTAGGGGACGTTTACTTCAAAGAAGGAAAGTTGAAGGAAGCGATTGCGCAATGGCAGTCGTCCGTACAGGAACTAAACGGGGGCGGAGCAGCGGACGCAGAGCCTGATGAGCTGGCTAAGGTGCAGAAGAAACTTGATGGCGCACGTGTGCGGCTGGCCCAGGAGCAAGGCCCGAAACCAAGAACTCCGTAAGCGAAAAATGCAATTTTAGGATGGAGGAGTGAGGCTAGAAAGCGGGATTCATTAGGCAGCTGAACTGACGGAAGCCAAGCTGCGCACTAGATCTTTAACAATGCCCTTAAACGCTTAGTCTGAATCCGGCTAACCGGAATTTCACTTTGCTTCTTGTCATCCATTTTCAGCTGAAAGCTTGACTTAAACCAGGGGATCACTTCGCGGATCCGGTTTATGTTTACTAAGAATGAACGGTGAACTCGCCAGAACAGGTTCGGGTCGAGGTTCGACTGCAGCTCTTCGATGGTGCGGTAGTTGGACTGGCCTTCAAACTGAGCGGTGACGACGGTGATCAGCCCATCGTCGATGGTGGCATAGATCATGTCCTGAGCGTCCACAATCAAATTTCGATTGTTGGTGCGAACGAGCAACTTAGTCCTTTGCAGGGCAGGCTTGACACCAGCAGGAGAGTCTAACTGCTTTTCGTGAGCAATTTGTTTTTCTTCAACAATTTTCCGGGCTCGCGTGACAGTCTCGGCCAGTCGTTCAGCCTCTACCGGCTTCAGCAGGTAATCCAGAGCCTGCAGACGGAAAGCATCAAGTGCGTAGTTGTCGAAAGCAGTCGTAAGAACAAAATACGGTAGAGGGCCTGCTTTTTCGCGAAGCTTGGCAATCACCCCTAAGCCGTCCAACCCGGGCATCTGAACGTCCAGAAATACCAAATCGGGTTCTAGATTTTCAATCAGCTTAACCGCTTCGAGTCCGTTAGCCGCCGAGTCGAGAATTTCAATCTCGCTAAAGTCTTTTAGGAGATACAACAACTCTTCGCGGGCGAGTTGCTCGTCGTCCACTATCAGAGTTGTAACGGTGGCCGTCACAACGTGCGACATCGAATGATAGTATATCGTAGGGTTGCGGCCAGTTCGATCGGTGACGCGTACTTCCGACTACGCAGAGCGCGTTAAAAATCCTGCGCACTCTCGCTATCTTCAGGAGATCATTCCGCATTGTCAACGCAGAATCACACCACCATCGCGCCGGCAGATGGGAAATTGGGCATTCTAATTCCGGGAATGGGAGCGGTTGCCTCTACATTCATCGCAGGGGTTGAAGCAATCAAGCTGGGGTTGGGAGCTCCCATCGGATCGCTTACGCAGCTAGCGACGATTCGATTGGGGAAGCGGACGGAAAGTCGAACTCCGCTAATTAAGGATTTCGTACCGCTAGCTTCTCTCGAGTCGCTGGTATTCGGCACATGGGACATCTTTGAGGATGACGCCTACGAAGCGGCTACCCGCGCGAAGGTTCTCGAGGCGCCATTGCTGGAGAAGCTGAAGGAGCCTCTGTCGGCAATAAAGCCGATGAAGGCCGTATTCGATAAGCAATATGTCAAGCGAATCGACGGACCGAACGTGAAGAGCGGCGGCAGCAAGATGGAGCTTGCTGAAGCGCTGATGCAGGACATCCGGGATTTTAAGGAGAGGAATCAGTGCAGCCGGCTGGTGATGATCTGGTGCGGTTCTACCGAAAGTTTTCACCGGCCGTCTGCTGTCCATGCGACGCTGGCCACGTTTGAAGAAGGTTTGAGGAACAATAATCCTGACATTGCACCCAGCCAGATTTATGCTTATGCGGCGCTAAAGCTGAACGTTCCGTACGCCAATGGGGCACCGAACCTGACAACGGATGTTCCGGCGTTACTGGAGCTTGCGAGGTTGAACGAGGTTCCCGTTTGCGGCAAAGACTTCAAAACCGGCCAAACCTACATGAAGACGCTACTTGCGCCCGGTTTCAAAGCGCGCATGCTAGGTGTTAGTGGCTGGTTTTCGACAAACATTTTAGGCAATCGGGACGGAGAGGTTTTGGAGGATCCGGGTTCTTTCAAGACCAAAGAAGAAACCAAGCTGTCAGTGTTGGAGCAGATTCTACAGCCGGCACTGTACCCCGAACTATACGGAAACATGTACCATGCTGTTCGGATTAACTACTATCCACCTCGTGGGGATTCAAAAGAGGGCTGGGACAACATCGATATTTTCGGATGGCTGAATTATCCGATGCAGATCAAGATCGATTTTCTGTGCCGGGATTCGATTCTGGCAGCCCCGCTAGTGCTGGATTTAGTACTTTTCCTTGATCTGGCGCAGCGGTCGGGAATGAAAGGCATTCAGGAGTGGCTTTCGTTTTATTTCAAAGGGCCAATGACCGCTGAGGGATTGTATCCGGAGCATGATATTTTCATCCAACTGATGAAGCTGAAAAATACGTTGCGCTGGATGCAAGGTGAAGACCTAATCACCCATCTAGGCCTCGAATACTACGACTAAGACGCTGACCTCGTAGGGGCGTCTAACAGCTTAGGTGCAAATGCCTTTGGCAGGGATGGCCGCTCAGAAGAACGGAAACTCGGAAAACGGCCGGGGACGTGAATGTCCCGACGTAAGGAAAATTCTCGTTATCGGGGGAACCCAGTTTATTGGGCGCCTTCTGGTTGAGCAGCTTGCCAAAGCGGGTCACGAGGTGACAGTGATGCACCGGAAACCCCGCCATTCTTTTGGCAAGTGCGTCCATAATCTTGTAGCTGACAGGAATGCAGCGGCTACAGTTGCGCAAGCTGTCGGTCAGACCCGCTTCGATGCGGTGTTCGACTTTGCTTACGACTGGGAACACGGAACCACAGCGGCCCAGGTGGAGGCGGTGGCCCAACTCTTCGAAGGTAAAGTAGCCCGGTATGTATTCATGTCGAGCGTTGCTGCTTATGGAGACGGACTGAATCACCATGAGGGCGACGCACTGGCACCGGATGACCACTCGAACCCGTACGTTCGAAACAAGGCTACCAGCGAGAGGGCTTTGTTTCGCATGCACCAGCGATCCGGGTTTCCGATCGTTACCCTGAGACCTCCTTTTGTATATGGTCCCGGCAACCCGTTTTACCGGGAAGCATTTTTTTGGGACCGGATGCGCGCAGAGAAGCCGACAATTCTTCCGAGCGAAGGACATCGGCTGATGCAGTTCATTTATGTAGAGGACCTGGTTGATCTGGCGATCAAGGTACTTGAGCCGAGGAATGTTGTCGGGCACGCCTTCAATACGGCCAATCCCCGACCAGTCACGCAGAACGAATTGGTTCACGAACTGGCCCGGGCAGCAGGGGTAAAGGATATAAAGATCGTTTCGATTCCCCGGGATATGATCCTGCGGGCAGGGGGCCAGGCAATAGGGGAGAAGCTGTACTTTGGATACTATTACGACTTACCTGCCATCACTCAGATTGTGACCAAAGCTCAAAGAATGCTGGCGTTTAAACCGACTGACTTCTCAGCCGGTTTGAAGGCTGAATATGCAGCTTACCTAAAGAAACGCGGCTTTCCGAAACCGGACTTCTCGTTCGACGACGGACTAATAGCGCGTTTCGGAAGTCACATGAATGCCAGCCGGTCGGCCTAACAGCATTAAAATTCACCTACCTCCGAAATACTACCTTAGGGTGTGATGGAATAGGGAAATGAAAATTTCATACCTGAGTTGTGTACTGTTAGCGGCAAGTTGTTTCGCTCCGGCTGGTACGTTACCGAAGCAGACCGTAGGGCAAGACGCGAAGGACGCCGGTCAGAAGACCACGAGCGCAGTGAAAAAAGGCGCGGTAAAGACAAAGAACGGCGTGACCAAAGGTGCAACCGCTGCCGGGCATGGAGTGAAGAAGGGTGCGCACGCTGCAGCGGCGGAAACTGAAAAAGGCGCTGACAAGGTAAAAGACAAGACTACGAGCACAAGCAAGTAGGTTGGCTTCCGGCCATCGTCTGGGCCGCTCCAGCTGTCTATTGCGTTTTCAAAGACTTGAGGGCTCACTCTAATTCTGCATGCCTCACTACGATTTGATCGTGATTGGCTCTGGCCCGGCGGGTCAGAGAGCGGCCATTCAAGCGGCTAAGAGCGGCAAAAAAGTAGCGCTTATTGAGCGCCGTGAAGTAATCGGTGGTGTTTGTATCAATACCGGTACGATTCCGAGCAAGACCATGCGGGAAGCGGTCCTGCATTTGTCCGGCTACAATTACCAAAACATTTACGGGGTCAGCTATCGGGTTAAAGAGAAGATCACCATGCCTGACCTGGCCTTCCGAATCCAGCATGTCATCAAGACCGAAATCGATGTTACCCAAGCGCAGCTCTCGCGAAATGGGATCGAGGTTTTAACCGGAATCGCCAGTTTCAAAAGCCCGACCTCGATCCAGATTTCGGGGGTGCGCGGGGCAAACGAGATCGACGGGGATATGGTGGTGATCGCTACGGGGACCAAACCAGCGGCATCATCCAAAGTCCCTATTAACGCGCGGACAATCATCAACAGCGATCAGATTCTCGAAATGCCAGTTCTTCCGCGGACACTGATCGTGGTGGGTGGCGGCGTCATTGGAGTGGAATATACCTGCATGTTCGCGACACTGGGCGTGCGGGTGACGTTAATTGAGAAGCGTCCGCGACTGCTGGAGTTTGCAGATTCGGAGATTATCGAAGCTCTCTCTTACCATTTGCGCGATCACCGGGTAACGATGAGGCTCAACGAAGAGGTTCATTCGGTAGAAGAACTCGACGGGGGCTCAGGGGTTGTCGCTTTGCTGGAAAGTAACAAGAGAGTGTCAGGTGATGCACTGCTCTACGCGGTGGGAAGGCAAGGTAACGTCGACGAACTAAACCTGGAAGCAGCCGGTTTGAAGGCAGATAATCGCGGACGGATCGCAGTGGATGAAAATTACCGGACCGAACAGCCGAACATCTATGCTGTGGGCGATGTGATCGGATTTCCGAGTCTGGCATCGGTGTCGATGGAACAGGGCCGCATTGCGGTGGCACATGCTTTCCACAAGCCGATTACGTCTAACCCGAGTTACTTTCCATTTGGCATTTATACGATTCCCGAAATTTCATTTATCGGAAAAACGGAAGAACAATTGACCGATGAAGACGTGCCCTACGAAGTTGGAGTAGCGTATTATCGTGAGATTGCGCGCGGTCAGATTCGCGGGGATACAACAGGACGGCTAAAGCTGATTTTCCATCGGGAGCCGCTGGAGATTCTTGGGGTCCATATCATTGGCGAGGGGGCATCGGAACTCCTGCATATTGGACAGGCAGTGATGATTTTGAAGGGCAAAATGGATTATTTCGTGGACACAGTGTTCAACTATCCAACGCTTGCCGAGTGCTATAAAGCCGCAGCGTTTAACGGAATGAACAAACTGTCCCGATCGTAATTCAGAGAGGGACCACCATGGCTTACGGCATTGGCATTTTAATTACAGAGCGAATCTCAGTTGCACTTGTTGCAGACAATGCCATCTCCGGAGCGTTACGGTTTGACCCGGACGACAGCACCATTAAGGACACGCTGTACGGGGTTCCGGCAGAGACCATTGTGGGGCGGATGGTTGAACAGGTCAAGCTGTTGGACGTGAAGGAAACGCCTTCTCACATAGGGTTGGGTATGCCGGGGATCTTACGGAACGGCGTGGTTGAGGACTCGCCGAACCTGGTCCAATTCAAGGGCCTCAACATGGAAACCCTGGTGGGCGAAGCCTTCAGTTCTTTGTTTGGGAAAGTGCCGGTCTCGGTAGGCAATGATGCTGACGTGATGGCCGCAGGAATGGCGGCAAAGCGTGGACATCTGGACCGTTTGATCCGCGTATGGACGCTGGGAACCGGCATTGGATTTGGACGCTATCCGGTCCAGGACGGCATTTGGGAAGCTGGTCACTCGGTTGTATCACTCGATCCGAAAGAGCAGTTTTGCGGGTGCGGCGGCAAAGGTCATCTGGAAGGAATCATGGGGCATCGAGCGATGCGTCTGCGCTTCATGGACCTGGAGCCCGAGGAAATCTTCCAGCATGCGGATGCTGGGGAAGCGCGTTGTATCGATTTCGTCAAGCTGTGGCACAGAGCTCTGGCCGCTGCGACGGCCAGCAGCATTCACGGGTCGGGCACGGGCAAGTTTTTCATCACCGGATTCAACTCGCGTTTCGTGAACCTTACTTTGCTTGAAGAGTATTTACACGAAATGGTGAAATTAAGCCCGTTGCAGAGCTATTCATTAGAGATTGTTCCTGGTGGCGAAGAAGTCGCCACTATCGGGGCCGCTGTGAGTGCAGCTCAGGCTGCGGCCCAGAACGGCCAATAACTACTTGCGGGCGAGGCTGGCTTGTCGCGCTTGTAGAAATTCGTCCCCTGAGTTCCACGTTGGCAATTGCGGGCTATTGGCAATATCAATGCCCAACACATATCCGAAGCGGGCCATTTGTTCAATACCTGCCATATCCCAATCGTCGTGATACTCGTCTGACGGTTGGTGATAATGTTTAGCGTTGTAATCCTCGAATACCTGCTTTCCGAATCCGGCTGGTTTGCCAAGATAATCCGATCCTTCATCGACCGTAAACGCTGGTATGCCAACTCGGGCCAGTGAGAAGTGATCGGAACGGTAGTAGTGGCCCTGCTCAGGTTCGGCATCGGGGGTGATGGTCAGACCCAAGCGCCTGGCATCGCTTTGAACAAGCGGCCACAAGGTGGTGCGCTCAGCACCGGTGAGCGAGACATCGCGAGTTTTACCAAAGGGATAAAGAGCATCGAAGTTGATGTTCGCGGCAGTCTGTCCCGGAGGGATCTCGGGATGTTCGCCGTAGTATTCGGACCCGAGCAGGCCGGATTCTTCCGCAGTCACGAACAGGAAATAAGCGCTTCGTTTAGGCTTTCGCGGGAGCGACGACCAAGCTCTCGCGAGTTCGAGGAGGACAGCGCAGCCGGTGGCATTATCGACAGCTCCGTTATAGATTTTGTCACCGCCAACAGGTACAGCAATACCGAGGTGGTCCCAATGGGCAGTGAAGATAACGGCTTGCGACTTCAAAGTTGGATCAGCGCCGTCGATTCTGCCGACAACGTTGCGGCTGTCGATCTCGCGCAGTTGGACCGGAATATGACCGGTGAACCGCACACCCAGGGGAATGGGCCGGAATGATTTTTCGTTGGACAGCGCGAGCAGTTGATCGAGTGTCCTTCCGGTACCAGCGATCAGCTTTGTCCCAATGTCTTGCGAGAGCCAGGCGGCCAGTTTGAGGCCGTTCTGGCCGGGCTTCAGTTTGAGCTCCGGGTGTTCCTGACTCCAGGATCCACTGACAACGCCCCATCCATAGCCGGCGGTTGGCGTGGTGTGGATAATTAACGCGGCGATAGCCCCGCGACGGGTTGCTTCTTCAAACTTGTAAGTCCAGCGTCCGTAATAGGTGAGTGCCCGACCGCCGAAGAACTTTGGATCATTGGAAGACGGTTCGTTGGTAAAGTAGACCAGAACTTTGCCAGCCAGGTTTTCGCCTTTGTAATCGTCCCAGCCAAACTCGGGAGCGGAGATGCCGTGGCCAACGAAAACAGCCTCTGCGTTGAAGTTGTTCTCCGGCTGCTGGGAGAACGCGGTTCCTACATAATCTTTGACGAACGTGAGCGGGGTTTCGCCTCCTTTGCCGGAAAACGAGAGCGTGGCAGCGGAAAGCGTCTTGGAGCCGACTAGCGGCACACGCTGAAAGTAGGCGCCGTTGTCAACGGCCGGCTTGACACCATCTACCTGAAGCTGGGCGGCGAGGTACTGAGTGGCCAGTTTCTCGCCCGATGTGCCGACGCCTCGGCCTTGGAGCTCGTCGCTGGCGAGATACCTAACGTGCGCGCGCATCTTTTCGCCTGAAGGTTGAAGCTCCTGAGCACGAAGGAATGAGCAGACAAGGGAAGCGCCAACGAGCCAGCGGGCTAACATTTCTACAGTCTAACGGCACAGTTCGCAACCGGTCTGTACACTGTAGTTGATGTTATGACAGGGATGTTGCGGTTGCGTAATGCAGCCTTGGCGTTAGCAGGCGTCTCTGCAACTACGCTGGTTTGTACGCGTGTTTTGCACTCCGACGCGACCACAGCCTCGGCCGCTTTGCTTCTCTGCATCCTGCTTACAGGAGTTTACGCGAACCTGGCAGAAGCGGTATTTGCGTCTTTTTTGGCCACTCTATGTCTCGATTACTTTTTCGTGCCGCCGATTGGATCGATCACGATTGCAGCTCCGTCGGGATGGATGAATCTTTCGGTTTTCCTTCTGGTGTCCCTGGTGACATCGCATTTGTCGATCCGATTACGTCGTCAAGGGATACAGATTGCATGGCAGCAAAGTGAATCAGAGAAGCTGCACGCGCTGAGCCGCGCGATGCTGATGAGCAGCACTACTGATGATGTACGCCGACTAACAATCAACAAAGCGATGGAATTGTTCGGTTTCAGCGAGATCGCGCTGTTCGAGACCTCCACGGGAAAGCTTCAGCAGTCGCGGGAAAGAAGCTTAGTGCCCGAAGAAAGTCTGCGGCGAGCGGCTTTGCGAGGAACGATCTCCCATGGAGAGAGCGATGGATGGAGGATTTTTCCAGTAAGCCTGGGACACAAGAACTACGGCAGCCTGGCCTTTCGGGGCGCCGATCTGGCCGAAGCGACTTTGCAGGCATTTGGGAACACTGTCGCGATCGGGTTCGCGCATGCGCAAGCGCTAGAAGCGGGGGCTCGCGCGGAAGCTGTTTACAAGAGTGAGGAGTTGAAGTCGATCATGATCGATGCACTGGCGCATGATCTGAAGAGTCCGCTCACTGCAATTGAGGCAGCTGCTGAAATGCTTCTCCCGCCAAATGGAGTCACTGAAAATCAGCGAGACGATCTGCTGAAAGTAGTTAAAGAGGAATCAGCAGGGCTGCGCCGGATGATGGAGGAAGCGATTCATCTGGCGCGCATTGATGCCAAGAAGTTGAAACTTGATTGTCGCCCCGTAAGCGTTCGGGATCTGATTGAAGCAGCCGTTCGCAGTTTGGGTGAAAGGACGGCGACGCACCGGATCGAGATGGATGCGTCAGATTTGATTCCGCTGATCGTGGCGGACCGCGAGTTGATGGTGCAGGCTATCAGGCAGCTCATTGACAATGCGGTGAAATATAGCCCGTTGCACTCGACTATCTCGATTACGGCAAGCGCAAACGAGCGACGCGTTTCAATTGCAGTGCGGGATCGCGGGCAAGGGCTGACTGAGTTGGAGCAAGGCCGTGTGTTTGACAAATTCTATCGAGGTGGTAACGCCCGGGCGGGCGTGCAGGGAACGGGCATGGGACTGGCGATTGCGAAAGAAATTGTACAGGCTCACGGCGGCTCGGCGGGCGTGCAGAGCCGAGTGGGCCAGGGTTCAGAGTTCTACATTGTTCTTCATGCTGCTGCGGAGCCAGCTGGAGTTACACAAGACGCGGGCGAATCGGCGCGGGGAGCAGTGGCCCAGCCGAGTCCTGCCCAAATCGGACCGTAAACGATGGCTTCAGGACGTGTACTGATTGTCGATGATGAGCCACAGATCCGGCGCGTAGTGAGGACTGCTCTTGCCGCAAACGGTTATGAGCCTTTTGAGGCGCGAACCGGAGAGGAAGCCTTAGATGTTCTGCGCGAATACGATCCCGACGTGGTGTTACTGGACTTGAACATGCCGGGGATGGGCGGAATGGCTACCTGTAAAGAGCTGCGAGCGGTATCGGAGGTGGCCATTATTGTGCTGTCGGTGCGGGAAAGTGAGCGGGATAAGATAGCGGCTCTGGATGCGGGTGCGGACGATTACATCACCAAGCCATTCAGCGTGAATGAGCTGATGGCGAGAATCCGGGCCAATGTCAGGCGTCTGCCAGGGCAAGGAGAACCGGTGCAGACCGTGATCGAGACGGGAGAGCTTCGCATCGATCTGTCATCGCGAAACGTAACTGCCCATGGCCAGCCTGTGCGACTGACGCCAAAAGAGTTCGAACTGCTGCAGTATCTTGCTTCTAATCCGAACAAGCCGTTACCCCATCGCAAAGTTTTGCAGACGTTATGGGGCCCGGAGTATGGCGGCGAAGTGGAGTATCTGCGTGTCTTTGTGAGTCAGTTACGGAAGAAGATTGAGACCGATCCGGCACATCCGGAGTTCATTCTGACCGAGCCTTGGGTGGGGTATCGCTTCGTGATCCCGGAGAAGGCGTAAGCGGGCGCGATGAACGAACAGAATAGCAATCCAGGGCGACCCGGTAAACTGCGAATTTATTTAGGCTACGCAGCCGGCGTGGGAAAGACGTTCCAGATGCTGGAGGAAGCGCAGGCTTTGAAGGCCAAGGGCACGGACGTGGTGATCGGGTATTTCGAGCCGCACGGCCGCAAGGACACGATCGCCAAGACGGAAGGGCTGGAGATGCTAGCCCGGAAGAGGGTGCCGTATCGCGGATCGGTGTTTGAAGAGATGGATACAGAGGCCATCATCAAACGCAGGGCTGAGGTGGCAATTGTAGATGAGTTCCCGCACACGAACGTTCCCGGTTCTCCGCGGGAGAAGCGCTGGGAGGATGTGCTGCTCATTCTAGAGAACGGCATTGATGTACTAACCACCATGAACGTTCAGCACCTTGAAAGTTTAAACGATCAGATGGCGCAGATTACTGGGGTCAAAGTTCGCGAGACCATTCCAGATTGGGTGGTGAAGCAGGCAGACGAAGTGGTGATGGTGGATTTGACGCCGCGGGCGCTTTTGAACCGGATTGAAAGGGGCGTGGTCTACCCGCCCGACAAAGCTCAGCGAGCGCTACAGAATTTTTTTCGTGAATCGACGCTGGTAGCCCTGCGCGAGCTGGCGCTGCGGCAAACTGCGCATGAAGTAGAAGAACGGATGGATCAGGGCGAGGCAAATAATTCTAACCCCATGTTGTCTCCGAACGGTCCGCGATTAGACGATGCCGTGATCATCTACGTGAGCGACGACCCATCCACAGCAATGCTGATTCGAAGAGGAAAACGCGTAGCCGACGTACTTCATGCGGATTGCTTCGCTGTTTTCGTTGCGGCGCATTCTGATCTGCAGGCGCTTCCCCCGGTGAAGCGGGAAGCGGTGGAAAGGCACCTGAACTTTGCGCGGAATCTGCACATTGAAACGCGGGTGCTGATGGGGAACGATCACGCTCAAGCTTTGGTTGATTTCGCGCGTGTGCACAATGCCCGGCAGATCTTTCTTCCCAGGTCGGTGGGCAAAGGCGTTAGTCGTGTTTTTGGAAAAAGCCTGGTGAATCGGGTGGTGGGTATGGCCAGCGACATGGAGATTACGATTGTCGCGGATCGTCGAGTGGAGAGCAGACCAGCAAAGTAAGCAGCTTGCTAGAATCAGAGATTCGGGCCGTGGCGCAGCCTGGCTAGCGCGCTTGCTTGGGGTGCAAGAGGTCCCGGGTTCAAATCCCGGCGGCCCGACCAGTCAGTCTGTACAGGCCCATCAGCGGCAGGCTAATGGGTCCGAGACCCCGACCCATTGTCCCCACTTTTTTCCGTCATCACGGGCCAGTATGCGCAGCTGTTTAGCGGTTGGCGGGACTGTAACGCGCCAATAACTCCACCTGGTATCACTATCCCGCATGGGGGCTGCGGTGATTTTCTCGCCGCTCACGGCATCCTGCAACTCGACCGAGAGACCGCCAACAGAGGGACCGTGTAAGA
Source organism: uncultured Bryobacteraceae bacterium (assembly GCA_964245395.1). Lineage (GTDB taxonomy): Bacteria > Acidobacteriota > Terriglobia > Bryobacterales > Bryobacteraceae > Bog-105. The sequence goes on from CAXTMN010000009.1 coordinate 35,878, forward strand.
CGGGCATAATGAGGCAGTTATTTGCGGGTGAGGGAAACGCGCCAGAGAGTGCTTGACCGGTGAGCGCATCGGAACCGCTCCAACTCGCATAGACCGGCCCGGGTGGGGCAGGTCCGAAATGAACCCGTTCGGGAAGGCGGTTAACCGTCCAACTAGGGTCAGTTTGCCAAGGCAATCTGGGGAGCGGCGGCCCGAGTTCATCGGCGCCTAAAGCCTGCAAGGGCGGAAGCGGGACAGCGCCTTCGAGAGGAACAAGCCACTTCTTTCTACCATCGACGACGTAGGCGGTTACGGCGGCGACTTTTTGTTTGGTACTCACGAACCCTACCCAACCTAAAGCCGAGGGAATGCGCGGTGACCGCAAGTCAGGCGGGAAACCGGCAGGCAGGCGCTTCCCAAATCCTACGATGCGACCCACTTCGTTAACCAGGACAATCCAGGTGTATGGTCCGCGCAATGTGGAGTCGTCCACCCAGCCAGAGAGTTCGATGCCTGAGCGAATGGGCAGCACAGTCACGATCTCGCCAGTAGCGACTGTGGAGTGAATGGAAGCAAATTGGGTTACGGGTTTGCCAATCCACCCTGCGCGACTGTTATGAAATACAGAGAGCCGTTCTTTTTCCAGCTTTGGCAGATAAGCCAGGATAAATTCAGCACCGGGAAACGCTTTCTCCAACAGCTTAGGATCACGGAGACCATCTTCGATACTCAGCGCTGTCATTTGCTGCTCCGAAAAATCGTTGCCAGCATCGCGTAGCCACACGCGCAAGCTGGTGAAAGAGATGTACAAAAGGAGCGTCATAGCGATCGCGAGAGCTCGTACCTCTGATCGCCGCGAACGGAATTCGGCAAGCACCCAGAAGCAGATGAAGACGAAGACGGCCCAGTTGACCATAGGCACTGTGACATACCGAGGCGCTTTTGCGGAGGTCATGGTGGGATCCTCCGGGTTCATGCGTCCGCCTGCCGTCACCAGAGCAGTGAGCAAGGTAAACGCATAGGATCCGAACAGCACAATGGCTATTGGCTGACGGATTCGTCCGGCTCTAATGACGAGAACAAGACAGTAAATGACCACGGCAAGGCTGATCAGGCCTATTCTGATCCCGAACTGAGGCGGCTTATACCCTGCAAAGGGCATGCTCAGGTAAGAGCCAATAAATCCCAGCGTAAAGAAGGGGTGAGCTAACATCGCCCGGATGTTCAGTGAACTCGAGAACTTGTAGCCGATGAAGTAGACGCCGATACTGGCGATAGCGGCCGCGGTCAGAATGATCATCTGACGCCGGTTCAACCGCAAAATGATTCCAGCGCCAAGCAGAACCGGCCAGACAAACATGCCGTTGCCGGAGGAGTAAGTCGCAACGACGGCGGATGCTATCGAAGCAGCCAGCGCGCGATTTCCCAGATCACGTTTTGCATAGGCAAGAAGGATTAGCGCACCAGCAACAGCCAACTGCATCAGCGGCCATTGCAAGAGGAAGGGTGCGGCGAGCACACAGACTGACCCTCCCCAAAACATCACGATGGCGCCGAGCAGGCATGCGAAGCTTTTTGCTTCGAAGGAAATGCTTTTGACGGAGAACAGGACGAAAGACAGGGCTACCCAGATGCCAACATAGGTCGCGACACTGACGAGAAGGGGCAGGATCTCGCTGCCATGCCAAAGGAGCATGTCGGCCACGAATACCAGTTCAGGGAAGATGATACGGTGCTCATTGTGCTGCTTCCACAGGATGGTGACATCGAAAGCTTGATATTTAGCGAGGTTCTCAGGTATGCGCCAGTAATCCCAAACGGGCAGCTGATTGTAGTAGCGGAAGATTAAAGCGATTGTTTCGAAGCATTCGAAACACAGCCATGCGGCAAGAATCGCAAATAGCAACGCCTGGAAGGTGAACCGGTTGTGAGTCTTGTAAGATTCTTGGGTAGGTGAAGAAGAGAGCATTAGTTACTGGTTCATGCGGACTGATCGGATCGGAAGTTAGTTTGCATTTAGGCCGCAACGAATTTCAGGTCTTTGGAATTGATAATAACGAGCGCGCGGTTTTCTTCGGACCTGAAGGCGACACCAGCTGGTCGCTCCAGCGACTTACGAAGAATCTTACTGACTACAAACATTTCAGTTTAGATATCCGAGATCGGGAAGGCATTCTGCGGCTGGTTGCGGAAGTAAGGCCAGAAGTGATTGTGCATACGGCTGCGCAGCCGTCGCACGATCGAGCTGCTTCTATTCCCTTCGAAGACTTCGATACAAACGCTGTGGGAACACTCAATCTTCTGGAAGCCGCGCGGCGCGTTTGTCCTGAGTCGCCCTTCGCACACATGTCCACCAACAAAGTGTATGGCGATCTACCGAACACGATCAAGCTTCGCGAGCTTCCAACCAGGTGGGATTATGATGATCCAACCTATGAGCACGGAATACCTGAAACTTTCTCGATCGATCAATCCAAGCATTCGATCTTCGGAGCGTCGAAAGTAGCCTCCGATGTCATGGTTCAAGAATACGGGCGGTACTTCAACATGCCCACCTGCTGCTTGCGGGGCGGGTGCCTGACAGGGCCGAACCACTCCGGCGTCGAACTTCACGGATTCCTCAGTTATCTGGTGAGGTGCAACGTCGAGGAACGCGAATACAAGCTTTACGGTTACAAGGGCAAGCAGGTTCGTGACAATATCCATTCGGAAGACGTCTCCAGCCTGATCGTGGCCTTCTTTAACGCGCCCCGCTGTGGAGAGGTTTACAACCTAGGCGGGGGGAAAGAAAACTCCTGTTCGATTCTGGAGGCGTTCGAGATGGTTGAAAAGCTGACGGGGCAAGCGCAGAAGTATACCTATGTGGACCAGAACCGGATCGGAGATCATATTTGCTATTACAGTGACTTGCGCAAGATCAAAGAGCACTTTCCGGGTTGGGAGATAACGCGTCCGCTCTCCCGAGTTTTCGAGGAAATCGTGGAATCCTGGCACGTCAGGCTCAGCGTTTCGGGATGAAGATACTGATCACCGGCATCTGCGGATTTGTCGGAAGCCAACTTGCAAACGCATTACATGAGCGCACTCCGGGAATTACTCTGGTGGGGATTGACAACCTGCTGCGGCCCGGGTCTGAAGTGAACCGCATCAGGCTGATGCAAAGCGGTGTGGCGTTTGTTCACGGCGACCTTCGGATGCGCAGCGATCTTGAAGCGGTTCCCCCTTGCGATTGGGTGATCGATGCGGCCGCTAATCCGAGCGTACTGGCGGGTGTTGACGGCCGATCCAGCGCTCGTCAGGTGAGCGAGCACAACCTGGGCGGAACCTTGAATCTGTTGGAGTACTGCCGGGAGCGGAAAGCCGGCCTCATCCTGCTGAGCAGCAGCCGCGTGTATTCAGTGAGGGATCTAACAGCGCTTCCGATGAGAGAAGGGCAGAACACGTTCGAGCTTGACGAAGCTAAGCCGCTGCCGATTGGAATCAGCATTGCGGGTGTGACGCGTGATTTCCCTACGCGAGCACCCATTTCACTCTATGGCGCAACAAAGCTGGCCTCAGAGGTAATGGCGGGCGAGTATGGTTTGACCTAAGACTTTCCGGTGTGGATCAACCGGTGCGGCGTGATGGCGGGTGCAGGGCAGTTCGGAACGGCGGAGCAGGGTATTTTCTCGTACTGGCTGCATGCACATGCGGCGCGTCTTCCACTCCGGTATATCGGGTTTGGAGGCCGAGGATTACAGGTGCGGGATGCCTTTCATCCTTCCGATCTGGCCGACCTTCTGCTGCTTCAGATGAGACACGATCCTCCAGCGGAGCCTATTTTTAATGCCGGGGGTGGTTCGGGCAACGCGATGTCGCTGGCCCAATTGACGGCTTGGTGTGACGATCGTTTCGGTTCTCATACTCCGCAGTCAGATTCGAGCCCTCGTCCGTTCGACATTCCTTGGATTGTGATGGACAACGGGCGAGTAACAGAGGAGTTGGGTTGGGGTCCGAAGCTGCCTTTGCAATCGATCCTGGAGGGGATAGCAGGGCATGTGCGAGCAAATCCGGATTGGCTGACCCGCACCAAGGCGGTATGACCGAACAGCGGCCAGACACGACCAGAGAGCCTCTTCAGCTTCTCAGCATCATCATTCCGGCCCGCGACGAAGAGGGTTGCATTGCATCGGCGGTGGAACACCTATACGTTGAGCTGAGGATTCATCATGTGCCCCACGAAATCATCGTTGTGGACGACGGCAGCACCGATACGACATGGGCGGTGCTTGAAGCAATTAAGCCTCTGGTCCCGACATTGCGGCCCCAGCGGAACGAGGGCGCTCATGGATTCGGGCGGGCGATTATCTATGGACTGAACGCAATGACGGGAGATGCAGCGGTCGTGATGATGGCCGATGAATCGGACGATTGCCGGGATGTGGTCCGTTACTGGCAGTTGATGAATCAGGGCTGGGATGCGGTGTTCGGCTCGCGGTTCGTGAAAGGCGGCGGCGTGATCGACTACCCGTGGTTGAAGCTGCGAGTAAACCGGATGGCCAATTTGTTTATTCGCCTGCTGTTTAATGTGAGCCTGAACGACACGACCAACGCGTTCAAGGCTTATCGGCGGTCCGTTATCGACGGATGCAGGCCTTTGCTCTCTCCGCACTTCAATTTGACTGTCGAGCTTCCGCTTAAGACCATTGTTCGAGGGTATAGCTGGACGGTCATCCCTATTACCTGGCGAAATCGGAGATCGGGAGTCGCCAAGCTGAAGATGAAAGAGATGGGAAGCCGATACCTGTTTATTTGCCTTTATATGTGGCTGGAGAAGTATTTCAGCCGCGGCGATTACCACAAACCGGTTTAGCGGTTGAGTTCAGTGCTGGCGACTAGTAACTTGGAATGGAACGCTTTGATGGCGGCCTGGACCTGCGGATCGTTACGAACCTCGATCTGATCCCCTTGCTCGACGCCGCGCGCCTGCGTGATGATCTCTTCTTCCAGCCGCTGGCTAATCCAATCACGTTCTGCGCTCCATTCAGAGACGCCGGGTTGAATCTGCCGGGCAGCAGCGAAGACTTTAAGCTCGTCGATGATTTCCGGCGTGATGGCGAAAGAGGCAGGTAGAGGCGAGTGCGCCCCGATATATTCGGTGGCAAATGCGGTCAGAGTTCCGCTGGCATCGAGAACGCCCTCGAGCCGGTTGAGCAAGGGAGGACTCACTTGAATATCGGGCTGTATGCCGCCTCCGCCATAAACAGTTCGTCCGTTGTCGGTTTTGTAAGTGGGCCGATCGCGTTTCGGCTCGGATCCGAAGGTCTCCGAGAGCGCGGAATAGCGCAAAGGGTGTTGGATGGAGCGTCCACTCGGGGTGTAGTAGAAGGCCGTTGTGATGGCGAGACCTGCGCCGTTAGAAAGCGGCAGAACACTTTGAACAAGACCCTTCCCAAAGCTGGGTTCACCTATGATGGCGGCACGATCATGATCCTGCAAAGCGCCGGCCAGGATCTCTGAAGCGCTGGCGGTCTTTTCGTTGATCAAGATTGACACCTGAAAACGATAGGGAGCAGCATTCTTCGGGACGTCTGCAGCCTGCAACTCACTGGTTCGCCCTCTCGCAGTCAGAATGCGCTGACCAGGCTGAAGAAACAGAGCGGCGGCATCCAAAGCGGCTTTCACCACTCCGCCCGGATTATTGCGCAAGTCAAGCACCAGGCCTTGCAGTTGAGCACCGCCGAGCTTTTCGACGGCAGCTTTTAGCTCAGCGGCTGTCTTCACATCCCAACTGTTGGCGCGAATATAACCGATGCCTGCCTGTAGGGGGAACACACGATCAACACTCGAAGCGTCGACCAACTCGGGCACAAGCGTCAATTGAAGCGGCTTAGCCTCACCACGCCGTCTGATGTAAACCGAAATTTTCTGCTGGCGCGCTTCCGTTAGAAGTTGGGTAATCTGATCGGGATCAAGGGATCGAATCGCCACATTGTTAATCGCAAGCAGTTCGTCTCCTGCCTGAATGCCGGCTTTATTGGAGGGCGTACCGGGAAAGGTTTGCAGGAAAATTACCTGTCCGGGAAGGACGGAAACGATGCTACCGAAGCCTTTCTGCTCGGACTCTTCCATGCGCTTCAGCTGGTCGAATTGTCCGGGGTCGAAAAACTGAGTGTGTGGATCGAGCTGACGGAGCATGGACGGAATAGCACCTTCGTAAAGGGCTTTATCAACGGGCAAAGGATCGGCACCCTGGGCCTGAACAGCCGAGAGAACTTCAATGAATTTCCGCAGCTGTGGTTGCAAGTCGTTTGCCGGATCCATCTGGGGCAGCGTGCGACCAGTCTGAGGTTGTGGTGAGGCAGTTTGCGACGTGGCGGGTCCGGCGACCAGCACTGCGCAGCAGAAGAGAAAAATCTGTCGGACAACTAGAGACTGCTTCAAATTGACATTGTCTCTCGCATAGTTTGGACTAAATTGACGTTGACCTAAAAGAAAAAGCCGCCTGAGCCTGTTATGGCTAAGACGGCTTTTCTAAATTCAAGTCACGACGGGCAGGCTATTTACGAGAAGAGAGGCGAGCCAAGGTTTGCAGGAACGGTTTCGCAGCTGCTGGCACGGGAGGATGTCCGTTTAGGATCTCCTTGTTGGTCATCGCACTGCCGTAGAGTTCCTTGTTCGATTCGGTGTCTTGTGTGACGGCTGAACCGCTTAGATCGATACCTCCGAAGAGACCACGAGAACGCGAGTAGCTCAGGATTTCCGCCTTCATTTGGGCGTCGGTCATTGCAGTTGAATCGCGTCCAACCGGACCTGCAGCGCCAGAAAGCTCGCCGCCTACCTGGAATTTGTCGCTCAACAAGCTATTCATGCCCCGCTCGTGCATGACCAGCATGATTACATCGGCCTCTTTACCGCCAATCAGAAGACCAAACTTTCCCCCAGAAATGCGCAGCGAGCCCGGTGCGCTCCAGCCGACACCGCTGGTTTTACGGCACGAGAAGAAACCCTTGCCGTACTCACCACCTACGATGAAGCCGCCCGCTTTCAAATTGGGCACAACAACGACGCACGAAGCTTTACCCAGCAAATCCTCCGGAATGCCCTTGTCGGAAGCATTCGCCATTGCGTTTAAGTCTCCGGTGGCCGACTGCAAACGATCGTTCGCGTTCTTTTGTGCAAATACCGGCATCGACATAACAGCGGCCAGCATCATTCCTGCGATGATTTTCATTGAACTCCTCCTCCTACACGATATGGTTGTTAGTATACGTACTTAACGACTCATAAGATAAGACGTCTATCCCTCATAAGAGTAATCACGGATAGTGAGACATTCAAGCGCTGAGGCGGTGAAATTCTGTTCATTTACTCTGACTTACGACGTCTCGCATGCGCTGATATGAAGGGAAAGCTCTTTGGCAAGGCGTACGCAATCAGGAATGCCCACCCCTTCGAGCGAGTTAGTGACCAGATGCAACCCACTGTAACTCGCAAGCAGATCTCGAATGCGATTGCGCCGGCTTTCGTGCCCGACCAGATATTGCGGCATTGACCGGGGCCATTTGTTGACTTGAGAGAACACCGGCCCGGCGCTGAGCCCCATGAGTCTTCTGAGGTCAGCCATTACCAGATCAACGATCTTTTCATCTGAGACATCGAGCAGAGTTGCCGACTCTGGATCGACCACAAAGGCCCGCATTGCGATCAGTCCTTCGGCTATCCGGCACGGGAATTTCTGATTAATCCAAGTGACCGCGGCAATGGTGTGGCGCTCAGGTCGAGGCACCAGGAATCCGAAGCCGTCGAGAGCGTGAGTAATTTCAGATTTCTGAAAGAGTAAGTTGACGAGAACAGAGGATGAGTAAGGGATTGCATCCAGTTCCGCAGACAGTGCTGGCGCTATGGTCTGGAGTAACGTAGCGGAAGCGTAAGCGGGACAGGCGAGAACCAGCTGCTCCGACTCATATTGGGCATTGTTGAGGCTTACTCGCCACGAATCGGCGACCCGTTCTACGCGAACAGCCTCACCATGGACGACCGTGGCTGTCTTAGCGATGGCGCCGCTCAAAGAGTCTATTAGGGACTGCATGCCGCCACGAAGAGACAGAAACAGGCTGCCTTCCCGCTTTGCCTGGCGCTCCAGCTGCACACCCCGGATCAGGCTGCCAAACTTCCTTTCGTATTCCAGAAAGCGCGGGAGAACGCTTTGGGCGCTAAGGCGGTAGGAATCACCACCATAAACGCCAGAGAGCAACGGTTCGGTCACATACTCTAACGACTCACGGCCAAAATGATCGGACACAAATTCGGCGATAGAGACGTCTTCGGTTCGCTCTCTTGGAGCAAGAGTTGATTCCTGTTGGAAGCGTCCTTTGGTTTCCGCACTGAATAGCTGCGAAAGGAGTGCCGGAGCAAGTTCACCCGGCACCATCATTACCATGCCGGGCGGCAACGGTACCAACTTTGAATCGCGAACAATAAAAGTTTGACGAACTGCGTCGTTCGATCCAATGATCTGGTTTTGCAGTGCGGGCAACTCAGCTGCAAGCTCCGAAACTGCGGGTTTGGCAGCTATATAACTATCGGGGCCGGCTTCCAGGTGGCAACCCTCAACCAAGTCGGTTCTGATCAAACCGCCCAAGCGGTTCGATTTTTCAATGAGTGTCGAACGAAGACCTTGCTTGCCGAGATAATAAGCTGTCGAAAGGCCGGAGACGCCACCTCCGATGATGATGGTGCCGTTTTGGTTCACTGCTGCTATGGATGAAACTCCAGGCCGATCTGGACTACCCCTTTCACGTTTTCGACCGGCGTTTCAGGCAAGATACCGTGCCCCAGGTTGACGATGTGACCTGGCCGTGCTCCCGTCCGTCGAAGCAGGTCTGTCACTTTGGTCTTCAGTTCTGGTAACGGAGCAAACAGCGCGACAGGATCGAGATTTCCTTGAATAGCGGAGCGATAGCCGATGTCCATCCAGGCCTGGTCAATGTTGATGCGCCAGTCGATACCGAGAACGTCGCCTCCGGCTGCGTGCAGCTCTCGAAAGAAGCCGGCCGCGCCGGTTCCAAAATGGATTACCGGAACACCATTGCCGCGAATTCGCTCGATCAGAGCTCGCGAGTAAGGCTGAACATAGCGCACGTAGTCCTCGGGACTGAGGGCGCCGACCCAGCTGTCGAAGACCTGGATGGCGCGAGCGCCGGCGCCAACCTGTATACCTGCAAACTCCCCCAGAACGTCGACGAGCTTTCCCATGAGCCGACGCCACATAATCTCGTCGCCAAACATCAGCTTCTTGGTTTTGAGAAAGGTCTTCGACGGACCGCCTTCGATCATATAGCTGGCCAGCGTGAAAGGTGCGCCCACGAAGCCGACAACCGGGATACGGCCCCCCAAAGCGCGGTTCACCAATTTGATCGATTCACCGACATAACCCAGATCATCGGTCCGATCGGTCGAGAGAGCGTCGATGTCTTCGGGTTCTGAGACAGCATTCTCGATCGAAGGGCCTTCGCCGCTGATAAATTCCAGCTTCAGACCCATGGGCTCGATCGGCAAGAGCAGGTCAGCAAAAATGATGGCTGCGTCCACGTCGAGAATCTCAATAGGCTGCAGGGTGACGGCGGCTGCCAGATCCGGCTTTTTACAAATTTCGAGGATGCTGTGCTTGGAACGAATGTCGCGGTAAGGCTTTAGATAGCGTCCTGCCTGGCGCATGAACCACACCGGACGAACGTCGGTGCTACGTCGCTTGCACGCGTCGAGAAAGCGCCCTCCGCTTATGGCAGGCATGCGCATGGATCCCCTGGCTTGCCGTCACCTACTGTACAGAGGGAAGAGACCGGTTTCATCCAACAATCCTCAACGGGAGTTCGTGGCGCGATAAGTAAGATGCAGAGCATGCCCTTCTGAAGGATACAGGGAGGCGAACGCGGAATCGAACAGGCTTCATTCCGATAGGCTTCATGACGTTTGCGAACGCCTGTGATCTTGATCGTGTGATCGTCTTTCTGGCAGAAGAAAAGCGGGCAGTCAGCGCAGATCTAAATATCCCGAGGGCGTCCGCGCCGAACGCGCTTGAGTAAATGGTCCATGCGGGTCGTCACGGTAGCCACATCCGCTTCGAAGTGAAGTTCGGGAATCCGGAAAAGAGTCAAGCGTTCAGCCAAACGCCGTCGAAGAAAATGACGCGCGCCTTCGAGAGCCTGAATGGTTTCGTTCTGTTCGGCGAGGTTGTTCGACAAGTGAAGCCTTACCTGCGCGTGCTTTTTGTCAGGAGATAATAAAACTTCAGTTACATCAGCTTCACCGATGCGCGGATCCGTTAACTCATAGGCGATCAACTCGCCTAATTCCAAGCGCATTGCTTCAGAAACCCGTTCGACGCGGTGAGATTGCGATTCCAATGTGTACCTCCATTCTGAGTGTAGAATCCTGCGGTTGAGAAAGGAACAGCTGTGCGGCCTAGCTGAGCTATCGCTAGATCCACTCGACGGTGGTCCCAGTAAGGGCACCACCAAGCGTGCTGGCGGCGAAGCTCTCGACGGCCTGCAGAACTTGTTCGGCTCGCGCCCTATCTTTGGAGACGGTGACTACGGCGACTACCGAACTTTGCCACGAATCCAAGAAGTCTATCTCCGCTGCAGAGATATTGAATCGCTGTCGCAGGCGATCTTTGAGGCTCTTGACTACGTGCCGCTTGTCCTTGAGAGAATGCGAATCCTCTATGTGAATCTCGAGAGTTAACACCCCGATAGAGGGCATATCAAAAGAATAGTCCCGGTTATCACACCGGGACTGCAAGAATCAGGCACCACTTATCGCGAAGCAACAGGCAGTTCGGCGGCAATCCGCTCCATAGTAAACATCTCGAGGATGTCGCCAACCTGGATGTTGTTGAAGTTCACCAAAGAGATGCCGCACTCGACGCCATTTTTGACTTCGCTGGCATCATTCTTAAACCGCTTCAGAGCGTCGATGCGACCGGTATGAATCACGTCGCGGTCTCGAATGACACGAACCTGGCTGTCGCGCCGCACCACGCCATCGGAAACGTAGCAGCCGGCAACCGTACCGATTTTGCTGATCCGGAAGGTCTCCTTGATTTCGGCGTGGCCTTGCACCGTCTCCTTGAACACGGGTTCAAGCATTCCGGTCATCGCCAGCTTCGTTTCATCAATCAGCTCGTAAATAATGCTGTGAAGGCGAATATCAACCTTTTGCTGGTCGGCGGTCGCTTGGGCACTGCGCTCCGGCTTCACATTGAAGCCAACGATAAGGGCCTCTGATGCTGAGCCAAGCAGGACGTCATCTTCGGTGATGGCGCCTACGCCCGCACGGAGCACCCGGACACGCACCTTGTCGTTGGAAAGGGCCTGCAGGGTGTCGGAGAGCACTTCTGCGGTGCCGCCGACGTCGGCTTTGATGATGACGTTGAAATCTTTGAGCTCCCCTTCCTTAAATTGCTGCCGGAGAGAGTCGAGGGTAGCCACGCGAGCACCCTTCGCCATGGCCACGTCGCGGGCTTTTGCCTCGCGATAGATGACGATTTGTTTGGCCTTCGAGGTGTCCGAAATGACCTGGAAGCTGTCGCCCACTTCCGGCAAGCTGTCCAGACCAATCACTTCGACGGGCATGGAAGGCTCAGCTTCTTTCACCGAGTTCCCACGATCGTCGAACATGGCGCGAACTTTGCAAAAAAGTGAGCCGCAGATAAAGAAATCGCCGACTTTAAACGTCCCGTTCCGGACGAGCATGGTGGCGACAGGGCCGCGGCCTTTGTCCAACTTGGCCTCAAGAACAGTACCGAGAGCAGGGCGATTTGGATTCGCTTTCAGATCTTGTATGTCAGCGACAAGGAGAATCATTTCGAGCAGCAGGTCCAGATTCTGACCTGTCTTTGCAGAGACCGGAGTCATGACAACATCGCCGCCCCAGTCTTCTGCCAGGAGACCGCGGTCGGATAGCTGCTGTTTAACCCGGTCAGCCTGGGCCCCTGGTTTGTCAATTTTATTGATAGCGACAATGATTGGAACCTTAGCCGCCCGCGCATGGTCGATCGCTTCGAGAGTTTGCGGCATAACACCGTCATCGGCGGACACGACCAGCACGACAATATCGGTGACTTTGGCTCCACGGGCACGCATACGGGTAAATGCCTGGTGGCCTGGTGTATCGATAAAGACGATCTTCCGGCCGTTCTTTTCGATGTGATAAGCACCGATGTGCTGAGTGATTCCACCGGCTTCCCGGCCGGCTACATTGGTTTGCCGAATTGCATCGAGCAGCGATGTTTTTCCGTGATCGACATGGCCCATGATGGTGACCACAGGTGCGCGCCGGACGAAATCGTTAGGCTCTTCAGCAAGTTGTAGGTCTTGTGTGCTTTCTTGTTCGTAGCTGACTTGATTGGTAGAGGCTCCGAATTCGCGCGCGAGCTCCTCGGCGAGCTTTACGTCCAGGGTCTGGTTGATGGTGGCGAAGATTTTCTTTTCTACCAGTTTCTTAATGACGAGGTTCGCTTTGACGCCGAGCTTTTCTGAAAGCTCTTTGACTGTGACGCCTTCGGCTACCGTGATCTCGCGATCGATCGGCGGCGGTTCCATCACCATGGAGCGTTTGGAGACACGCTCGCGAATATTGCCTTCCTGCTCGCGTTTGCGGGCTGTGGGGCGGCCTACCGGCTTGGCCTGGTGACGGCGCTGCTGCTCGGTAGGCATGGTTGCGACTTCGGGTCGCAAGCTTGTCGGATGAGGTGGACGGCCAACGCCGGGTCTCCGTAGGCCCGGGGGGAAGCCAGTTCCTACCGAACCAGCTGGCCCGCCAGGGCCGCGCATCAGCGGCTGGCCAGGACGAATAGGTCCGCGGTAGAGGGGCTGACCAGGCGCCGAGGATGGTGGCCGAGCCGGCGCTCCGGGCCGAGGCGCAGCAGGAGCAGCAGTCATCGGCGGCCGTGGTTGGGGCTGTTGCTGACGCAGACGCTGAACCAGATCAGGACGTGGAGGAACAACGGGTCGGGCGGCAGGCTGGCCAGCAAGCGGTGGACGGGAACCACTAGGACGAGGGGCAATTGGAGCACCCGGCACAAGGGTCGGTCGTGGGTTTGCTGGGCGTGGCGGAATCGGCGAGCCCGGAACAGCCGATGCAGAGGGAGACGGTCCGGGGGCGACCACGTGGGTCGGTACCTGTTGAGGCCGCACGGGCGCAGACGGCTGGCTGGAAGCCTGCGCTCCCGGAGCTTGCGGTTGGCTGGCAGATTGCGGCTGACTTGGGGTCGCGACCGGGGGCGGGGATATTGCAGGGGCCCCGGGAGCAGGTGACGCTACC
>CAXTMN010000009.1:49174-52843 GCA_964245395.1 uncultured Bryobacteraceae bacterium
AGGCGGAGGCGCTTGGACGGGCCGCGTAGATTCGCTCGGCAGCGGCTGTTTTGGGCCGGCGGGCACATTCGGAGCTGCAGGGCCAGGTCTGGGGGGCGCCACGCGAGGAACTGCGGGCGGAAGAGGCCGCGCCGGAATAGCAAGCGGCTTACTGGGGTGACCGGGAGCAGTGCCGGACAAGTTGGTCCCTTGGCTCGAGAAACTTGGCAAACCTGGAGGGGAGGCTAGCGGAGGGGTCATTCCACTCCCTCCACCAAGCGGTGGTCGCAACGGTTGAAAACGGAGTGGGGGGCGTTCTGGTTCCGCAGTGACCGCTGCCGTCGGGCTTGCCTCCGATGATCCTGCACCGGGTGCCGGAGAGCCAGGCAGCTGTGAGCCAGGCTGTGGTGTACCAGGCGGTGGTGTAGCGGGCGAAGCCGGAACTTGAAGCCGGACCGGCGGCGCGAACAGGGGAGGCTGAACGGTAGAAACCGCTGAGGCGGGTTCAGCCTTGGGAACTATATTGGATAGAGAGACGGTCTCACTGGGAGGCGGAATGGGCAGAGAACTTGGGCCGGACGGAGTTTGCGTACGCGAGCTTCCGGCTCCAGGAGGGCGAAGCGGCGGCTGAAAAGAAGGCCTTGCTGCGCGCGGCTGTTCCGATGCAGTTGTGTCGGCTGGCCCTTCTGCAACGGGCTCAGCAGTATCCGTTGGGTTAGAGAAATCGGAACCCTCGTGATCGGATTCAGTAAGATAACCGTTCGACCGCTCACGAGGGATATCAGAACCGTACAGGCGCTGCTTAAGCGCGATAGCGACGTCTTCGTCAATGGAGCTGGAATGTGTTTTCTTTTCGCTCACGCCCAGTTCGGGCAACATATCGATAATGACGCCAGGTTTAAGTTCTAACTCACGAGCCAGCTCGTTGATTCTGATCTTCTTCATAGACTAAACTGCTAAAAAACTCCTTACACTGCCGGAATTTGGGCCTTTATTCGGATTTTTCCATCGTAACAGATTCAGCCAACTCATCGCTTTCACCGGAACTAGTTAGTCCACGTAGCGTGGACGGCGCCGCGGAGAGGCCCTCTACGCGGCCGAGATCAAGAACCTCGCCCTTCTCAGTTTTGTTCAAAGCGGCCGGTTCATGTGTGGCCAGATCCCGATTGAGGACGCCGGTCTCGATATTTTCAAAAGCGGCCGGGGTCTCTGCGAGTTTACTATCGGTGGAGCCGGCCGTTGTGGCGTCAATTGCTTCTTCGACGCTCATCGCATCGGCAGGAGCCGTTTCGGCGCCAGACTCTTCGTCATATTGCCCGTAGAACGAAACAACTGCCGATTGAATTTGCGAAACAATGGCTTCATCGATGTTGGGGATCGCTTCGAGCTCTTCCGGTGTCATCGAGCCGAGCTTCTCTACGGTGCCGACGCTGGCCGCGACAAGCTGCTCTACGATTACTTCATCCAGTCCGTGATCGAGAAGCACCGAAACGGGTGCACCGGTGATTACCATGTCTGCCATGCGAGACTCTAATTCCCTTCTCTTTTCTTCTTCGCTCTTAATGTCGATCTTCCAGCCCATCAATTTGGCCGCAAGCCGCACGTTCTGACCGCGTTTTCCGATGGCAAGAGACAACTGAAGATCGTCCACTACGACCTCCATATGCTTACCTGGGCCATCGACAATAGTGACCCGCGAAATCTTTGCAGGATTCAACGCTTTCGTCACATATTGAAGCGGATCTTCAGAATACTCGATGATGTCGATCTTTTCGCCGCGGAGTTCGCGAATGATTGACTGAACGCGCATACCTTTCATGCCAACGCACGCTCCGACACTGTCCACGTCGCGATCGCGGCTGACAACAGCGATCTTGGTCCGCTCTCCGGCTTCCCGAGCGCAGGCTTTGATAGCAACTGTGTTGTCGTAGATTTCCGGAACTTCCTGCTCGAACAAACGCATTACCAGCTCTGGCGCAGCACGCGACACCACTACGCCAGAATTCTTCCCGCCCCGTTCTACGCCCTTGATGACGCACCGAACACGGTCGCCAATACTGAAGTTTTCAACCCGCGACTGCTCTTTCTTGGACAAGCGCGCTTCGGTCTTGCCCATGTCGACGATGTAGTCCTGCCCTTCCAGGCGCTTTACTGTGCAGTTGACCAGTTCGCCGTGCCGGCCCTGAAACTCGGAGTAGACGCTATCCCGCTCAGCCTCACGAACCTTTTGCAAAATCACCTGTTTGGCCGTTTGAGCCGAAATACGTCCCAACGCTTCGGTCGGCTTTACTTCACGAATCTCTGAGCCGAGTTCCGCCTGTGAGTCGACCTTCCTGGCAGATGACAGACCGATCTGCTTGTACGGATCCTCTACAGTCTCGACCACTTGCTTCACGCTGTAAATACAAATATTGCCCGTACTCTCATCAAGATCGGCGACCAGGTCTTCCTGCGACCGGAAATGCTTGCGCGCGGCGGCCAGCATAGCGTCCTTAACCGCGTCCAGCACGATCTGCGGGTCGATCCCTTTCTCTTTGCTCAACATTTCGATGGACTGATAAATAGAAGGCACGTAAAACCTCTTAAATCTGACAGCAGAATTTCTATCGAGTTTGGGGCCGAGCGGGAACTACCACTCGAACTTCAGCTTGGCCTTTTGGAGTCGTCCTAAAGGGACGTCGACCCGCTGATCCGATGCAAGCTGGATTTCCAAGACCCCGTCTGTGAGACTGAGAAGAGTTCCTTCGAACTGCTTCGCATTGTCGATTGGCTCACGAAGGAAAACCTGTATCTTCTGCCCAAGCACGCGCTCAAAATCTCTCGGCTTTGCCAGAGGGCGTTCGACACCCAAAGAGCTGAC
This sequence comes from uncultured Bryobacteraceae bacterium, assembly GCA_964245395.1. GTDB lineage: Bacteria > Acidobacteriota > Terriglobia > Bryobacterales > Bryobacteraceae > Bog-105. Next base: position 52,014 of record CAXTMN010000009.1, read on the forward strand.
TTCCAGCGTATAGCTATCCTCCGGGATTGTCTCGCTCTCGTCGAGAAGCTTACCCATGCGTTCGGAAATGATTTCGCAATCGCCGTGAGTAACTCCACCCGGTTTGTCTATGTAGACCCGCAAAAAACGGCTTCGCCCGCTCCCCTTCAATTCGATATCGGCAATTTCGATTCCGGTGCTCTCGGCAGCCCGGACACCGAGCTCCGTAATGGCGTGCAAGAGCTCCGATTTTTCGACTGCCGACATAGAATCAGAACACAATAAAAAAGTGGGCTTTCGCCCACTTTTCCCCTTTGTCCTATACCCATTAAAGCACCTTTGTGCGCCGATAATCAAATGCGGGGCTAAGTCAAAAACCTGAGCCCTTACATTGCGGTGGACTTAAATGCTTGTCCCACATGGAGAACCGCTGAAACAGCCCGGCTGTAGTTCATTCGCATCGGTCCCAGGACCGCAACATGCGCTTCCATACCGTTGGGGAGATTCAGCTTTACCCCAATCAAGGCTAATTCGCCCATGCTGGGGTGAACATCGGAAAGGCCGACTTGTATGGACAGTTCGCCGTCCGCCTGCTCGAGAAAACGTCCCAGCAGCTGGAGTACACGCTTTTTCTCTTCAAGCGCCCGGAACAACTCCCTCATTCGCTCCCGGGTCAGGTGAAGGTCGAGGCCAATCAGATTTTCTGCGCCGTCGAAGTGGATCTCAGGCATAAGACCTAAGTCGAGAAGTCCCTCGGAATAGAACTTGCTAACGCGCTTGAGGATGGCGTCATAGGCGGCGCTCTCCAATTCAAGGCGGCGCTTCAGCTCTCGATGAATGCTACCCAGGCC
>CAXTMN010000009.1:52853-67312 GCA_964245395.1 uncultured Bryobacteraceae bacterium
ATTGTAATTGATGTAATTACGGATAGACGAGAGTTCGTCTTGAGTGAGGTGCTCGTCGATGGTGATTACCTTGTTTCGTACCAGACGATCGCGGGTAACAACCACCATCAACACTCGCCGGTCAGCCAAAGCAACAAACTCGACCTGGTCGAGTGTCTGGTTTTGAGTCGGAATCGCAGCCGCAATCCCAAACTGGCGGGTGATCTCGGTCAAAAGCTTCGAAGACCGCTCGATTCGTCCCTCCACGCTGCCCTCACGCTGAATCTCTCCGTGCAGCCGGTCTAACTCTGTCTGAACGAGGCGGCTGCTCATAAGCGTCTTTACGTAACTCTGGTAAGCGCGTTCGGTCGGGATGCGGCCGGCCGACGTGTGGGGTTGGGACAGGTAGCCTTTCTCGAGCAGGTCAGCCATCATGTTCCGTATGGAAGCCGCACTCATCGGGTATCGTCTTGCGATAGTCCTGGAAGCCACTGGCTCCCCCGTTTCAATGTAATTCTGAACGATCGTGTGGAGAACGGTAAAGTGCCGCGGCGAGAGTGTTCCGAGTAGGTTCATCTAGTTACCAGCGAGACTCAGACCTAGCAAAGTAGACCTGACAGCCACTCCTCAGTGAAACAAGATATGACGAGTACGTTGCTCCTCAGCTTTAATTATAGAGGGTGAACCTCAACATTTATTGCAATCAAAGATGGTTATACAGATGGGGAGGGTACTGGTAAGGCCGAAATGGTTTCGGTAATAAGGGGGAGATCCAGGGCTCGGGCGTGCCGCCAAAGTCGTTCTAAGTCGTAGTAAGAACGAGCAGTTACAGAAAAAATGTGCACGATAAAATCGCCATAGTCCATTAGAATCCACTCGGCCGTGTCGTAACCTTCCAGACTGATCGGCCGGTCTCCTGCATCCTTAAGCTGCCTCCCGATCTCGTCGCAAACCGCCTGCCCCTGACGCGGATTGGTAACCGAGCAAATCAGAAAGTAATCGGTAAAGCTGGTTACCTCTGTGAGATCCAAAACACGAAGGTCAAATGCTTTACGGCTCTCAGCCGCCCGAATAGCAAGGGTCCAGTGGGGAATTTCGCTGGTGTTTTCGGGAGTGTTAAGTTCCTGAGAAGAGATTGTAAGACTCGTCGGATCGTTCTCCTGCGCTTAGCGTACTACACTGGCCGTAGATGCGTCTATGCCGGGCCAGACGGCTCGAAGGGCTTCTAATCGCGTCGTTACTTTTCACTCCAAACTCCCCCGCATGGAACGGCACACAGTCGTCCACTCTTACTACCGATGCTCTTAGCCAGACTCAGCTCGATCGGGCACGAAGTGAAGTAGAGCGGATCCGTGGTCTTGTGGATCAGGGCGCCTTGGCAAGAACCTACCTGGAGCAGGCTGAAGAGCGCCTCGCTGACGCCGAGGACCAGATGACTTTAGCAGAAACTCTCTACGGAGTGACGCATTTGGAGAACATGGCCCCCGAAGCGGCGGAGAGGATGGTGAAAGCCGCTAAGAGGCGCGTAGAGCGGCAGCAGAAGATTGTAGATGACCGTCAGATCATGCTCGGTTCCGGAGTGATCTCCAACTCCGAGTATCAACGATTTCAGGATGAACTCACGTCCCGCCGGCGTGTGCTCGAGCTCGCTGATAATCGGAAAGCATTGCTCGAATCGTTGCGGGCCATGGCCGAACACGAAAAACAGCTGGAGCAGGCCCTGCAAAAGAACACCGTCGGAACCAAGGACGTAATGATTCGCTACGGAGGAAACGGCCAGTTTTCCCTCGGTGATATGTCGTCTATTTCTGCTGAGTTCGAACGGCATTTCCATCAGGTACTGCCCATCAGTGCTTTAGGGCAAACCATGCTGCACCAATCTATGCAGCTTGATCACCGTAACAGGGTCGATGTCGCCCTCAACCCCGACGCGCCGCAAGGTCTCTGGCTGCGGCAATTGCTGGAAAGATTGCACATCCCGTATCTCGCCTTTCGAAGCGCGGTAGCCGGGGCAGCAACTGCTCCGCATATCCATATCGGTCTTGGCAGCACTCGTCTAAAGCTCGCCCCGCGTTGACTGGCTCCGACAGGCGAGCACGGGCCCGCTCCGTTAAGATGACAGGCAATGCCAGCAGACGTCCATCGAATCCTGATTTCATCTGAGCAAATTGCAGCGCGAGTAAGCGAGATGGCCGCCGAGATTGACTCCGACTATCCCGCAGGACCTCTGTATCTGATCGCTATCCTGAAGGGCTCGTTTATCTTTATGGCCGACTTGGCTCGCGCAATAAAGAACCATGCAGTTCGGATCGAGTTTATGGCCATATCGAGCTATGGCAGTCAGAAGACTAGTTCCGGACAGGTAAAGGTTACGCGCGATCTGGATGTCCAGATCGAAGGGCAAAACGTGTTGATCGTGGAAGACATCATCGATAGCGGCGTTACCCTCAGCTATCTGACCCGGTTGCTGCAGCAGCGCAGTCCGAAATCGCTGGCGGTGGCAACCCTTCTTGACAAGCCCGACCGCCGCCTCCAACCGGTATCTGTCAAGTACGTCGGCTTTACGATTCCCGATGAATTCGTGGTGGGTTACGGGCTAGATTTTGCTGAGGATTACCGAAATTTACGTGATATCAGAATCCTTAGCGAGTGATGCGGATTAGCCCCGATTCGGAGTCATCCCGCTGAACTGATTCCTGTTGCCTGCGAGAGCGCCTCCAAGCAACAAAACGCGCAGTCAGGAACAACGTCACAAGAGTGATGGCGAGCAGAGCAGCCTGTTGATACCACGGCAGATCTGGATCTGCCTGTCTGCTTAGAGCATCACCGGAAAGACAGCAGAGTATGTGCACGCAAAATACTTCGAGCGATGCTTGTCCAAGCGCCGCCAGCGGCGCGAATAGATCAAACGAGGCGATGCGGGTACCATACCGAATCAAAACGATCGCAATGGCAGTAAAGTTGATCACACGTGCCGGACCGAGATGCCACTTGTCGATCAGCCAACCGTGAGTATTTAGGTCCACCCAGTGATCGAGCGGGCCATATCGCAAGACCAGAAATCCCACGATCACTGCAACGCTCAAACGTAATAACCACGACGGAATAGCCGGACCTAAAGCTTTCCTGCCAACTCTGATACGAGTTGCATAGGTCGTTCCTAGAACAAGCCCCACCATCCACAGCAGCTGCCAGCCATAGAGATCGAAAGCGCCCGTCGAACTCTCAGGTACTTTCAAGCCGAAGATATCGCCCTGACGGTAGAGCCAAGCGCGCAAGCCGAGTTGGGCTGCCGCCCACACGGTGACACTGACGCAGACTACAGGCTTCCACCCGCGAGTATGGGCGACCTTTCGTGCAAGTGGCGTGAGGGCCATGAACACGATATACATGGGCAGAATATCGAGCAACGACGGGCGGTATTCAAGTAGAGCCGCCGCGAAACTTGCCTCTTTCGGACTCTGAATGTAAAAAGAGAGAAGATTCTGGATGGCTATGCGGTTGAAGGCCAGGGCAAACGGCGCAAACAGAGCGAACGCAATAACGAGAAGAATGGAATGGTACAGGTAGACGCGGCCGGTACGCCGGGCGATGTCGCGGAAGGCACCCCATTCCCCTACCTTCCCTTCGCTTCGCGTTTGAAGCTGTCCGACCATGAAAGCGGCGAGAAAGATAAATCCTTCTGCACCAGAGACAAACCCGAATGTCTGGTTCGAGACTATGCTGACTTTTGTTGGTAAGTGGGTCAGCGTCATCCAAAGAAGCAGGAAGCCGCGCAGGATATCGAGTTCGACGAGCCGTCGACCTAGCTGATTCCCTGCCGGATCAGCTACGGCGCCGACCGGCAAGGCAGTAATCGGATTGGGATCGACAGACGCCACGAAGACTACCCTTCATGACGTCTCAACGACGCTCAAAGACGACAAAATCTTACAAGATCACGTGAAAATTTGAAGCGAGCTAGAGTGTCCCCAATTAAATTTTTGGCTTAGGGGGAGGAAGTTCGCGGGCTTTGCATAACGAGTTGAATCCGCCCCTGCCGTGTGCCCCATCACAGAACGGTTTATTTTCAGCTAATCCGCACCGGCACAATGAGATCGCAGAACGGCCGCTGAGTCCAAATGAATTTCCCTCCGAATCGTGGATGGTAAAGTCACCCTCGATCCGGATCGGTCCGTGGTCCAGGATCGTCACTTTCGTTGGCATGCCAACCGATGGTAGCAAAGCGGATTTTACTTATAATGTGAGCGCAGGTGCCTACGTGATCCAATTCATCTACGAGTCTGATCGAGGGCTGTTCGAGAACGCGATCAGCTTCGCTCAAAAGCAAGTTCGCCGCATCGTTGAGCAAAACCCGGATCTTTACCCTATGTACACCATGGGCGGAAAGTGGCGTCACGACGGGCCGGCGTGGACACACTGGTGTGACGGATTCCTGCCCGGCATGATGTGGCTATTCTACCGGCACCTGGGTGGCGACCACCCCGACTCCAAGTTTTGGATGGAGCAGGGCATCGGCTATAGCAAACCCTTGGAATCGCGCAAGTCGGACAGCGATGTGCACGATTTGGGCTTCATCTTCTTCTCTGCGTTCTATCGCTGGTATCAAGTGACACGCGACAGTACCATCCGCGAGGTGGTTGTTCATGCCGGTAAATCACTGGCGCAAGGATTCAACGAGGAAGGTCAATACGTGCGGTCGTTTGTGTCGGAAGATTCCGTTTTCATTGACAGCATGATGAACATTGGAATTATCTTTTATGCTGCGCGAGAGTGCAATGACAAGCGTTTGCGCGACATCGCCGTTCGTCATTCCATCACCGCAAAACGCTGCCTGGTGCGCTCAGACGGGTCAACTGCTCATGAGGGAATTTTCGATCTCGAAACGGGCGAGTTCTTGCGCCAGACCACGCAACAGGGTTTTCGAGGAGATTCCTGCTGGTCGAGAGGCCTAACCTGGGCATTGTACGGCTTTTCCATCGCTTATGAGTACAGCCGCGATCCGCGTTTCCTGCAGACGGCTGAGGCCTGTGCCGACTATTACATTACCCATACTCCGGCCGATGGCGTTCCGCCTTGGGACTACAACGCTCCGGCCGAGAATCGGTCACTGGTTGATTCGTCCGCTGCCGCCATTGCTGCTGCCGGGCTGTTGCGGCTGTGCAGACAAGCTCCTGATCCGATCAAAGGCCACTTTTACTGGTCGACAGCCATTCACATTCTGCGCACACTTTGCACGAAATTCCTGGCTGTTGGAGACCCTGAATGGGAGGGCATTTTGAAAGGCGGCGTTTATCACATCCACAAAGGGTTGGGCGTCGATGAGTCAGTGATGTGGGGCGAGTACTACTTTGTTGAAGCTCTCGAAGAGGCTTTGCGAGTGATTCAGTAGCTTCGAATTGCTTTACCGGGCGGGCATAGCGGCCATCAAGTCTCGCCGTTCTCCATGGCTCAACGCCGATAGGGTGGCGCTTACCCAAGCCAGGAGATAAAAGATGCCTCCGATAACCAGCGTCATTTGCAGGCCCAAATAGATTGCGAGAAACATTGCTGCGGCAGATCCCAACACGCTCGCGGCAGCGTTAATCGCCCAAGCCAAACGTACCGACGCCGGCATGCTTTGTTCGAGCATAGTAAGGCCAGTCGGGAAGGGCATGCCCATGGCAAATCCAAGAGGGCTTATTAAAAGCACAGAAACGAGTACTTTCAGAGCGAAGGGTAGCGTAACCCCGCTTTCAGTTAGCGGTGAGACTACAAAAGAGAGTACAAGAATAGCTGCCACAATCAACACCATCACGACACTCAGTCGTCTCTGGTCTCCCCTTACCAGGCTCTTACTGGCGAAACTTCCAACTCCGCTCGAGAGCAGCATGGAGAAGATGATCACCGTAAGCGCGTAAGTGGGGTGCCCCAGAAAGAGAACGAATTTTTGTATCAGTGCGACCTGAATTAGGATGTAACCGGACCCGATGAATAAGAAGAACATCAGTGCTCCGACCGAATGCTTATCGTGTGGCAAGCTGTGCTTCAAGACCAAAGGCGGCAAAGAGATAATCACCACCATTGCCAGCACACTGATGCCGATTAGACCGAAGAGGATCGGAAGCGCAGAGTTCACCTTGTAGTCAGCTGTCTTGCGGGAAGCGTCGAGCATGAACCGCCAAAGATCCCGAGGCTGGACAGTGTAAAAGAAAAACGGGCGATCGTCGCTAACCGGGCGGACGTCAAATGCGTATCCGTCGTAAAACTCATCCACATCCCGCGCCAGCAGTAAGTCTCGAAAAGGCGTGCTGACCGCAGTACCGGGGTAGTAAACCACCTGTATCCCGCCCCGCCTAGCGAATTCCTGCAGGTTGTCGATATCAGTGTTCGAGAACGGCCGGCGGGAAACAAGAATTGTATCCTGAGCTCCCCACGCACCTAGATTCTGCTGGTTCTCACGCAGCACAAAGACGTTAAGGGCAGCCTGGTTGCCGCCCAGTTTAGTTAAGGCAGCGCGAGCCAGCGAAACAACGCGAAGTGATTCCCGAGGAGGATTGAAGCCCCAACGGGTAAATGCCAGGATGCCGTCATCGGTCAGGTGCGACAAGTAGTCTACGAACGCATTGGTGGTGTAGAGGTTGTTTTCCGAAAGAGCAAAAGCACCGGCCGCGGTAGATGCCCAAGTATCTACCAGGGTCGCCTGCAGAACGTTGTAGTGATCGTGCGAGCGCCGGATGAATGATCGCCCATCCTCAACGACGATCTTTACCTCAGGCCGAAGGTACAGGCCATTGCTATAGCCGGGGTACTTCTTTCGCATAATCACGTTGGCGATGATGGGGTTGATCTCAACACCTGTAATATCCGTGCTTCCTGAAGCGAGCGCCCGTGAGACGTCCCATCCACCGCCCGGTCCGATGATCAGAGTTTTTGCTCCCGGCCGAAGCAGGTAAGGGACACCGGGACCGTGATAGGCAAGATCAAATTTTTGATCTGAACTGAGGTGTTCAAAATTGAAGCGAGCGACGCCGGTTGCTGCATCAGCATCGATCACAATGCTCTTCAATCCGCTGCCTGGCTCGGGCTTGAGTGCGATGCGGGAAAAGCTGTTCCATTGGACGAACTCTTCGCCCTTCAGCTCTTGGCCTTTAGCGAATTTAACATCGATAAAAAATAACTTCGAGTTAGAAGTGATTAGAGCGACAAGCAGCAAACCGGAGATAACAGCCAGGATCCGGCCCCGCTGCGACATGGCTAAGTGAAACCAGATCGCACTGGAAACGGCGAACAGCACAGCGGCTACCATGATCGTGTTCGGTCCGCCCATCCAATTCAAGAGCGGGACCAAAACGGCGCAGCCCGCGGCCGCTCCAGCCAAATCGAAAAAGTAAGTCCTGTTGACCCGGTCGATGGTGTTGTCGATCACGAGGCTTACGACGGTTCCCGAAAGCACAAAGGGGATTGCCGCAACGAAGTAGGCAATCATCAATTCAATCGTTGACATACTGCCGCTGCGCCGTAGCAAAAAGCACAGACACAGGACGATGGCGAACGAATTTAGAAGAGCAATCACGCCGACTTTTCCGTACAATGAGCCTCGCCAGTCTGAAACGAGGTAGGAAAAGACGCCTCCGGCGCCGAGTCCGAAAAGCGCAATTGAGATCGCCAGAAAAGCGAAATGATAAAAGTAAACAACCGAGAAAACCCGGGTAAGCGCCAGCTCAAGAAGCAGCGTCGCCAGGGATGTCGCCATCACTCCGAAGTAAACCTGGGGCCAATGCCTCCTTTGCGGCGACCTTGACGTAAGGTGACTGAGTGAATCTAAGTGTGACAAATTCCTATGTTAGTGGAACGTTTGTCAGTGGAGGCTGGGTTACGGATATCTGGAAGGGGTCTGAGAAAAATGGATGAAGAGAAGCAGCCTATTTGTGCCGGTAGGTAATTCGGCCCTTTGTCAGATCGTAAGGCGACATTTCAAGAGTGACTCGATCACCGGCTAGAACTCTAATTCTATTTCTGCGTAACTTACCGGCCAGATGAGCGAGAACTGTTCTGTCCTGATCCAGTTGAACGCTGAAAAGGCCACTCGGGAATTTTTCAACTACGGTGCCAGTTACTTCTATACTGTCTTCTTTACTCATTCGCCTCTGGAAATTGATTTACTACGGAACTGCCACGATCTACAAATCGCTAGGAAGAGTATAGCGCAAAAGTCCTACTTTCAGGGCACTTTTGGCATGAACGGCGGGCGGCAAATTCTGTGCGCCTGGGTGGCGCCCACTCAAAGTAAAACGCAAGTCAACATTTTCGTGAAGATGTTCTACGCTTGAGTCGGGGTCACTGTTGGTGCGCCTCCGATCGGGTGAGGTATTTATCGAAAACAAAGAGTTCACAGGCAAAAACATCCTGATTACGGGAGCGGGCCGCGGGATCGGTAAACGTCTTGCGCTCGGGTTCGCTCGTCGTGGCGGCAGGATCGCTCTGGTGGGCCGCAGTAAGGCGGAGATTGATCTAGCTCACATCGAAATCGAGCAGGCCGGCGGCAATGCGCTGCGCATCCGCGCTGACGTTACCGATTCCGAGCGGTTATTGCTTGCTGTAGACCAGGTTCGAATTGCTTTCGGCAGTTCGATAGACGTGTTGATCTGTGCCGCCGCCGTTAGCGGTCCGCTGAACTCGTTCCTGAAAACACCGCTAAAAACCTGGACCGAAACAATCCAAATCAACCTGCTCGGAGTGGTGCATTCATGCCGGGCCGTGCTGCCATCAATGATCGAGAGGCGGGCTGGCAAGATTATCGTTCTTACTTGTGACAGTGATCAGATCCCCAAGCTCAACTGGTCTGCGTATTCGACTTCAAAAACCGGCGTAGTGCGCTTTGTCGAGTCTCTCGCGCTTGAACTTCTTGACCATAACGTTCAGATTAACTGCCTGGATCCGGGACCGGCATACACGAATTTGACTGACGAGATTATCAAGGCGGAAGCTCAGCTGGAACAGCGTGTTGTGACCGAGGCTAAGGAGGTCAGGAGGACTGGAGGAATCTCGCCTGACCTGCAAATGGGGCACGCAGCTTTCCTTGCTTCCGAGCAATCAAACCACGTGAGTGGCAAACTGATTCACGTTACTGATGACTGGAGAAAACTGAAAAACGCCACACTGCGCCCGGATGCGCTCACCTTACGAAGGCAGCCCAAGTAAGTCTTATTGCGTAGAAAAGCGGTAAATCGTGGTGCTCTTGTACTGCTCTCCTGGACGAAGCTCGGTTGTCGGGAACTTGGGATGATTGGGCGAATCAGGGAAATGCTGGGTTTCTAAACACAATGCCGAACGGTAACGGAATGCGCCGCCAATGCCGTGGTTCTTTCCGTCCAAGAAGTTGCCTGTGTAGAACTGAACTCCGGGCTGGGAGGTGAAGACTTCCATCACCCGTCCTGTTGTTGGCTCCTCCACTCGGACTGCACGCTTATCGAGGCTGCCGCCCGTATCGAGAACAAAGTTGTGATCGTATCCTTCTCCGAATTTCAGCTGCTGGTTATCGGTATTGATGCGGCTGCCAATCTCCGTTACACTGCTGAAATCGAAAGGTGTCCCGGCAACCGGCGCCAGCACTCCCGTCGGAATCAGCGAACTGTTGACCGGCGTGTATGTTGCCGCTGCAATCATCAGCTTGTGATGCAGAACCGTTTCGCTTCCGGATCCTTGCAGGTTGAAATAGGAATGATTCGTGAGGTTCAGAACAGTATCCTTGTCCGTGGTCGCCTGATAGTCGAGCCGAAGTTCGTTCTTTGCCCCCACTGTGTAACGAACGGTCACACTCAGGTTGCCCGGAAAGCCCTCTTCACCATTGCGGCTTACATAATGCAACTCCACCGCTTGGCCATCAGTGCTGCTGACATCTTTGGCGTCCCAAACTTTCTGGTTAAAGCCCTCCAATCCGCCATGGAGCGTGTTCGGCCTAGGCGCATCGTTCTTGGCCAGATGATAAGTGTGGCCGTCCAAAACGAAGGTTCCGTTCGCGATACGATTGCCGTACCGACCCACCACAGCGCCGAAGTAGGATGTATTGGTCTTTGACGTGTAGCCTTCCAGGCTGTCGAAACCCAAGACGACGTCTGCAAACTTCTTGCTTCGGTCAGGCACTTTGACTGAGGCGACGGTAGCGCCGTAGCTCAGAATTTTGACCTCCATGCCTGACGCATTTTGAAGCGTGTAGGCATAGATCTGCCGGCCGTCTGCAGTCTTGCCAAAGGTCTGTTGAGAAATCTTCTTGACCGACTGCGCTTGAGAAGCCATCCCGAAACAGGTGGCGAGCGCCGGAATCGCAAGAAGAACGAGTGCACGTTTGGGCATAGGTAAGCTGTCGGTCATCGTATCAAGGTGCGTCCCTGCGGATTGTAAGGGGCCCGGCCACGCTTGATTCCGTTACAATTAGGGGCGAATCAGTCGGTTCACATGGAAGAGTTGCCTCCAACGCCCGCGTCCGATCCGGAGATACCGAACAAGCTTTACTTTCGAATTGGCGAAGTGGCCAAACTCGCCGGGCTCAAACCGTACGTGCTGCGCTTTTGGGAATCCGAGTTCTCTGGTTTAGGGCCGAAGAAATCAGGAACCGGTCACCGGCTTTACCGCCGGAAGGACGTCGAGATGGTTCTGGAGATCAAGCGCTTGCTTTACGAGAAACGCTTCACCATTGAAGGGGCGCGCCGTTTTCTGGAGAACAAACCTCGAAGAGAATCCGCCAAAACAGTTTCCGAGAGATTACAGGGTGATTTATTTATCAGTCAATCGGCGCTGTATCAGGAGGTACGGCGCGAACTGAGCGACATTCTCAAGCTACTTGAGCCAGCTCATTCAGTTCAGAAGCAACCTTCCTCGCCGGACGTCGTGACAGACTTACTCGACCGACCCCTCGACCCGCCTCGCGATGCTGTTAGCGAAGAAGAACCGTAGGAAAGGAGATGTGAAAGTGGTGAGGAACATACAAACCCACCGCACAGAGCGCGGCTGTCACATACGTGACCTTGTCTTTTACCGAGAACATGATCGGATCCTCATGCATAATGCCCCGGCCGCAAAACACCCAGCACCTCGTGATCCAGTACAAAAATATAGGCACAAGAAACCATAAAATGGCCGGGCTCAGATACTCGCGGCTAGCCTGACCATCTCCGATATACAGCGCCAAGACCAGACCTGCCACGTAGCCGCTGACTTGTCCAAAACCTGTGACCTGCCCGAGATCCGACGGCCTGTAGTCTCTCCCGGGAGTAGCCGCAGCATGACTAGCTGTTCCGGCATACTGCAACTCTACAGCCCTCTTCGCAAAAGCAAGGCTGAGAAGTGCGAAATTTACAAACGCTAACAACCAGGGCGACAGCGCAATGCCCGTGGTGACACCACCTGCCAGGATCCGCAGACTGTAGAGCAGCAGCAATGTGAACACGTCCAGTATTAAACGGCTCTTTAGAAATAGTGAATATAGTTGCGAAACAGCGAAGTAAACCAGAAGTACCCAAGCCGTAGCGGGTGACAACGCGTGAGCAATCAACATTGAAGCTGAAAACAGTAGGATCAGAGCTACAACGCCGCTCGGGATTGATAACTGTCCATTTGCAAACGGCCTGTTTCGCTTGGTCCTGTGCTTCCGATCCGAGCTGATATCGACAAGATCATTAATCACATAGACGGAGGAGGCGCAGAACCCAAAGGCTACGAATAATAAGACACCCCTGAAGAGAACCGGAGTCGTCGTGAGACGATGCCCCGATATTATCGGAGCGAACACTAAGAGGTTCTTGACCCATTGATGAACTCTTAGAGCACGGAGCCAGGTTCGCAATCGGTTGCGCTGAGGGATGTGGAATACCTGTTCAAACCGGACCTGCGCGTGCTTTCCAGCTATAGATGATTTCCGACTGACCAAAAACGCTTTCCGGCACGTTTGCCAGACCGGGTAATCCGCTTTGCAGTCGCCTACGTAGTCGAACCCAGCTGGGAAGCGTTGCCGGAGCACGTTTGCTTTCTGCTTACCTTTCAGATTGGAACGATCATCACTCCCCAGAACCTCAGTAAACAGGCCTGTCACTTTGTTTACTGATTCGGCGACGCTCTGATTAGCCGCGGTTACTAAAACCAGATCTCGACCGTTCTGTTTGTGCTTCTCAAGCCAGGCGATCAGGTCAAGGTTATAGGGCAGGAGACTAGCATCGAGTAGCGCACGGTGAGCAAGCTCACTCTTAAGGTAAGCGCGCCCGCGGGCCAGCCAAAAAGGAATCAGAGCAAGCAACCAAGGCTGGCGTCTCAGGACAGCGAGTAGCGATTCATAAAGCGTGTCGGTAAAAACCAGCGTACCGTCGAGATCCACGCACAGGGGCACCTCTGGAGAGATTTCCTGCGATAGCCATTTATTCGAAACCAAGTTAACTGATTGCATCTCTGGTCCTGCCATCTTCGATGGCCAGGCAAGTTATGGCGATAAACATCGACCTACACTAAATAGTCGAGAACTCGGTAGAAGGTCTTAAAAACAACTACGCCGACTACTGCTATAAAAAAGAAGCTTGCCGGCAACTTCAAAGAATCGAACGGCGCATTGGGCGATTTCACCTGGGCAGCGACATACCCCGGCCATCCAGCCTTCGCGCCACTTGCGAAATTCTCAAGTTGCGAATAATTATCCTCCCAAGTTGTATACATCAATCCCTTAACGTCTGGAATGCCGACCGCTTGCGCTAACTCTTCACGCGCAGCCGACGCACCATCTCCGTGATCGTAATAGCCAGCGATAATCTGCTTGTACCTCTTGCCCTGACGACTATCATTGCCCGAGAAGAAGGTGAGAGATTCTTTCAGGTGCCCTAGATTCCAGTTCATGATCGTGATATCCGAAGGCAAACCCTTCCAAGAACCCGACAGATCGCCCTCCACGTAATAGTAATTTTCAAGAGAATTATGATAGGGATCGAACATGTCGCTCCAGGTGTATAACTGGGTGTTGGGAATAGCGGCATGGAATGTCTTAGTAATCTGATCTACGTTCCAGGCCAAAAGCTCTCCAGCGGACAACTTCTTTGCCCGACAACTTCCGCAGGAGTTCATTTGCCGGATCTCGTCATATCCCACCAGTACACCAGCCCCTGAAGGTAGTATCTTCCTGATCGCGCGGGAATTACGTTTGAGCCAGTCAGCCACACCTTGATCGGTTAAGCACATACTGACAGCATTTGTCTCTGGAATCGGAAACGCCGAGTAATAATCCATCGAGACGATCTGACGCGCGTACAATTTCGTATTATGCGGAAGTGTGACGGCGGGTGGCTCGTGATATGAATCCGAAAACGGATGAGCTTCCGCCATTCGCGGGTCTGTTATTGCGTTGAAATCCTTTTTCTCCCGGTAAGTCATGCCGGGATTCCCAGGATCGTAGACGGTGAGAGGCGTACCAGGACGCCGTGTGACATAAACAAGCGCAGTTTCCTCTAGCTGCACGTCATCAAACCAGATCGTCCCCGAGCTCCCTCCCCAAACCCCGAAATACAGATACGCCTCTCGCGTCTCCTGGCTGTCGAAAGCATAATTCAACTCAGTCCAATCATGGCTTCCGTTTGCCCGAATGGCTGCGTTGAACGGACCTTTGGCTTTATCAGTCGCACTCAGAATTTCAAGCTGCGCATAACCGCCGAAGGCCTGTGATTTAAAAGATAGCCGAAGATGATACTCATGCCACGGCTTCAGTGTGATTCGCTGTCGGAACCTGGCATTGCCCCGGGCGTTTACAATACGGGCGGCAGATCTCCCACCATGCGATACATGTGGATCAAGGGATATATCGGAATCGTGCAGTTGGAACCACTCGTCTTCGGATTCGAACCCGGGGTTCAGCAGGCCCGGAAAACTATTGACGAGCTGAAGGCGTGTTCGAGAGGGGTCTACCTGGAATTCGGCACCCACGACTCTTTGCGACTCGGCCCAGTTTGGGTTGGTTCGTAGCGCATTGACTGAATTAGAAAAGGGCCCTGCTGCAATAACCACATTGACGTGCTTCGAGGCAGCGTATTTGAATAGATTGCGAAGCCGGTCCTCGGTGTCTGCGGGTGCCGATGGATCACCCAGCAGGTCGACGCCTCCGCACCAGAGAACGATTCCGGTGTACCCCGCGACCAGAACTCTGTCTACTAGAGCTTTGCCTGATTTGAGGGCAGTATCGGAGTCTAACTCATTGTGATAGAAGCACCATAGCTGTATGCCGTCCTGCTGCGCCACCGCTGTGGAAACTAACAAAGGCAGCACACACGAAGCGATTAACAGGAGTCGCAAAAACATCATTGCTACGTTCTTCAGGCCATCGCAGGGTTGCTCTGAAGCACGCTGGCAGGTGGCTCAGAACCCTGTATGGCAGGGATGCGATCGGGCTGGTTAACATCAGTCGGCTCGCCTTTGCGTTGTTGAGTCTCAGACATATATTGAGGGCGCCAGATCTACACCTATCGCTAAAA
>CAXTMN010000010.1:0-1488 GCA_964245395.1 uncultured Bryobacteraceae bacterium
ACAGGCTGGCCAGTCCCAGGCTGTTGGCTACCCACAGACCGACTTCAGCTCCGGCCGCCGCTCCCGCCGGTACCGTCAGTTCATCGGCCGGTCCCCCCAGAGCGCCAATCGCTCCTCCAATCACCGCACCCAAGCCGACCCACTTGGCCAAATCGATCAGCGACGGCAGCAGCCCCACCAGGATCATCTTCACCGTCCCGCCGGTTTCGAGCACCATGATCCGGCTGGCCTGGTCCCGCGCCATGCTCAGTGCCGCAATCACATGCCGGTAGCGGTGCCAGTTCCGGTACAGATTCCAGCCCGGAACCGTGTCCTGGGCTGCATCCCAGGCCCGTTCGCGAGCACGCTGCCAGGAAAAGTGAACGTGGTGTCCCGGCCCGGTACCGCCATCGGGCGAAGATGGATCGGCTTCCCACGGGCTATGCTCCTGATCGATCTGCCGAGCACGCTGCATCGGAGCACGCAACTCGTACGGCAGATCCGCGTCTTCGTCCTGTGTCCCGGCCATGAGTCCCGCGGCCTTACCGGTTGATCTTCGCGAAGCGCGAAGCACTCACCCGACATTCAAGTCCTTCAAATTGTCCCAATACTGATCGAACCATCACCCGTCCGCACCCGCAGTGACGGTCCTCCTCCGTTTAATTTCCCTGTCATCAAGTGCCCACTCGAATGCCTGCCATCGCCAACTAAGGGCAGGTCAGAATGAATCGAACCGTCGCCCGTCGTCAGCTCCACATCTGCCGCCAGTTCGTGCGGAAGACTGAGCCGTACGCTGCCATCGCCAGTCTCCACCTTCCAGTCGCTCGCCATCCTTGAACCCCGGCCGGCGCTAAACGCTACCGACCCATCCGATGTGTGCAGCATAACGTGATCGAACCGGCCTCCAACATGAACGCTTCCATCGCCTGTATGTGCATCGAAGTTCCCGTCCAGATCTTCCGCCTGAATGCTTCCATCTCCGGTTTCAGCGCGTAAAGATCCATGCAAGCCCATCAGATGAATCGAACCATCCCCCGTGTGTACCTCGCTTGTCAGTTCCCGGGGCACTCGCACCTCGAGTTTCACCGAACGGTCGCCAAAGCTGAAATGCATGCTGGGCACTTTCACGTTAATATCGACGATGTTCCCAGTCTGGTGTTCGCTGACCTGAACGCCATTCGATCCGATCGGCCATCCCCGTGTGATCAGAACGGCGTCAATGCCGCTTCCCTCCACAGCCTGCACCGTCACCGAAGCATCGTTGCTGTAGATTCTAAGCTCCGGCTTCGGACCGACAGACCAGTGCTTGTTCCATTGATCCCCGTACGCGGCAGTCGCCACAGCAAGCGCTCCAATCAATACAAAAACCGACTTCATGGTTTACCTCTCCCCTAAAGCCTTGATACGAGATCTCGTCTGCCCTTGTTCCTTTACGCACCCAGTTTTGCTTTCACTAATTCGCTCAGAACTCTCCCATCGGCCCGTTTCCCACCCAAATGGGCAGTTACA
>CAXTMN010000010.1:1498-8924 GCA_964245395.1 uncultured Bryobacteraceae bacterium
GTTACAGCCTTCATAACGGCTCCCATCTGCTTCTGCGACGTCGCCCCGGTTTCAGAGATCGCTGCCGATACTGCCGCATCCAGCTCTTCAGGCGTCAAAGCCGCAGGCAGGTAACTTTCTATAATCTGAATCTCTGCTTCTTCCTTGGCCGCCAGCTCTGGCCGTCCACCCTGGCGGAACATATCTGCCGATTCGCGCCTCTGCTTTAATAGCGTTCCCATAACCTGTGTTTCGGCCTGCTCGGTCAGCGGCTTCATCGAGTCCACTTCCTGCTTCTTCAAAGCCGATTTGATCATCCGAAGCGCTCCCAATCGCGCCTCGCTCTTTGCTTTCATGGCTTCAACCATGTCTTTCTGAACCGTATCGAGCAATGACATTGCCCAAATTGTACATGGCGAATGCCGTTGCCCCCGAAGGGCGAGGGAACCGCCGCCCGCACGGGAACGTCCTATCCGCTGGTATACTTAGCTACTTTTGGGGTCTGTTTGAGAAAGTTCATTCGTGCAGTAGTTTTTCTTTGGTTGTCCTCCCTTGTTTGCGAGGCGCAGTTTACTAACGGTCAGGCTGCTCGCGCCGAAATCGGTCAGCAATCGTTCACCTATGGACTTAGTGGCATTTCGCAAAGCCTTCTCGGTGGCGCCAGCGGAATCGCCTACGACAAAACCACTGGCCTGCTCTACGTCGCCGACTCCAACCGCATCGGTGCTACCGAACAGAACAATCGAATTGTCGTCTTCGACACCACTCAAATCCCGCTGCTGCGCCAGGACACTCTCTCCGCCATTCATCCTTCTTCGTCCTGCTGGGTTTGTGGCTTCAATGCGGTCAATCTTTACGGAGAAATAGACTTTGCCACTCCGTTTCCGGGTCGCGACTCGGTGCCCAGACTCGGGCCCCCTAACGGCTCGGATACGGGCAGCATGCAAACGCCCACGGCGGTGGCCACCGATGGCCGCTACTTTGCCGTAGCCGACACCGACAACAATCGCGTCCTTCTTTGGAATGCCATTCCTGCCAACCAATCCACACCGCCGGATCTTGTTCTCGGTCAAACCAATTTCACTAGCTTTCAAACGCCCCAGCTAATCAACGCGAACTCTCTTCGTGGCCCGCAAGGCGTTTGGTTCCAGAATGGAAAATTGTTTGTCGCCGATACCCAGAACTACAGAATCCTGATCTGGAATCACATTCCGACCTCCAACAACCAGCCCGCTGACCTGGTGCTTGGGCAGCCAAACTTCACCAGTGCGATCGGCCCCCCCGTCACGGCCGGCAATCCTGTCGCGGCCGCTAATCGCCTCTTAAATCCCGTGTCTGTCACTTCAGATGGGACTCACCTGTTCGTGGCCGATCTCGGATTCAACCGCATCCTTATCTGGAATAGCATTCCCACCAGTCAGGACCAGCCAGCCGACCTGGAGATCGGCCAGCCGGACATGACCGGCTCCAAAGCCAACAACAACACGGCTGTTTGCCAGGCGAACGGTACCGACAGCAGTGGGAATAATACCTTCCCGGCCATCTGTGCAGGCACCATCAACTTTCCCCGTTTTGCTTTGTCTGACGGCACCCGCCTTTTCGTCGCTGATGGCGGTAACGACCGCGTCTTGATCTTCAATCACATCCCCACCACTAACTTCGCCAGCGCCGACGCTGTCCTGGGGCAGCCCGATTTTGGCACCGATGTCGTGAGTAACCAAGCTGCAAGTATCACCAGTACTGCCATTGATAACACCGGCGGCGTCGATACCATCCCCACGCCTACTTCGCTGGCCTTGGATCCCTTTGGCAACCTATATGTTGCCGATCCTTATAACCGGCGCATTTTGATCTTCACCCCGGGAGACACGCCTTTGCCCAACAACTCTGTTGTGAATAACGCCAGCGAAGTTATTCGCCAGGAGGGTGTCGTGGTCCTCACGGGCACCGTGGTCGCAGCAGACACGCTCACCATCACCATCGCCGGAACCGCTTACACCTACACCGTAGTGAAAAACGACACTCTGGACACCGAGGCGAAAGGCCTCGTAGCGGCTATCAACGCCGGCAGCGGCGATCCCAACGTGACAGCAATCTTCGGAGGAGCCGGAAGCGGAACCTTGTACCTAAGTTCGAAGGGCACCAACCTGGCCTACGACGCCATTCCACTCGCCGCCACGACATCGAACAGCGCCAATACCGTTGCCACCGCCTCAGGCGGATTTCTCTCCGCTGGCACCGGAGCTACTGCCGCCCCTGGAATGATCGTCGAAATTAATGCCGCGCCCGGTACGACCTTTTCTGAGGTGACCGATAGCGTTCCCATCAGCGGAACAGCTTGGCCCCAATTCTTTGACGGCGCTGTGCAGGTCTTTATGGATGGCATCTCAACCCCCATCCAATCCATCTCTCCCACACAAATCATTACCGAAGTTCCCTTCTGGTTTGGTGACCGCAATAGCACCAGCATCGTTGTGCGCACCACTCACGGCGATGGATCCGTAACCGTCACCAATGCCACTCCGGTTTACATCGCTCCGGCTAATCCGGGTCTCTACAGCCAGCCGGCATTTAGCGGCCAGACTCGTCCCTACCCCGCCATCAATGCTATGCACCAGTCTGGCAATCCTCAAGCGGTCGTCTCTATCGACGGTACCGCTCATGCGGCCGATACGGTCACCATCACCATAGCGGGAACGGCTTATACCTACACCGTCACCGCTTCCGATACCCTGACCACCATCGTTGCTGCCCTGGTAAACCTGATCCACGGTCATGACACCAACGTTGACGCCGCAGTGGGCGGACTTTTTAATCGCGTCGTTCTCACTGCTCTGAAAGACGGAAACAGCGGCGGCAACGGGATCTCCGTCGCCGGGAGCGCCAGCACCAATGCACAGGAGACGGTCACCGCCTATACGGGTACGACCTGCTGTAACGTCACGCCGAACACTCCAATCACCGCTGCGTATCCGGCTGTTCCGGGCGAACTGATTTTTGTGCAGGCAACCGGTCTTGGACTACTAACCGATCCCACAGCGCAAAGCGCCGCTCAGACGGGTCAACCTTATAATGGCCCTCCTATAAATTCCGTAAGCAATTCCGTCAGCGCCACGATGAATGGCTCTACCGCAGAGGTAGTGTCCGCTGGCTTCACCTCCGGAGCCATTGGACGTTACGCTGTTCAGCTTATCGTCCCCTCTGGATTGCCGAACAATAACAGCACGCAACTCTACATCGCTCAAAACGCCTTCATCAGCAACATCGTTACCTTGCCCGTCGGTGCGGCGGTCCTCCAATCCAGCCCCGGAACCGGGATCCCTAGCGCGCTAATGCTGGTCGGTCCTTCCAGTCTGCTGTTTGCCGCTCAAGCTACCGGAGCGAATGCCAATAACACCGGCGCAGTCACAGTGACCAATACAGGCGCCTCTGCCCTCACCTTGAACAGCGTTAACATCTCAGGCGCAAATGCTGCCGACTTTAGCGCCTCGTCCGCATGTGGAACCACTCTAGCTGCCGGCCAGACCTGCGTCATAACGGTTACGTATACGCCCACAACAACCGGCTCTGAGACCGCAACGCTCACTGTTACTGGCAATGGAAATCCCGGATCGCAATCGGTCACTCTAACCGGTGCCGTAGCCACTCAGTTCGAGATCATCAATAAACAAAGTTTCAAGGCTCTGGACGTCCTCGACAGTTCCCTCGATTCTGGAGCGATGATTCAGCAGCATCAGACACTCGGCGGAAGCAGCCAGAGATGGTCGCTGGTGCCGGTCGGTAACGGACAGTTTGCCATCATGAACGCCGGCAGCGGCAAAGTACTCGACGTCGTACAGGCTTCCACCTCCGATGGCGCCCTGATTCAGCAATACGATTACCTCGGCGGCAACAATCAAAAGTGGACCGTCGTGCCCACCAGTGACGGGTACTACAAATTTGTTTTCGTCGGCAGCGGTAAGGTCCTCGATGTAACCGGCCGTTCCACCCTCGACGGCGCATTGATTCAGCAATGGGACGATCTGGGCAGCGATAACCAGAAATGGCAGTTCCAAACCGTTCAGCTTTACGAGATCCTGAACGTGGGAACCGGGCTGGTGCTTGACATGACCGGTGGAACGCTTGTTGATGGAACTCTCGTCCAGGAATGGAACTATCTGGGAAACTCAAACCAGCAATGGGCAATCGTTCCCACAGACAACACCAACCAATACTTCCTGATCGTGAATTCAGCAACCGGTAAGCCCATCGATATTTATGGAGGTTCTTTCAACCCCGGCGCAAACATCGAAGAATTCGATTACAACGGGACAAGCAACCAGCAATGGTCATTCTTGCCAACCGGAAGCGGTTTCTACACCATCGTGAACCGGCAAAGCCAGCGCGTTCTCGACGCAACCGGCGGCTCAACCACAAACGGCGCCTTGGTGCAGCAATATGATTATCTCAACGGCGTAAATCAGCAGTGGCAGCTCATCCCGGTAAGCACGACGATTCAGTAGCTCCTGCTCGTCCGCGTCTACAGAAATTCATAGGTTCTCTTTCCAGAAGTTAAAGATCAGAAAATACTTGCTGGGCTCTTTACTTGGCTCAGCTTCCTC
Organism: uncultured Bryobacteraceae bacterium; assembly: GCA_964245395.1. Taxonomy (GTDB): domain Bacteria; phylum Acidobacteriota; class Terriglobia; order Bryobacterales; family Bryobacteraceae; genus Bog-105. Next base: position 6,079 of record CAXTMN010000010.1, read on the forward strand.
TGTTCTAATCGCCTAAGCAGAACAGTGTAGTTCGCCTGCTTAGCAGATCCGGCGGATCTTGTTTATGGTCAGCCCATGCTAAACACTGTAGTCATCTTCTAGGTTGAGGAGTGGGCTTGTATGAATCTGGGATTACCGAATCAGCTCTCCGGTCGTGCTGTTGCTCTCGCACTTGCTCTTTCGTTTTCGACTCTTCTCGTTGCGCAGTCCGATTCAGGATCCATCGTCGGTTTCGTAAGGGATCCCTCAGGCGCTGTCCTGTCTCAAGTGAGCGTGACGGTGACGAATGAGGCTACTTCCGAGTCGCACGTTGTCTCCACAGACAGTAGTGGCCACTACGCGGTCCCTGATTTGCTCCCAGGCCAATACATGGTAGCGACCGAAGCGCCCGGCTTCAAAAAGTTCCAGAGCGTGCACAATCTGCTGCAAGCTAATAGCACCCTGTCGCTCGATGTGGCTCTAGTGATTGGTCAGGCGAGCGAGGTAGTCGAAGTAACTTCCTCAGCGTCCCGGCTGCAAACCGAGTCAGCCGCCGTTCAGAGCACCGTCGATGAAAAGCAGATTCAATCACAGGAACTGAATGGCCGCAATCCGCTGTTCATGAGTTCTCTCCTGCCGGGTATCCGCACCGGTTCTACACTCGGCGACTTCAACTTCTCTCTCACGAATGGCGGCTATAACGTGAACGGCACCCGCCAGCAGGACACCATGATCACCACTGACGGCGCTCCCTCCACACGCACACGGGGAAGTGGCACCAGCATCGGGGTGCCCGACGTCGATACGACACAAGAAGTTCAGGTACTCACCGGTGACTACGCCGCTGAATACGGCGGCACCTCCGGCGGTCAGATCCGCATTATTACCAAGGGCGGTGGCACCGATTACCACGGCGCAGCTTTTGAATACTTTCGCAACTCAGCGATGGACGCCAATACCTGGCAACGCAATCTCAGTAAAACAACAAACTTCGCTCCTCCTTTCCGCTATAACGATTTCGGCTTCGATGTTGGCGGACCCATGATCCCCACCAGCAAATTCCGGCAGAAGCTGTTCTTCCTCGTCGCGCAAGAATGGACTCGCTACCGCTTCACGGACACTCAGACACAGGCCGTTCCCACTCTCTTGATGCGCCAGGGCAATTTCAGTGAACTGCTCGGATCTAATCCGTGGTACAAGCCCACTGCCATCGTGAATCCAAGCACCGGCGTTGCGTTCCCGAATAACGTCATTCCCACTAACCTTCTAAGCCCTAATGGCCTCGCCATATTAAATACCTATCCCAGCCCAACGCCAGGCTTCCTGCAAGGCACTCAAAACTGGATAGCACAAGCCGCACATCCCATTAATCAGCGCAAAGGAACTTATAACGGCGATTTCGTTCCCGGCGACAAACACCACATTGAGTTCCGCCGCACAGATCTCTCTTACGATGAATATCAACCTTTCGACCAGGGCTCCGGGCTGACTGGCAAATACTTCCATCGTCCCAACCAGACCAACGCTCTCGGCTGGACTTACACCATCAGCCCCACTTTGATTAACGAAGCTCGTGCGACCATCAGCATTGACGACGTCTATATCCCCGTGAACACGGATCTGGCCGGGTTCAATCGCAGTTCTTTCGGTATCAACTTCCCTTACATCTTCCCGATAGGTAAGGACATCACCACTAAAATTCCGACTGTTGCCGTTCCGACCTTTTATGGCCTTAGCGGCGGACCTTACCCGTCTCACTCGAGCGGACCCATCTATACTGCCTCCGATAGCATCACCAAAGTAGCTGGAAATCACACCATCAAGGCCGGTGTCTACATCAACCGCTCCGGAGAGAACGACCGCGATCAGATTAACGTCGCCACGGTGCCCGGCGGCGCCAGCAATCAAAACGGTAACTTTGTTTTCACCGACGACAAAAGCGGAGTAGGACTCGCTAACCTCGCCCTCGGTCAGTCAGACACTTACACAGAAATCGGGCCTCGCGCTTACACTATCTGGCGCGGCATGCTGTACGAAGGGTTTGTTCAGGACTCCTGGAAGGTCACTGAATCGCTGCACATCGATATCGGCCTGCGCGACAGCGTCACCGTTCCGTACTATGCGTTGTGGGGCAACGAAGATTACTTCGATCCTCAGCTCTACAACGCCGCACAAGCGGTTCAGGTCGACCCCAAAACCGGGAACGTCATTCTTGGCACCGGCAGTCAGTACAACGGTCTGATCATTCCCGGTTACAGCCAGTTCCCATCATCTGCCGCTCAGCACGGTGTGCCCGCTGCTCTCACCTCCCAGTACAACGGGCTGTTCGATCCCAACATCTCGCGTTATTACGTCAACACCACCAACCACGTGCAACCTCGGGTAGGCATCGCTTATCAGGTAGATTCCAAAACGGTCGTCCGTGTGGGCTTCGGAAGATTCGTCACCCATATGGGCCTTCTCGACAACATCTTTCCCGGTGGCAACACGCCCTTCCAGCCATTCGTAACGGTGGCTAATGCTTCGGTAGACAATCCCGGCGCCGGCCTGAACTCAGGAATCGCAGCGCCTCTCACCATCACCACCCTCGACAAAAACCTGAAGTCTCCCGAAACTTACAACTGGAATGCCACCTATCAGAGAGAGTTGCCGGGTCAGTTCGTCTTCTCGGGAGCTTACGTCGGTAATCGTGGCCTTCACGAATGGCAGGTGTACGACATCAATCAACCCACTGCCGGTGCGCTCCTGGCCAATCCGGGGGTTAACGCAAACTATCTGCGACCCTTTAAAGGTTATGCCGCTATCCAGGAAGAGAAAAGCGTAGGCAACTCCAGCTACGAGTCCCTGCAGCTCAGCCTTGCCCGCCG
>CAXTMN010000010.1:8977-31143 GCA_964245395.1 uncultured Bryobacteraceae bacterium
ATCGGTTTCAGCCTCTCCTACACGCTTGGTTACGCCGTGGACATGGGCTCAAACTATCGCGACATTGTTCCTGATACTTACAACACCAGCAACCTGATCGGGCCTGCTGAGTTCGACACTCGCCATGCTGTTGTTATCTCTTACACCTATGACCTCCCCTTCTTGAAGGATCAGCATTCTCTCGCCGGCAAAATCCTCGGCGGTTGGGAAATCAATGGCACCGCACAATTTCAAACCGGTACCCCGTGCGGCGTGGGAACAAACACGGACTATGCCCGCGTCGGTGAATACGGCAGCTTCGGTTGCGGCAGCGAGGGTCAGTTCTGGGTGCTCAACGGTCAACCCGCTATCCTCGGCGGTTTCGCTGGCCCACAAGGAACGGGAAACAAGTATTTCGCCACCACAACCTCCGGTGGCACTCCGCTCTACACTCCTCCGGCCTTAGGAACCTTCAATCTTCAGTCCGGTGTCCGTGACACCATCTACCAACCTGGCTTCCAGAATTGGAATCTTGGACTCTTCAAGAAAATCGCCATTACCGAGACTAAGGGCTTTGAGTTCCGGGCAGAAGCGTACAACTTCATCAATCATTCCAACTGGGCTGCTCCCAATCTAACTCCTACTTCTACCCAGTTCGGCGAGGTCACCTCGAAAGCGACCAGCAATCCGCGTCAGCTGCAGTTATCTCTGCGCCTCTTCTTTTAGTCGAACGTTAAGCTCGCCTGTTCCGTGGCTGGCTTGTTACTTTGACCAACAGTTTTGGATATGCTGGGCTATGCTCGAATCTGACGTCAAACACTCCGAGCCAGCTCCTTCTTTGGATTACAGCGAAGATGGCGTAGATCTAACCCTCATTCGCTGGATGCTTTCACTAAGTCCGGCCGAACGGCTGCGGTTTCTCGAAGAACGCATCAACGACATCACAGCCATTCACGCTCTGAATGCAAGAAGGTAGATTACTTGCGATATTACGGGGCCTGCAAAACAACAAATGTAAATACATCCTTGTAGGTGGCTTAGCCGCAGTTCTGAACGGCGCTCCTGTCCAGACCTACGACGTTGATCTTGTGTACTCCCGAGACTTCGAGAACATTCAACGATTACTTACCGTACAGGCTTCGCTTCGCGCCGTTTTCCGCTTGCAGCCGGAACGAAGATTAGAGAAATGAGAAAGAGCAATACTGAGCTGCTCTAATCGCCAGTTGCACACTCCACATCTCGTCGGATGTTGCGGTTGGAGCCAGGGCAAAGCGAAGTATTTTGCCGGCTTTCCGACCGTTGAGATTCAGAGTACTTTCTACGAGCCGCCGGCCGCGGCATTAGCGAGCAAATGGCGCGCTCTTGCGCCTGAGCCGTTTCACTTCTGTCTGAAAGCCTGGCAGCTCATCACGCACACTCCGGCCAGCCCTACTTATCGCCGCCTGAAATCAAAACTCAGCCCCGCTGAATGCGAACTGGTCGGCTCCTTCCGGCAGACGGAACAGGTCTGGCTTGCGTGGGAACGAACTGCCTCCATTGCGCGAGCCCTGCAAGCCCGGGTAGTCCTATTCCAGTGCCCGGCTTCCTTCCGCCCTGAAAGAGAAAACATGAGCAATCTACGGAGCTTCTTCTCGACCATCAACCGTGAAGACTTCCAACTTGCCTGGGAGCCCCGCGGCGACTGGCCGCCCAACCTTGTCGAGCAGCTCTGCAATGATCTAAACCTCATCCATTGCGTTGATCCCTTTAAAGCGAAGTCGGTCACCGCTCGAATTTACTGGCGTTTGCATGGCAGAAGCGGATATGGCTACCGTTACACAGACCAGGACCTGAACGATCTCCTCAAAATGCTCCACAAGGATTCGGATAAGACAAACAGCCCCGCCTATATCCTCTTCAACAACATCTGGATGAAAGATGACGCCCTCCGATTCCGGGATCTGATGGGAAGTGCAGTCAGGTGACTAAAAACAGTAATTTCGCTCATGAGGAAAATCGAGCAAATAGAAGGGCAAGTCAAACAGCTCAGCCTATCCCTTTCCTGAATGACGACCCCCGCGTGACTGCGATGAATCCTGCGGTCTCGTTCGGAAAGCCGGTCATCACAGGCACTAGAATTCCGGTGCGGCCATTCACGAGCCTTATTGATCTGTGATTCCGTTGCTGATCTTGCCGCAAAGTTCCGGCGCTTCAGGTATGCCGTAATTCCCACTTTCACGGCTTCTGACCTTTACCCGAAACAGTAATCATCTCGCCATACTGCTCGACAAAGAGATCACACCAGGGGAAGCGCTGTATGCTCGTGCGCTAGAATCTGGTCTTCTGTGATGCGACGTAAGCTGTGCATTGGTTTGGTAGCCGCTAGCTGTGGATGGGCAGCGGATGTTGGGTGGCTCGTCAATGGCGGTGCCGATAATATCCGGTACTCTCAGTTGGCCCAAATCACCCCCGAAAACGTAGGCCGTCTTCAGTTAGCTTGGAGTTACGACTCTAAGGACGGATTCAAGGGATCGGAGATGCAGAGTAATCCGATTATTGTGGACGGAGTCCTCTACGCAACTACGCCCAAACTCCGCGTAATCGCCTTGAACGCTCAAACAGGTCGCGAGCTCTGGAGTTTTGATCCTAATCTGCACGAGGAAGGGCAGCGCCGGTATCGCCATCGCGGCGTCACAGTTTTCCGGGACCGAGTCTTCTTCACCCATCGCAATTTTCTGTGGGCTCTCGACAAAAGCACCGGCCAACCTATCCAAGGTTTTGGCGATAACGGACGCGTCGATCTTAGGCAGGGTCTGGATCGTCCAGCAGAAGGCATCACCATTAGCGCCAGTAGTCCCGGGGTGGTCTTCGAAGACTTGTTCATTATGGGCAGCACTGTGCCAGAGACGCTTCCCGGTTCGCCGGGGCACATTCGTGCGTTCGACGTCAACACAGGCAAGCAGCGCTGGATCTTCCATACCATTCCTCATCCCGGAGAGTTTGGGTATGACACTTGGCCCAAGGACGCTTACAAGATTTCAGGCGGAGCGAATGCCTGGTCCGGTGTCAGCCTGGATTCCAAACTAGGGATGGTATTTGCTGCCACAGGTTCGGCATCGTTCGACTTCTACGGCGCAAATCGTGTCGGCGACGATCTCTTTGCGGACTGTATTCTGGCGTTAGATGCCCGGACGGGTCATCGTATCTGGCACTTTCAGGGAGTCAGGCACGATGTATGGGACCTCGATTTTCCTGCTGCGCCCAGCCTGGTCACGGTGACTCGGAACGGTCGGAAGGTCGAAGCCGTCGCACAAATCACCAAGACAGGATACGTGTTTGTGTTGGACCGGAAGACCGGTGAGCCGCTGTTCCCCATCGAATACCGCAAAGTTCCTCATTCAGATCTGGACGGCGAAGTACTGTCAGAGACACAGCCGTTCCCAATAAAGCCACCCCCGTTTACACGCCAGGCCTTTACAAAAGAGATGATCACCGACCGAACTCCTGACGCACATGCTGCCGTTTTGGAGCAGTGGAACCAGCTCGATTCCGGTGGTCTGTTCGCGCCGCCGAGCCTTCGCGGCACCATTCTGTTTCCAGGCACTGACGGCGGCGCCGAGTGGGGCGGCGCAGCGTACGATCCTGACACTGCCCTGCTGTACGTGAACTCAAATGAACAGCCCTGGGCCATCAGGATGGTGAATCACGTGACGCGCTCGTTGTACCAGAACAACTGTGCTGGCTGCCACGGAGCGGATCTGAAAGGATCTCCTCCTACTTTCCCATCGCTGGTCGACATCGGCAACCGGCGTTCACGACAAGAGTTGGACCATCAAATCCGCGAGGGTGGTGGACGCATGCCGGGTTTCGATTACCTGGGTAAAAACGTCGACGAGATTGTTGACTTTCTGATGACTGGGCATGACGCCGGCACAATGGATCCCAAACAGGCGGCGGCGGACCCAAACTGGCTGAAGTATCGCAACGAGGGCTACATACTGATGCGTGATCCCCAGAACTATCCTCCGATCAAACCGCCATGGGGAACGCTGAACGCGATCGACCTTAATAAGGGAGATATTCGCTGGAGCATTCCCTTCGGCGAATACCCTGAACTTGCGGCCAAGGGAATGACCAACACCGGCAGCGACAACTATGGGGGGCCCGTTGTGACTGCGAGCGGGCTCCTGTTCATTGGCGCCACAAGCTTCGATAACAAGTTTCACGCCTACGATAAGTTGACCGGCAAGCTCCTGTGGGAAGCTGTTCTTCCAGCCGCCGGCAATGCCACTCCTTCCATCTATGAGCTAAACGGACGCGAGTTTGTAGTGATCGTTTGCGGCGGCGGCAAAAACGAAGCAGCTTCGGGGGGTACCATCGTTGCTTTCGCACTTCCGAAAAGTTGAATCAAACCCTATTTAAGTGGGTTTGGTTCTTAAATATCGATCGAACCAATCGATCGTGCGACGAAGCGCATCAATCTGGTTTTCGCGTTTGCTGAAGCCGTGCCCCTCGTTCGGGTAGTAGTGTGCATCTACAGTCCGGCCCGCCTTGTCGAGAATGGATACCACTTGTTCCGCCTCTTCTTTAGGGACGCGAATATCGTTATCGCCTTGTAAGACCAGGAGCGGAGCTTTGCTCTTGGCTATGTACGTTATCGGCGAGTCTTGCTCGTAAACTGCCTTATCCTTGACTGGATCTCCCAGCAACGACTTTTCATATTCCTGCAGCCGCGGATCTTCGTGCTGGAGCATCGTGAGCCAGTCGATGATTCCGTACTCTTCCACGGCCGCTGCCCATACGTCGGGTGTCTTGCCGATGGCCATTAAAGTCATATAACCGCCATAAGAACCCCCAGTGATTCCCACCTGTTGCGCGCTAACGTAGCCGGTTGCGGCGAGAAACTTTGCAGCGTAGACTTCATCCTGCAGATCGCCTCCACCAAGGTCCTGATAATTAGCTTTTTGGAAAGCGAGGCCATAGCCAGTCGAGCCACGAGGGTTGGGCGCAATGCAGACGTAACCGCGTGAGGCAAGAGCGGCTGCACTGCGGTTGAAAGTATCGACTGTCTGACCGGTCGGTCCACCATGGGGCAAGACAAGGCCCGGATTAGTGCCATCTTTTTTAAGATTGAAGGGCAGCCAAAGGAAAGCGCTGATGATTTTACCGTCGAAGCTGCGGTAATGCACAAGCTGGGATGCTGGGATTGACTCGGATGGTAAGCCCGGGTCTGTCGAAAACGTGAGTTGTCGCGATTTGCGCGAGTGCAATTCATAGAGCCAGATATCAGATGGACGCTGTGAACTCTGGTGCTCAATGAGAAGCCGACCGCCCGACGGCGAAAAGGAGGAGGGATTGCCACCAAATAGAGAGATACCGTCGGGGAAGTCGATCCTGCTCGCTTTCAATATATTGGTGCTCGCGAGATAGAGGGATGTGCGGCCATCTTCGTTTACCAGATAGGTGAAGCTCTTTCCGTCCGGAGAAAAATCGCCGGGCGCTGCTTCCCATTGGAGGCTTGTCACCCACCTGATTTGCTTTGAGACCGCATTCAGTAAAGCAACATTCACGAAACCGCCTTTCTCATTTGAGGAGATTAAGACAGTGTTTCCGTCGGGAGAGACCCCGCCCAAGCCGTACCGTATGTTGCCATTATGCGGTGTCAAATTCTCTGCTTTGCCGCTGACCACTTCGATGCGGAAAATGCTGGAATCGGTGTAGCCCACATCTGCCCTCACGGCGAAGAGAAATCTACCGTCTCGACTCCAATTCCCAACATTCCAGCCTACGTTGACAGAGGCCTCGTGAGTGACGAGCCGGGTGGTTTCAGTCTTATAGTCGTACACGGCGATGTTGGTGATGGGTGAGCTTTTCTCCTTCGAGTTGAAGGCCAGCAACGAACCATCGGGCGACCAATGAGGGTCAGTTTCAGAAACGTCAGGTGTTTTCGTCAAATTGCTTTCATGGCCGCCGCTCGAAGCCACAGTGAAGATGTCATACGCCTCATTCCCTCCATGATCTTGCTGATAGGCGATAAAGCGTCCGTCAGGAGACCACGTTGCACCGAACTGACGATCATCGGATTGCGACAGCTGAACCGGTTTGCCTCCGTTCGCAGAGGTCGTCCAAAGGTTCAAGCGCCCGCTGCTGTTTGTGGTGAAGACAACATCTTTGCCGGTAGGGGACCAGGCTGCACCCGCCACGCTATGCGTGTTGAAGAGCCGGTCCAGATTGATCGGTGCAGCCGCGGGCTGAACAGCAGACGCGAGCGAGTGAGGATCAGTGATCGAGCGGTCGTCGGGCGAGTTAACGGCTGCGGCAAGATTGCAGCACAAAACGATCAGGGCAAGGTAGAAGCGACGCAAGCGAAAAACTCCTTCGGGATAGTTTACCTGTCCAGCTGTCAAGCAGCGGCCAACGGCCGCTGGTCACGGGTGCTGATACTGAACCTGATGAATCAGCAGAGGCGCTCAAACGAGATTGATGGTTCCGCGGCACTTGGGAGAGCCGCAACGGCACTTTACCTTTTCTACATTCTTGTCGAACCGGTAATCAACCGTTAGCTCCTCACCTGGCTTGATGTCCCGCAGACTCACGTACAGAATGTGTTCCTTCAAAATGCGAGCAGCCAGATTCGGGTCACAAGAGTGATTTACATATTCAGCGCCGGAACCACCGGCGGCGCCATCAATCGTCCAGTACGGATTCAGAGTAAACAGGTATGTGAATTCACGTTCCAGTGATCTGCGCTTGGTTTCCTTCCGGCTAATTTTCTCTCCGGTATACTCAAGCACTTTGCGCCCCGCGGGAATCAGTTCTCCTGCGTAAACGCCCCAGCGATGAATCTTCGAGCGGGAGAGCTTCAGCGAGAAACGCGCGTAATTGGCATCAATCTGTGGCTTCTTGCCGGAGCCGTTCTGGCTCGCAGGTTTAGTTTCCGGCATGCTGGACAGGGGTGGCGCTCGCGCTACTGAACCTTACTCTTGATTACACCGACCAGTTCGCGAACCGCGTCGGCACTCTTGTTCAGGGCTGCCTTTTCGTTCTCATCTAGATTGATCTCGTAAATTTTCTCAACGCCTTGTTTCCCAAGCTTCACCGGGACACCGACAAACAGATCGTTGATTCCGTACTCGCCTTTGAGGGAAACCGCGCAGGGGAGAACCTTCTTCTTATCTTTCAGGATGGATTCGACCATCTCGACCGTCGACGACGCTGGGGCATAGTAAGCGCTACCCGTCTTGAGATACTTCACAATTTCCGCGCCACCGTCTCTGGTACGTTGCACCAGGCGATCAATCGTCGTCTGGTCAGCCAATTCGGTCAGCGGAATCCCGCTGATGTTTGTGAAGCGCACCAGCGGAACCATAGTGTCTCCGTGCCCACCTAACACCATCGCTGTCACATTTTCGAAGGAGACCTCGAGTTCCTCTGCGATGAATGTACGGAAGCGGGCTGTATCCAAAACACCGGCCATTCCTATGACTTTCTCCCGGGCGAATCCAGAAACCTGAAGGGCAGTCCAACACATCGCATCCAGGGGATTGGTGACCAGAACCAGTATCGCGCCAGGCGACATCTTTGCGGCTTGCTCGGTGGCGCTCTTAACCACTTCGTAGTTCGCCAGCAAGAGATCGTCCCGGCTCATGCCGGGTTTTCTCGGAAATCCCGCCGTTATCACCACAATGTCCGAATCGGCAGTTTCGTCGTACCCATTTGTCCCTACGATCCTGACGTCATACCCTTCCACTGGTGCAGATTCGAGCATGTCGAGACCTTTGCCCTGAGGAACACCCTCCACAACGTCCACCAGGACAACATCGGCCAGCTCTTTAGCGGCAATCTTTTGTGCAGTGTTTGCGCCGACGTTCCCGGCGCCGATTACGGTCACTTTCCTACGCATGATGAATGTCCTGACTGGAAAACGAAACCGAAGTATACCAGTGCATGTGAGCTGCGAACGAGACAAATTATGAGCATACTCGAAGCACAAGATGCTGCCTACCAGTCACGGCTCCCTCTTTTCACCGCAGTAGAATTCCCTCTCCCGCCTGGTCAACCGTGAATTGCACCAGAAGCTATGAAGACCGGGTTCGTCATGTGTAATCGGATCGAAACCGGAATTCGCTATCCTGACCCAAATGGGGTTTTCACATGTTTAAGAGAAGCGGCAGGCTGGCATGTCTTTTCGCGGCGGCGTGTCTCTCGCTTTTGGCGCAAAACAGCGCTGGAACAGCCAGCATCTCGGGCGTTGTTACTGACGCTACCGGTTCGGTTGTCCCTGGTGCAGCCGTTCTTATCGAGAACCAATCGAAGGGCATTCGACGCGACCTTCAAACAACCGAGGCAGGAGTATTTAGCGCTCCTTCTCTGGTACCTGCGCCCGGGTACTCGGTCACGATCTCGAGAACCGGGTTCGTTTCCTTCGAGGCAAAGGACATCACCCTGAATGTCGGCGAAACAGTCAATTTGACTCCGAAATTGGACGTTGGTTCTGCAGGAACTAAGATCGAGGTCACTTCAGAAGCATCAATCGTTGACACCGTCAAGCCAGATGTGTCCGCTCTGGTGAACAGTACCCAAATCCTGGATCTGCCCATCAATGGGCGTCGTGTCGACAACTTCGTCCTTCTCTCACCCGGAGTAACATCTGATGCAGGCTTCGGTCTGCTCACCTTTCGTGGCTTGCCCGGTGGCAATAGCTTTCTTACTGATGGAATCGATACCACCAACGATTTCTACGACGAGAATGCCGGCCGCACGCGTACGTACAACATCTCGCAAGATGCTGTTCAGGAGTTTCAGGTAATTACCAGTGGTTCTCTTGCTGAGTTCGGGCGGGCGTCCGGGGGAATTGTCAATACCATCACTCGAAGCGGTACCAATGATTTTCACGGCACCGCCTACTGGTTCTTCCGCAATCGGACTCTCAATGCGAAAGATATCAGTTCGAATGGTCAGAAGCCCCAGGATTGGCGTCACCAGGCCGGGGCGAGCATCGGTGGCCCTATCGTCAAAGACAAATTGTTTTTCTTCTTCAATGGAGAACTGCAACGCCGGTTCTTTCCCATTGCCTCCTCCAACATCACCAACAAGTCTCTGTTTAGTTCGCCGACAACGATCAACCCGGCGGCTTGCGGCTCCCCTGCCTCGACAGCTCAATGTGCAGCCGCCGAGCAATATATCGTCAGCAGAGCCCAACCGCAGATAGTGCCCCGCACCGCTGATGTCAACCTGATGTTCGGCAAAGTGGATTACCAGATCAACGAAAAGAATCGGGCCACTTTCGAGATGAACTATCTTGATTTTCGTTCACCCAACGGCATTCAGACACAGATTGCCTTGACCGGCGGAGACGCCATCGGAAACAACGCCAATACCACCGTATTCGATCGGACGGCCAAAGCCGGGTTAACCACCATTCTGTCCCCCAACACCGTGAACGAAATCAAATTCGGATTTTTTAAAGATCGTCAATATGACCCGAACAGTCCCAGTCTGTTGCCTCAAATCAACGGTGTTCCGGCGCCGATCGGGTTTAGCATTTCTGGCGTGAACGCCATCAGTAACATCGGCTATGCGACTGGATACAACCGTCTTGATCCGAGCGAACAACGTTTTCAAGGGGCCGACACGCTGTCTTACACAGTAGGCAAACACAATCTTAAGTTCGGATTTGACTACTCCGACGTTGAAGACTATGTCAGCCTGCTAAGTAATCGTTTCGGCACCTATAATTACTCAAGCCTGACTAACTTCGCTCTAGACTTTAGCGGAAACAGCAACAATTCAAAGCATTGGACATCTTTCACCCAGCGGTTCGGCACACCGGTCGTCGACACTTACGTTCAGGAGTTCGCAGCTTTTCTCCAGGATGAGTGGCATGTGACTCCGAAGCTCACCATCAGTCCCGGCGTGCGTTGGGAGAAAGAGATCCTGCCGCAGCCAATTAGTCAATATCCAGGTCTGGTGAACCCAAATCTACCGCAGACGAACAATATCCCACAAACAAGCCTGAACTTTATGCCCCGCTTTGGTCTTGCTTATGCCATCGACGACAAGACCGTGTTCCGTGCAGATTATGGCATGTTTTACAACCGGTACCCGACGGCTGCCATCTCTAATTTCTTTACCGCGAACGGAGTTTATCAGGCAAACTATACGCTTTCGAGTAGCGGCAGTACAGGGCCAGCACAAGTACTTGCAGGCCCGGTGTTCCCGAACTCCCTGTCGGGTCAGCCTAATGTACCTGGTGCGGCTACCCCCGTGTTCGCAGATCCAGCCTTTCGTCCCGCCTATTCTGAGCAATCAAATGCTTCGGTCGAGCGCCAGATTACTAAGGACTCCAGCCTCACCGTTTCCTACATCTGGGATCGCGCGCTGCATTTAATCTCGGCTTTCGATGCAAACGTCGCTGCACCCACCCAGAGCTACACATATCCAATTCTTAATGCGTCAGGACAGGTCATCAGTTCCTATACAACCCCGCTGTACACACAGCGGATCAGTTCCCGGTTCGGTACCGTTCTCGATGTCACCAGCAGCAAGAATAGCTACTACAATGGCTTAGCTGTACAGTATCAGAAGAAGTTTTCAAGCTGGTTTCAGGGCCAGGCGTCTTACACGTACTCCCATGCAATTGACGACAATGTCGGCGGCGGCTCGAACACCCTTTTCACGCCGGGGTCGCCCACCTCTGTCTTTAACGGCAATTACTCAGGCGAGAAGGGATCTTCCTCCACTGACCAGCGTCACAAACTAGTTGCAAATGGTGTAATAACCCCTAAGTTCGTGCATGGCACTAACTGGCTTGACCGTTACTTCATTAATAACTGGCAATTATCCGCTATCACTAATGCGGCTTCGGCTCAACCGCTTACGCCAACAATCAGCGTAGGCCCTGGTGCTCCAGGACGGCTGCTCACATCGACACTCAACGGCCTTGGCGGTTCTACCCGCGTGCCCTTTGAATCGATTTCCGCACTTGATTCAGACCAGCTTTGTCGCACAGACGCACGTCTCTCCAGGATTCTGCCGTTCTCGGAGCGGTTTCGCGTAACGTTGATCTTCGAAGCATTCAACGTTTTCAACCATCATTACTATGCCGGAACCGCTCCGCGTATTGCTCAACAGTACTCCACTGTGACCACGACCATCAACGGCCAGTCCGTTGTTGCGCTTGCGCCGTTCGCCAGCTATGGGGCCTACAATACAACATCGGCTCCATTAGAAGGGACTACGGCCCGTCGCGCTCAAGCCGCTGTTCGCATTGAGTTTTGATTGCTTTTGTCAGACCAGAGTCGGTTGAGAAAGGCCCAGAAGAGCTCGGACATGAGCCTCGCTGGCGCACGCTAATCCGTCCAGACTATAACCGCCCTCGAGAACAGAAATTAGACGGCTACTGCAACATTGTGCAGCGACGTCAATCATCATTCGAGTGAGTTCACCGAAGTCGTCATCAGTCAGCAGAAACTGCCCGAGCGGATCACCGGCGCGGGAATCGAAACCGGCCGACAGGAAAACGACGTCTGGGCAAAACTCGTGGGCCGCGGGCAGCAATCGCTCTCGAAATGCGCCCACGATCTCCTTGCGGCCCGCACCGGCACGCAACGGACAGTTGATCGTCATCCCGATTCCCCGCCCTTCGCCGCGCTCGGATGCCGCACCCGTTCCGGGATACCACGGAGACTGATGGGTGCTGAAGAAAAGCACAGAACTGTCGTCATAAAAGATGTCCTGTGTCCCGTTGCCGTGATGTACATCCCAATCGGCGATCAAAACTCGCTCCGCACCGTATTTCTGCTGCGCATAGCGCGCCGCTACCGCGACATGGTTATAAATGCAGAAGCCCATGCCCCGTGCACTGTTTGCATGATGTCCGGGAGGACGGGTTGCGCAGAAAGCATTGTCGACCTGCCCGGTGAACACCGCATCGACAGCTGTGAGGGCGCATCCTGCGGCGATTTTCCCCACCTCGTCGGACGCGCGTCCGATTGCCGTATCTCCGGTGCTTAACTGCTCGCGATCTTGTGCGACCTCACGCCCGACTAAGTCCAAATACTGACGCGAATGAGCCAGCGCCAACTCGTCTGTAGTCGCCGTCCGCGTATCGAGCTGAATCAACTCCGCAAGAACTCCGGCCATTTCCAACCGGTTCAGTACCGCAGTAAAACGCTCCGGACGCTCGGGATGCCCAGGACCGGTGTTGTGATTCTTCACCCGACGGTCATAGGCAATTCCCGTCTTCGACATGGATTTGAACTAGCTTAGCGACCGGCAGCCTTGATGCTTACCAGATGCTCTTCCGGAACGGGCTCGACAACGCGAGTCTGCTTGCCACGAAAGAAGTCAAAGTACGAAATTTGGTGGACACAGGAAACAGTGCACATCGGAGCACACGACTTCTCTGTTAAGTACTCACGGCGGATATCTTCCACTGTATAGGTAGCAAGCGGTTTTGCCGGGTAGCCACGCTGCTGGGAACAGTAATGAACCAATCCGTCCTCGCAGACATACAGATATCGTGAACCGGCGCGGCAACGCCAATCGCTGGGAAGTCCGTCCGCTATATTCTGCTGGAATCCATTCAGTCGCGAGAAGTGCTTTTTTTCCAGCTTCTTCATTTCGAGGAAAACTCCTCGTTCGCGATCGGCCAGCGGGCGCAATTGTCCGTCGCCGTCGTGAATGATTCCGACAGTAGACGTAAAGCCGAGTTCCATGGCCCGCTTCCCCACCACCAAGGCATCCTCCGGATTGTGGATGCCGCCGCCCAGAACCGAATTAATATTTACGTGGAAATGAGCGCGCTCGGCCAGAAGCTGCAATTTCTTGTCCAGCACCTTGAGGCTTTTTTTCGACACCTCATCAGGCTGAACGTTATCAATGCTGATCTGCAGGTAGTCAAGACCGGCATCATTCAAACGCTGAATTCGCTCCGCAGTTAGTAAATAGCCATTAGTAATTAGGCCAGCCAGAGCCCTGTTTGTACGAATTGTTTGAATGATCTCGTCCAGCTCAGGATGAAGTAGCGGTTCGCCACCACTGAGGGTAATGACACCGGTTTTAAGCCTGCCCAGGTGCTCTAAACGGCTCCGCATTGTGTCCAATGGCACCGGCTTGGAAAACGTATCGTACTCGTTACAGTACGTGCACGAAAGATTGCATCGGCGGATCGGGATAATGTGAGCCATGATCGGATGATCGGTGCCCACAGCTCCGTTAAAAATCAACTTAGCTTCCCGCAACCGCCTATTACGGGTGCGAGATTGCCGTTCCCGGTGCGAATTCCGTTCGGACATTCTTCTCTGAACCTATCATTGAACCATGGTCCAGGTACTTTAGCGTTCGGTTGTCACTGAAATGTAGCAAATCTCTACCGAATGCAGCGCTTTTTGAGCCCAGCGGCGCCAGTCACGAAAGCGACGGGAGCATCCTCTCGTAACTCTCCGGTACGAGCCGGTTACGGGGCTTACCCTTGAGACACCGCCTCTCGTTCACTGTCGTGAGTGCGGCGGCTCCGGAGCCGATGGCGGCTTTGGCGGCTGAGTCGACGTGCTTGCTCCGCCTACTTCGCCGTACTTGATCGTCGATTCCGTTTTGAACTCGAACTTCTTGTAGTGATCGTATTTCACAATCACTTTGATTCGCTGCGATTGACCGTCTTTAAAATTGAGCGTGTCATCGGCATAGGTGTAGGTCGGAAACCAATATTTGCCGTCCACCTGTTCACGATACGTCTCAAATTTTGGAAACTGCTGGTCCTCACTGCGTCGAAGATAACCGGTTGCCCGGCCGAATGTTTTCACAATCTGCAGGTCCTGATCGTCCACCCAGATCTGCCCATCAAAGTACCGTTTCCTATCCTTGGTCAAAGTCTTCGGAGCCACTGTAAAGACATAGCAGGAGATCTCATCCACCTTCTCGCGCCGAATGTAGTTGACATTGTACTGGCCCGCGGTGTCGTTCGTCATCACGAACGGCATCACGTTCCGCAGATCCTGCTCGTCTTCCGAGGTCATTTGAATGTTTTGCAGAGAAGCGACCGGCGCATGCGTTACGTGTGAAGTGCGCCGGTTGCGGTCGTCAAAGCTCACCTCTTCGACAATTTCGTAACTGCCGCCCGCCGGCTCGGTCTCGACAATCTTGCTCGTTTGACGGTACGTATAGCTTTCGCGAGCATTGGCAAACTCGGTCTCTTTCTGCGTAAACTTCTTAACAATCTCCTGAACTTGCGATCCTGTCGGATCGCCATCGGGGTTCGCAGCAATCAGGGCAGCAGAAAGACACATAAACCCAAAAAATAGTGCGCAACTACGTTGAAGCATGAGGTTCCCTCCATTGTCTCTCCTGACGCGGACAGGGGTTCGAGGATTTCTTCAGAGATTGTTTGCGCGCCTAAACCAGCTCTAAAAATTAAATCGCACGCCAAACTGCGCAGCAAATGGAATCCCTACTGTCGTACCAGGCCCGAAAAAGTCTCCCAAGGCACCCGCAGGAGCTGATTCAACCCTCGAATAGGTTCAGTCTGCGTACATGCCGGGTTCTGACAGTATGCCGTGATGTTGGACTGGTTGTCGACTGCCTGTGGAAGCGCCGAGACGTTAGTCACAAATTCGCTCCCGGATTGTTTCGATTCAGAAGATTGAAAAACTCAACAAACGGCATTGCAGTCCAATGATCGCGAAAGGTGAAGGGGCGCGCCACGCGCATATCCACTTGTATATAAGGTGTGCCTCGAAACTGATCCAGCGCTGTCTGTACTCCATTCACCACCGCACGATCGTCCAGAGTATCGCCAACGCCATTTACGTCAACCGGCGTGGTGAGCGTAAAAGGACGTGCACTTTCTGCCTGGCTTAACGTGATTAAATCGAAACCGCCCGGCAGATGTAATGTTGCTGCGAGAACGAAGCGATGTCTGACATCCTCTCCGGACGGACCATAGTCACCTTTCTGAAAGGTGTTGAGCGGATTGCATACCCCATTGACGTAATCGAAGAGCTCGCCAAGCACGCAACCCCAAGTCTTCGTGCTGGACAGCGTATAATTCATGATCAAATCGAGACGTCCTGACGCGCGTCCTTGCAGATGGATCGACAACCCGTCATAGCTGGAGCGATTGTCGGAACGGAACACAGTCATATTTGGTACATTCAGCTGCTGCGTAGTCGCATCAGCCGCATACAAAGGTGAGAACAGCGTATATCCCGCTTGGTACTGATAACGCCGGTAGGCGTGTACTCCCTGCTCGTGTGTCCAGTCCGCACTCATCATCCAATTTGCAGTGAACGCATGTTCTATGCCAGCAGTCGCGTGCAACGCATACGGAGGCTTGTACCCTGGGTCGATCACTGCACCGGAGCCCCCGCTAGCAGCCCCTGCGAGACACCCTGGAGCTCCTGCCGTTGTGCACACGCCAGGAGCCTCATTCACGGCCTGAAACGCTGTCACCCAGCCGTTCTGCGCAAGATCGTTGTAAAACAGGCCTACGCCAGCGCGAACCACTGTGCTCCTCGTTTGTCCCAATGCGTAGGCGATGCCGAGCCGGGGCGCAAATGCCGCCCGGTAATCATGCGGCGCAGACGCGTTCCTGAAAAGGGGAATGTCTAGGGCGCTAAGCGTTAACAGCGCGGGATTCATCGTTTGGGATCGGCCAGAGGCATTGAAAAGCCCGAACGTTGTATCGTAACGCAGCCCGTAATTCACCGTCAGATTGGGTCTAACCCGCCACGAGTCCTCAACATAAATCCGAGCCGCTGCACGTTCTGCGAGAAGCTGCCGTTACCGCCTGGCGTGCTGGTGCAACTCGTACCCGGCGTGACGGCCAAAATAGCGGTCGGGGTGCACGTCAGATCCACAGCAAATTGTTGCGGATTGTTTTCATAATCCGTCGGATTCATAGTGAAGACTGTTAGATTCTCCGGCGTTGCTGCCAGGGCGCCGCTAGGGACTGGTTCGTGTATTACCTCCGCACCAAAGCTGGACACATGCTTTGCCGTCGAATGGATTACACCGTAGCGAGCCTGGTATTTCTCTTGATTTCGCAGCGTCGGAAACGCTGTGATCGGAGTAACGAACTGATTGTCGCCAAACGTCTCGAACCCGGAAATGGTCTGCGATGTCGAACTGAACGGAAACGCCAGCGCGAACCCTAGATTGGAATTGCGTTCTGCTCGCAAATGCAAATAGCTGGCGTCAAAAGTAAACGATCCCACCCACCTCGGACTGAAAATGTACTCTTGACCAAGCACCAGGCTGAAGTAGTTCGAGTGGGAGGTAGCGCCCGACGAAGCTAGCGTGGCCTGCTGTACGAATGCGTTGTCGGTCGTATAGTTATCGGATCCCGCGCGCAGAAACCATTGGGAACGCGCTGATTGTGACCAGTCGAAACGCAGCGTGCCCAGATAGTCGCGGAATGGAACTGCTACGTTGTTTGGCACTGGAATCGCTCTTGCACCCGGAATCAGTCCTTGTGAAGCCAACGATGCCAGAGCGTTAAACTCCGTTAGACTGGCCGAGCTGTAGGCAATGCTTGCTGTCTCATGCACTGCCTCGATCGACGAAAAGAACCACTGCTTATCTTTCTTAAGAGGGCCACCGAGAGTCCCCACGTAGTTTTGTCGAGAGAACGGCTGCTTCGGCAACGGCGCGGGATTTTCGATGGGGTATCGCGCATTCAGGGTGGCGGCCGTTCGAAGAACGCCGCTCCTCCGTGCCAGTCGTTTGTTCCGCGTCTCGTCGTAATGACAATTGAGCCGCCGACGGTGCGACCTGTGTCGGCGTTCTCCTGTGACGTTCTCACGGCGAATTATTGGATCACATCCGGAGAAAAGTTCTGCAGGAAACCGCCAATATAATCGTCCGAATTATCGCCGCCATCCACCGATAGAACATCATTAAGTCCAGAGCTGCCTCCAAAAGAAACAGCCGTGATACGCGCCTTGGTCGGATCTGAAGGCTCGACGGGTTCGGTTCCAGGTATCAGGTACGCAATGTTGGCAAAGCTGCGATGGGCCAGAGGAATTGTTTCCAGATCTCGCGAATCCACCACGCCGCCCTGCACCGAACTTGTTATATTCATCGGCTGCGTACTAATAGAAGATCCCTGGCCCTGCACGTTGATCGTTTCGCGCACAGAACTCGGCTTCATAATGACTGTGATCTCCCGGGCTGAGCTCACTGGGACCGCAACTACCGATGTTGCTCGGTCAAAACCGGGCGCGTTTGCGACTACTTGATAGCTGCCCGGGAGCAGGTCTTCAAATCGAAATTGTCCATATGGATTGCTCGGTCCTTTGCGCACGTTGGCGGAAGTGTTTTGTGTGACGGTTACCATCGCGGATCCAATGGAGCCGCCACTCTGATCCAGGACGGTACCAATCAAACTCCCACGGAATCCTGCGCCCGTGATAAGCACGTCGCCGATCAATAAGATCAATACACCGGCGCAGTTTCTTATGCCCGCTAGTTTGTCGATCACCTTGAAAACAGCTCAAGGTATCACGCCCTGGGCACTATTACCACCTGTAGTCGACGCATCGTTTCACTTGAACCTGATGCCCCGCACAATGCCGGCCACCGATCCCTCGGGCTGAGCTGCGTACTCAACCACCACAGTCCTCGTGTCCGTCTGTGGGCCGCACATAAACTCCGATGGCCCGTTACCAATCAAAACTTGCTGGGGATCATTGACTGCGAGCTGCGCAGAGTCACTCGCGCCTCCCACAACGATACCCGTCAGTCGCCCGTCTGTGCAACGCACGTCCGAAAGCTTACCTTCCACACTGCGCATCCTGTCGTTCGGTTCGATAAACGGGTTCCAACCGGAGATGCCCCTCGGCATTCGCGACGTTACCATCTGCCGGCGACCGTTCCCATCTGTCGCAAAACGCACCGTCAGTTCTGTCTGGGCAATGTAGACAAGCTCGCGCGCACGTGCCCGTTCCGTATCCGTCGTTGCGAAACTGGCGGCAGTATTTGCGGCCTCTACCGCACCGTCATGTTTGCCAATCTCATCTTCCGCGTACGATAGAGCACTCCAGTACGCAAATCCACGAGAAGGCATTACCCGGGTCATAGCTCTCAACTGGGCGGCGCTCTCCTCGAACTGTCCGGCGTTATTGGCGAGCAGCGCCAGCTTCCAACGAGCATCGTCGAAGTCAGGCTTGAGCGATATAGCCCGGCGCAACGCGGACCGGACCTCCTCAGCAGGCATATTTACCGAATCAGCCAACATCGCGTATTGGTAGCAGAGAATCGGGTCGGAGACGCCGCTGTCAAGAGCTCGCTTCCATTCGCGCCGTGCTGTTTCGAAGTCATGCTCGCGCAAGGCAAGCGCTCCAAATGCGGCTGCCACACTGGCATTCTCAGGCTGCAGTTTAGCCAGGTCTCGATATTCGGCAGCCGCTCGTCCGTATTCGCCGATCGCCACCAAAAGTCCTGCGAGCAGTAGACGCGAATCGATTTGAGAAAGCTGTTCACTTGAGCTGATTCCGGCCTGAACGCGCCCTGAAAAAAGCATCGTGACTGGGTCGTATGCCCCTCTCTCGACACGAGCCCGCAAGTCGCCATCGACCGCGCGCAAGTCTTTGCCATAAACGGTCGCCAGCGCTTTCCTGTCTGGTATTCCGGACGCGACCGCTTTGACGAAATCACGAAAGCCAGAAGCGTACGGAGGAGAAAACATCAGCATCTCAGCTAACGCCCAGGCATGCGCATAGAAACTTACCGCAAAATCGCGGTCGTCTCGAAAGCGCTCCTGCTTCGTCCCAAGCAACTGTTCCACCGTCATCCCCGAATGTGCTCGTAGCGTGTGCACATGAGTCTCGATCGGTCCTCCCAGTGTCGTTCCATGCTGAGTGAAATGCAGTGTTGAGTAGACTTCGGCTAAACCTTCATTCAGCCATGGCGGCAGTTCAGTGCGCGAGCCATGTAGGGCGACATGCGCGTACTCATGGGCAATCACGCCAAAGCGCTGCCCGCCGGCTCCGGGGAAAACAATGTACGTCTCCCCACCTGCCGCAGCAAAGTAAGCGTCCGCCGCGGAGGCAGGCCGGTACCGCCCATACTCTTCCCTCGAACGAAACGAGATCACTCGAATGCGCTTCTCGCCGTCCAGACCGAATCCCGTCTCAAGAGCAAAAAAGGAATGGACCTGTTCCAGCCAGTTCAAAGTGGCGCGTGCCGTATCTTCAGAAGCCGCTTCGACAAAGACTTCGAAATGGGTACTTCGAAAACATATCCACGCTTGGGACGGATCGGCTGGCGAACAGATCACCGCCAGCAGGCAACAGAAGACGAGTCGTAAAACCACGGCAAAGGCAGGACCGCCTTCCTAAGCTTAGCGTTACGGATACTCGTTTTAGTCGAATGACGACTTAGTGCCCTTCGCCCTCCAAAAAGCGTTCGACTTCGATGGCGGCCATACAGCCGGCTCCGGACGCGGTGATTGCCTGACGGTAGATGCGGTCTTGGACATCGCCGGCGTAAAAAACACCGGTGATGTTTGTCCGGGCACCTCCGTGAGAGATAATATAGCCATCCCCGTCTAGATCGAGTTGTCCGGCGAACGGCTTGGTATTGGGGATGTGGCCAATAGCGACGAAGAAGCCATCCACTTCCCGATCGCACACTTCATGAGTAACGATATTGCGCAGTTTGACGCCCGTAACTTCGCCTTTAGTCACGTCGTAAACGTCTTCGACGACCGTATTGAGCAGGAATTGGATCTTCGGGTTTGCCTTCGCCCGTTCGTACATAATCTTAGAAGCTCGAAAGCTGCCGCTGCGGTGGACCAGCGCGACTTCACTTCCAAAGCGGCTCAGGAAATTCGCTTCTTCCATGGCCGAATCACCGCCACCCACTACCATGATTTTCTTGTTGCGAAAAAAGAACCCGTCGCAGGTGGCGCACGAACTCACTCCGTGGCCGATCAGGCGCTGTTCGTTAGGAAGATTAAGCCAGCGTGCTGATGCTCCGGTGGCCACGATGAGCGTGCGTGTTTCAATCTTCTCGCCATCTTCGAGGTCCAGCGTGAACGGGCGAGTGCACACATCCGCCTTGACTACGCGCCCATGCCGGTAAGTGGCGCCAAACCGCTGCGCCTGCTGCTTCATGTTCTCGACAAGTCCGGGACCCATGACGCCCTCTGGGAATCCAGGAAAGTTCTCCACTTCCGTGGTGATCGAGAGCTGTCCACCCGGTTCGTGGCCCTCTAAAATAAGAGGCGCGAGATTGGCTCTGGCCGCATAAATAGCGGCTGTGTTCCCGGCGCACCCGGAGCCAAGAATGACCACATTTAGTGTTTCGCTCATCCCAGAAAAACAGACGTGACGTGAAAGGCCACCCACGACCCTACGTATGCTAACGCGAGCATATAAGAGAACTGCAAAACCGGCCACTTCCAACTACCCGTCTCACGCCGCACAACAGCGAGAGTCGAGAAACACTGCATGGCGAAAGCGAAGAAGACCAGAAGTGCTACGGCTCCTGCTGCGCTTAGGTCCTGATGGATGGCTTGTTGCAGTCCCTTTGATTGCTCATCACCTTCGATGCCGTAAATCGTACCCAGGGTTCCTACAATTACTTCGCGGGCAGCCAGCGAGGTAATCAGACCGATGCCGATTTTCCAGTTAAAGCCGAGAGGCTTAATGGCGGGCTCAATGGCTTTGCCGATCATGCCAGCAAAGCTGTTTTCAAGAGCCGGCGGCCTGCCATGGTGAAGAGGCAAGTTGGCCAGCACCCAGAGAACGATTGCAACGCCCAGAATCACGGTTCCAGCGCGGTGTAGGAAAACCTTAGCCCGGTCAAGGAGACGCAGCCCGAGAGAGCGGAAAGTGGGCCAGCGGTACGGCGGCATCTCGAGCATAAATGATGTGCTCTGGCTTTTCATGACTGTTGATTTCAGGATGCGGGCAATGGTGATAGCAGCAAGAAAGCCCAGCGCATACAGGCTCAACATGGTAGCTGCCGGAAGAGAGAGAAAGCCGCCCAGGATTTTTTTGTTAGGCACAAATGCCGCAATCACCAGGGTGTAGACAGGCAGCCGGGCGGAACAGGTCATCAAGGGAGCGATCATAATAGTCGCCATACGATCCCGTTTGTTCTCGATCACGCGAGTCGACATGATGGCCGGGACCGCGCAGGCGTAAGCAGAAAGCAACGGAATGAATGACTTCCCCTGTAAACCCATTTTGGCCATGGTGCGGTCGGCAATCAGGGCAGCGCGCGCCAGGTAGCCTGAGTCTTCGAGGATCCCAATAAATAAGAAGAGAAGCAGGATCTGGGGGAGGAAGACCACCACGGAGCTGACGCCACTCCAGATTCCGTCGATCAGCAGGGAGCGCCAGGGAGAGGGAGGCAGGACGCTCGTCATCCACTTGCCTGACCACAAAACAGCTTGCTGAAGCCCGTTCATCAGCGGTTGAGCCCAGGAGAAGATGCTCTGAAAAACAGCAATTACCACGGCCAGGAAGATGAGCGGTCCGCCAACGGGATGGAGAAAGAGCGCGTCCAGGCGGCGGGTCCAGAGAGGGGGAGCTGGCGCTCGATAGGAGGCGCGTACACCCAGGTTGGCAGCCCATTGCCGGCACTTTGGGACGTCCTGCAAAACCGGGAGCTCGATCTTCGCGGGCGGCGCATTCAGACGGACAGCTGTACCCAACAAAAATTGCTGGATGCTTTCGATACCCGTTCCTTTAGCAGCACTAATAAGGGCAACCGGACAGCCCAACTCCGCCGAGAGTGCAGATACATCAACTTTTCCGCCACGCACGGCGAGGTCGTCCGCCATGTTAAGAAGGATAAGCGTCGGCAGAGAAAGATTGAGGATAGGAGCGGCCAACGTTAAGTTTCTGCCCAGGTTGGTCACATCAAGAATCAGAATAACGGCGTCAGGCTTGGCGAAGCCGGGTCTCTCGCCCTTCAGAACATCGTGTGTGACTTTCTCATCTTCAGCGCGCGGATGCAGACTGTAAATACCCGGAAGATCGACGAGGAAAACTTCATGCGGGTCCTTTAATTTAGCTTTGCCGATGCGGTGTTCGACGGTGACACCGGGAAAATTCGCCACTTTCTGACGAAGCCCGGTCAGCCGGTTAAAGAGGGTTGATTTGCCGGAATTCGGAGGCCCGACGAGCGCGACCGTGCGCAGCCGGCTGCCGGCAGGCGGTGCAGCCTTCACCGGCTCCGCAACCGCAACGTGACAGCTC
>CAXTMN010000010.1:31153-40736 GCA_964245395.1 uncultured Bryobacteraceae bacterium
GTGTCATCACGGAGGGCGACTTCCGAACCATCAACTCGAAACACCCGGGGACCGCCGCCCGGAGCACGTCTACCAGGCACGATCTCATTGCCGGGAAGAAACCCGAGTTCCATGAGCCGGCGAGCCAAACTTTCGGGCAGGTCGAGCCTGTCAAGAATACAGCGTTGCCCGGTGGGAAGGTCCGCAAGCGTCTGAGGGGCAGAAGCCGAAAAGCCCTGAGCGCCCCTTTTCTTGATGCCCATAGAATATAAGACCAGTTTAGTACGAGATACTCGGCTGCCCCTCAAACAATTGGAGTGTAAGGGGATTTCACAATGTTCAACGGTTCGAAGTCTCATTTACCGGAAAAAGAAATCAATGGTATGATCGACCTGTGCTGCGGGCCAACTCCCTACATCCCGCACCTGATTTAGAGCGCGAGACGGGCGGTTCGTATACGCGTAAAGAGGTCTGTCGGCTGTTGAAGATCGACGGCCGCCAGCTTAAAACCTGGGAAAAACAGCAATTGATTCCCGCATCGACGCAATACCGGTTCGCCGATCTGTTGATTCTGAAAAAGATCGCCCGGTTGCGCAGCGAGAAGGCCCATCCGCGGCTGATTCGACAGGCTCTCCAAGCAGTGCGCGGCCGACTGATCAACCTGCCTCATTCAAGCGAAGATGTTCAGGTCTATAAAGATGGAAGACGTGTTCGGATTCAGATTGGCAAGCTTAAAATGGAGCCGCTTTCCGGGCAATTGTTGTTCGATTTCGACGAAACTGAGATCAGCAAATTACTCCAACTGCCGCCGGCATCACGGAGCGGTGCGCTTGCCGAGAAAGTGCGCAACAGAATCGAGGCTGATGGCTGGTTTGAGCGCGGCTTGGAACTGGAACAGACAGGGGCGCCCTATGAACAGATCGTAGCCGCGTACGAGAAGGCCGTGGAACTGGACCCGCACTCGGCCGGAGCGCTGGTCAATTTGGGCACAGTCTTCTTTAACGGGCACGCCTGGTCCGACGCAGAAGAACGTTACCTGAAAGCTTTACAGATAGATCCCGGCTACGCTCTGGCGCACTTTAATTTGGGCAATCTTTACGATGAGCGGGGAGACGCCGAGAATGCTCGTGAGCATTATGAGGAAGCGTTACGGCTGCACCCAAACTACGCAGACGCCCACTACAATCTGGCTCTTCTCAATCAAGGGTTGCGCGATGTTCTAGGCGCGATGCGGCACTGGCGAGCTTATTTGAAGCTCGATGCCAGCAGCACCTGGGCTCAGATTGCTCGACGGGAAATGGGCAAGCTGGAAGCGTTGACAGTGGTTCAGGGTAGCCGGGCTTCGAAGCTGCAGTTGATCAAAAGCGAGAACAGCTGAGTGCCGTGTCTGGAGGTCGCAGCTATTATCCTGGCAGCGGGTTCGGCGACGCGTATGGGCACATTGAAACAACTGCTTCCGTATCGGGGGAAGCCACTGGTCAGGAACGCCATCGATCAGGCGCGGAAAGCACAATTAAGTCCGTTGATCGTGGTCGTTGGCGCGGAGGCGAGTTCTGTCCAAAGTGCGATTGCCAGCCAGCCTGTAGATATCGTGCATAACCCAGATTGGGCTACCGGCATGGGATCTTCCCTCGCCGCGGGTGCCCGGAGATTACAGGAAATCAACGGTAACTGGATAGGTGTGGCGGTTCTGCTCGCGGATCAACCGCTGGTGGACGCCGAAGATCTATCGGCTATGCGACTACTTCTTACCAGCCAGAGTGCACCGATCATTGCCGCCGAGTACAACGGCACATTAGGCGTACCGGCCTTCTTTCGCCGGGAGATGCTTTCTCTTCTGGCAGCAGTGCCGGCCGAAGTAGGTGCACGAGCTATCCTTCGCCAATCCGGAAAAGCGGTTTACTCCTTTCCGTTGCCGGAGGGAGCGATAGACGTAGACACCCCAGAGGATTTCGCCGCGCTGGAAACAAGTGTGTCCTAGGGTTGTGGTTTAGCCTTGAGTGGCGTCTCTTCAAATTTGACACTCGAGTCGGCTTCAAACCGTTGGTATTTTTCGTAGCGAATCACGATGCGGATTCGCTGGGGTGAAGCGCGGAAATAGAGCGTATCGTCGGCGTAAGTCTCCACAGGGAACAGCCATCTCTTATCGATTTCACGACGAATCGTAGTGAAGTGCGGAAACAGGTTTTGTTCACGAAGAGTTTCGATCTCGGGAACGGCTTTGCCTTCGCTGCGGATGATCGCCAGATCTGATTCGCGAACCCAAAGCAGCCCTTCGAAAAAACGCTGAGTAGCTAAAATCTGGCGCGGCCGGATAAACTCGACAAAACAGGGAAAGCCGTCCATCGTCTGTTCTCCTTTGTACTGGCCCTGATAGAGGGGGATTTCATCAGGCGTGAGAAGAAACGGCTGGATGTTGCGAATGTCATTGAAGTCTGCGGGCGTGAGTTGAATGCGAGTCAAGGTGTTACGCGCAGGCTCGACGCTCTGTTCGTAACGGGCGCGTTTGGGCGTAAATGTAATATCGCGGACCTCGTGGAACTGGCCGGTCACGGTGCCGTTCTTGTTGAATTCTTCGATTGTGACGGACTGACGATAGGTGTAACTGTCGCGGGCTTGCGAGTTCCGGAGCTCTCGTTCAGCAATCTTGCGCAGCAGTCCGGGCGGCGGGTCTGCAGCCTGGATCGGAAAGCCGGAAAGAGCAAAAGCCGATGCTACGATGAGGGCGGTGTTGCCGACCCTGCGCCCATATTTCATAACACTCATGTGCTGCTGGGTGGGATTGTTTGTCACTGCGCGGGTCTATTTAGGACTCCATTCGCAATCACATTGGATCATAACCGCGACGCTTCCGGCCTTTCTGCTTGAGTCGATTTTCTACCTGGGAGCAGGATTCGAGGGGACGCGCCAGTGGTTCAGGCAGCGGTTCGCGCCATGGATCCAGCCCCCGTTTCTCTGCCTGAGCGCTGTGCTTCCCTACCTCGTGTTTGCATTGGCTACGCACACCTTTGAGCGGAATCGGTTCGAACTGCTATTTGTGCTCTGCGCAATACTCACGTTCTGGAACACCGTTCTTCCCCAGAGGCTCGCGTTCGATGTGGGGTTTCTGGTGGTTGCAGCGGCTCCGGTTATCTCTCGTGTGTTCGGCCGCATCTTTATTTCGCCCGATCCGCGCCTGCACATCGACATACTAGGCCATCTGATGTGGATTCGGCTGGGAATCACGGTCCTGCTACTTTTGCGCGGCTGGGATCCCGGACCGTTCAGTTTCTGGCCGCGGTGGCAAGAATGGAAGGTCGGCTTTCTGTACTACGTGCTCTTCCTGGTGCCGATCGTCTTGCTCGCCCTGGTGATTCGAGATGCAGAATTTGCTCCTCCGCATCAGGTCTGGTGGCAGGTGGCTGGAACCGCGATGGGTACGTTCTTTGCGATGCTCTGGGTAGTTGCGCTCGGAGAAGAACTCTTCTTTCGTGGGGTTGTCGAACGGGCATTACTGCAGACTTGGCGTGCGCCGATAGGAGCCGTGCTGGTTTCGGCTTTACTGTTCGGTTCAGCGCATCTCTGGTTTCAGCAGTTTCCCAACTGGCGCCAAGCAGCGGTAGCAGGGTTGCTTGGTGTGGCATGCGGACTGGCGTACTGGAAAAGCGGTAGCGTTCGAGCACCCATGGTGAGTCACGCCCTGATCGTCACCACCTGGCGGCTTTTCTTCCGATGAACCTAAATAGTGCTAAGGGCGGAGTGGCAGTCGCGCAAGAGATCCTGCCAGTCTTCGATGCCCACCGAGATTCTCACTAGGCCCTCGCTGATTCCAGCTTCGTCGAGATCATGGGCACTCCAGGCAGAGTGAGTGGTGCTGCGGGGATGGCAGGCGAGAGTTTCCACACCTCCCAGAGAAACAGCATTGCGGGCGAGCTTTACGTGGCGAAGGAAATCGAAGGCGGCCGGCTTGCCTCCGCGGAGATCGATCGACACCAAGCCGCCCGGATAGGTACATTGGTCACGGAAGATGCGGATCTGTTCAGAATCCTGGAACAGGGTCGGGTAATAAACCTTGGCGATTTTGGGATGACTCGCCAGCTCTTCGGCAATGCGTTGAGCATTCTTGCTCTGCCGATTCATTCGAAGGTTCACCGTGGGCAGGCGCGTATCCAGAATCCAGCACTCGTCCGGCTGAAGGATGTTGCCGAACAAACTGCGCTTGCTGCGGATCTTGTTCATCAGTGCGGGATCGCGAGTCAGTGCAACTCCCCCAATGATGTCGCTGAAGCCACCCAGGTATTTAGTCGCTGAATACAGACTTACGTCGGCGCCCAAGGCAAGTGGATGCTGAAAAGCCGGCCCGAGAAAGGTGTTGTCGATCATTACGAGCGGGCGGCCCGCACCCGTTTGGGCGATAGCGCATGCATGCCGGATGTCGGTCATGACAACGGTCGGGTTGGCAGGAGTTTCAATCAGGATTACTTTGAGACGATCCGCAGAATGTACAGCTTGTTCCATCGCTTCCCTCTGTCCAGCTACAACGGGAATGCCTTTGATGCCGAACGGCTGGAGGAATCCCTGGATAAGAGTCTGAGTACCGCCGTAAATCGGAACGGTATAGACGATGCTGTCCCCAGGATTCAGAACTGCCAGGAGGGCAGTCATGATGGCGGCCATGCCCGAGTTGAAGACGGCGGCGGCTTGAGCACCTGGTTCGAGCGGCAGGATCTGATCCTCCAGAATTTGGGCGTTGGGATGGTTAAACCGGGAATAAAC
Source organism: uncultured Bryobacteraceae bacterium (assembly GCA_964245395.1). GTDB lineage: Bacteria > Acidobacteriota > Terriglobia > Bryobacterales > Bryobacteraceae > Bog-105. Next base: position 35,888 of record CAXTMN010000010.1, read on the forward strand.
GAGGTCAACGTTTTCACCGATACCGCGCTGGGCCCGACCGCCCATAATGTCGAAAGCGCGCTCGGCCGCTTCGGGACTCGAGAAAACGTAAGTTGAACTTCGAAAGACTGCAGGCCGGGCAGAACCAACCGAAAGAGCAGGGTCGAAGCCCCGATTTAGAACATCAGTCTCTGGCTGGAGTTGATCCGGGTAGGTGATGATCTCGGACACGAGAAGAAGCCTCTACCTGGAAGTGTAGCGCTGGGTAACGGTTAAGAAGGGTAGAAAGAAGAAACGGTTTTTACCAAACGAACTGATTTACTAAGATTGGATCTGATTGAAGAGCTTTGAAGGAGCGAGACGAGAACCCTTGCGGGCGCCAGGGAGGTTTGTTGCTTCAGGGGTCTTTCTGTGAGGTTAGTCTCGCTTTGGTGGGAGTTGCCTCCCTGGCTTGATTCCAATATTAGAATATGGAATTACGGAATGCAAGAGTTTTCTCTACAAAATTTAAAATTTTTGGAGATCAAGGCTGAATGAAGGGGCGCAAACATTGATGACGGAACTACTTTGACCCAGATAAGCATTTTAGGATCAACGGGTTCCATCGGGGTGAGCACGTTGGATGTCGTACGTCGGCACGCTGACATTTTTCAGATCTACAGTTTGGTAGCCGGGCACAACGTCGAGGTCCTCAGTTCCCAGATTGTGGAGTTTCGACCGAAGGTGGTCGTTGTAGCCGATGCAATTGCTTTAGCTGCTCTTCCTTCTCGTTTAACTGCACTTAATTTTCCTCGTAGCAAATGGCCGGAGTTTCTGGAGGGCCCACAAGCGCGCGTGGCAGCCGCCGTGGCCGCGCAAGTTGGGTTCGTAATGTCGGCAATCGTCGGAGTAGCGGGATTAGAAGCGACCTACGCTGCAATCCAAGCTGGAAAGCGGATCGGTTTAGCCAATAAGGAAGTTATGGTGGCGAGCGGACGCCTGGTGATGAAAGCGGTTCGTGAGTTTGGGACGGAACTGATCCCGGTCGATAGCGAACATAATGGAGCTCACCAATGTTTTCGCGCCGGCACGCGGAGTGAAGTCACGCGGCTTCTCTTGACAGCCTCGGGCGGCCCTTTCAGGCAAACACCCCAAGCGGCATTCGCGGAAATTACGCCAGAGCAGGCGCTCAATCACCCGACGTGGAAGATGGGCCAGAGAATCACTATTGATTCAGCGACGATGATGAATAAAGGCTTCGAGGTGATCGAGGCTTGTTGGCTGTTCGATCTACTTCCTTCACAGGTAGACGTCGTGGTGCACCCGCAATCATCAATACACGCAATGGTGGAGTACAGCGACGGCAGTATTATGGCGCAAGTCTCGACGACGGATATGCGAATGCCCATTCAATACGCTATGACCTACCCGAAACGGGAGAATGCGCCGGTTCCGCGAATGGACTGGACGGAGCCGAAGACCTGGCAATTTGAACCGCCCGACCTGGACAAGTTCCGGCTCTTAAAGCTGGCCTACGAGGCGCAGGAGCAGGGCGGATCGGCAACCTGCACTCTGAATGCAGCAGACGAAGTGGCTGTTGAGGCATTCTTGCAAAGGAAGATTTCCTTTCCCGCCATCGCCCAGATTGTCGAAGAGACACTAACGCGCCAGTCAAACCGGGAACCGGCGACAATAGAGGAAGTCCTGGAGATCGATCGAAGTTCCCGAGAGACCGCCAGGCGGATTCTGGATGAAGGCGGGTGGGGTCTAAGCGGGTCGAGCCCGAGTTAGCGAAGCTCCGCAGCGGGTATTTGAAGCCAAGCAGCATCTCGTGCGTCGAATGAGTTGGGCAGTTCTGCACGGTCGGTAGAGGCAGACGGGATGGAAGGCGAAGAAAGGCAGATGAAGGCGTGGGTTTTTTAGGGCCGGTTTTCTGGGTTGTGATTCTGCTGGGGATCATGATCCTGGTCCACGAGCTGGGACATTTCTGGGCAGCTCTCTCGGTTGGAATTAAGGTTGAGACTTTCAGTATCGGCTTCGGACCTCGGCTATTCGGGTTCAAGCGACAAGATACGGACTTTCGCCTTTCAGCAATCCCGTTCGGTGGGTACGTACGCATGCTTGGAGAGCAGCCAGGGGATGAGGTTTCGGCAGATCCGCGTTCGTTTCAAGCGAAGGCCAGATGGCAGCGCGCAATTGTCATCATCGCTGGACCTCTGATGAATGTGCTTTTGGCTATTGCTCTCGTCGCGGGTCTCTACATGTACGGGTTTCCTAAGCAGGTTGCTACGGGAGACGCGGTCGTCAGCAGCGTGGTCACCAACTCGCCCGCTGCAGTAGGGGGTGTTGAACGGGGTGACCGCATTGTACAAATCGGGAGCATCCACGACCCAAGCTGGCAGGACGTTCTGACGCAAGAGGCTTTGAATGCAAATCACCCGCTGGCCGTGGTGGTCAGCCGAAAAGGTCACAACGTAAGCCTGCAGGTAACCCCCACTATGGATGCCAAAGAGGGCATCGGTGTAGCCGGCTGGCGAGGAGACGTACAGATCGGCGAAGTCGTCAGGGATGCGCCGGCGCAGTTGGCCGGCTTGCTGCCTGGCGACCTTCTGGTCAGTGTTAATGGAAAGCTCGTCGAGTCAGCTCTAACCGTTCAGAAGGAAATCATTCACTCCAATGGTCAACCCGTCGAGATCCAAATCCTGCGCAACGGCCAAGTCCAGACTTTTAGGGTGACACCGGCAGCGAGCAGCAGCAAGCAGCTTCCCTGGCGTATTGGTGTTGGTTTTCGTATGCCGATTCAATTGGTGAAACTGTCGCTCGGGCCAGCAATCATGGAATCGCTTCGCTTTAACCGCCAGAACGCCACGATGATTTTTCAGGTTCTGGGAAGCATCGTGGAGCGACGGGTCTCCCCGAAGACGCTAGCTGGTCCGATCGGCATCGCACAGATGTCCAGCGAAGCAGCCGAAGAAGGCCCCTCGAGCTTTCTCGGGTTGATGGCCATCGTCAGTCTAAATCTTGCTATCTTCAATTTGCTGCCAATTCCGATTCTGGACGGCGGGACTCTTTTGCTTTTACTGGTGGAAATGCTGCTGCAGCGTGAGGTCAGCCTCCAGGTAAAAGAGACTGTGTTCAAGCTTGGGTTCGTGTTCCTGATGATGGTAGTTGTTTTTGTTATTTACAACGACATCAGCCGGATTTTGACCAGGGGTTAACTTGGCCTACTAGGCCGGTTTTTCTGAGCACACGCACCGTCGACATTTCGATTCCGAGACCTTAAAGCAGCGGCGGTAAATACCGTCCGTTTTCTTCATAAAAGATTCTGTTTTAGTCAATACTGTGCGTGTTAGACTCTTTCTTCACGAAAGTCAAGATGAGCACTACAGCACAAGCTGCTCGCAAGCCGTCCATCGAGAGGTCAACGTTTCCGCGTCAGGACGAGAACTGGATTGACTGGAAAACAGTCTCGGCAATCTTACCTGTTTTCATACTGCAGCTTGTTTATTCTTACAGGCTACGATCTTGCGTTTACATCACCGACGACTTCGATCCTCTAGCGGCTGGTGTATTCTTTCGATCGGTTTATCGGACCATTTTCGACAATCACCTTCCGGTGCAAGTAATCCTGGCGCACTGGTGGGTTGCTATTTTTGGTGCTTCTGCCGCAAGCAACCGGATGATGGCAGGTTCTGTAAATGTGCTTATCGAATTACAAATCTTTCTGCTAGGACGCCGTATCAATGGTGATCTTACTGGCGTCCTTGCCGCATTGTTGTACGTCGCGACTGAGGCTCATAGTTGGGCGTATCTAAACCTTAGCGAGTTGCCAAGTGTTTTGTTTGCGCTTTGTGCGATGTCTTGCTGCTTGCGTTTCTCACGGCCCGAGTATAAGGTCGAATTAATACGACCATTTTGGTTTGGTGTTTTGCTTTTGCTTTCGGTGCTGTCGCGAGCCATGGCTGTGCCTTTGGTGGTATGCATTGCGCTGCTGCCGCTGTTAGAGGCCGATTATGGAGCGCGCATTCGGCGAAATATCCTCCCGGCGCTGGCCGGAGCAGCCGCTCCGATCGCCGTCATCGCCTCCTACTTTGCTTGGGTAGGTGCTCTCAAAGCGGTCATTTACTGGTCTATTCTTTATAATTTCCGCGTGAAGAGCCATCCGGCTTTAGTCTCCTGGGTCGGAGACCTGGATAACTCTGGGATTCGGCAGATCTGGACTTTTAATGTTGGTGGGCTGGTGCTCCTTTTGGCTGGACTTTGTTTCGCGGTGCGAAACCGCCATCCGGGTATCGCGCGCGCGTTAGCCATTTGTTGGCTACCAGCTATTGGCGCCTGGCTAGGAGCTAACCCTGCCGGGATCGGGACTATGGCCATCCATGCGATTCCGGCGTTTCCGTTTCTGTGTCTTGGGTGTATGTCAGCCGTGACGCTTCTTTGGACTTCGTGGATGCTTCACTGGAGATTCGCCACGATCTTTCGATGGGGTGCAGTTGTCCTGGTGCTATGGACTACTTATCCTTTACTGGCAACCACGTTAAGCATGATCTCCAGACCTCCAGTATCGTCGGAGTACGCCCATACAGCACAAGTGAGTTCCTACATCGCTGCCCACACGAGCCCGCACTCTCGAATATTCATTTTCGGCACCAACTCACTTATTTATGTCGCTGCTCATCGCGACAGCGCCACCGAGTTCAGCCTGGTGTATGGGGAGTTGAGCATGTATCAGGATCGGATGCTGGAGGAGCTACAGCGTTCCAAACCCGAAGCGGTCGTGTTTAACAGGTCTGAAGCCTGGTACAAACGAAATCTCACTTACTTCCCGAAAATTGTTGCTTACATTTGCAGTAACTACCGGGTTTCGCGCCAGTTTGATGACGTTCTGTTT
>CAXTMN010000010.1:40746-64382 GCA_964245395.1 uncultured Bryobacteraceae bacterium
GTTTAAACCTTCTCCAGAGGCGACTGAACCTCTGATATTGGATCCAGAGGATTCGGCCAGATTTCGATCGGCGCTTAAGAACTATGAATGGCGTCCAGTGCAGGACATAGTGCCAGTTGGAGAAACGCAAGTACTAGCTTTTGAGCAGGAGCGTCAGTGGCGTGAAGTCTATATACCTCACTCAATGGACTTCAACTCGCTGAGAAGTAGCAGGGAGCCAATTTTAGAGTTGCAATTATCCGTGAGCGGCTCAGCACGCTCGTTCGATCATTATCCGTTAAGGATCTTATTTGCCGGTCGTGATGGTGACAAATGGAAGCAGTTCTGCTCGACTTGGGTTCCTATCCCGCCTGAGAGAGGGATGAAGACGGTTCATCTAGCCCTGAGTCGTTTTGACTTATGTCAGGGGAATTTTTCCTGGTCGGAAGTAAGGGGCGTTCAGCTAGGAGGCTGGGGACCAGCGGGAGGTAAATTGGCGATTCATTCACTAGAGGTGACAAATCCGGCGAAAGCCGTCGCAAGATAGCAGGTAATCGGGGACAATGAGAGTCGTAATGATCATCGGTAGGCGCTACCGATCGCGCCAGTACTTATCGTTCTCTACCGTTTTGAAATCTCGAGGATCTCCGAAGCGAGAATAATGCCGCAGATGGTATTCTCTTCAAAGCAAATGCAATTCGGCGAACAGCGTGGTATGAAAATACGCAACGGCATTCTATTTGTCATCTATTTCGTTGTGACTGCATTAGTAGGACCGGCTTGTGACGCCAAGCCTCTAGAGGAGAGTGCGGTTCTGGCCAACACGATGGCTCCCAAGGTTACGCCAGGCGTCGAGTTCAAAGTATTACAGAGTGCTAGCGACCAACGGGTGTACTTTGTCTTCGGTGGAAAGAGACACTACGTTCCCTCGGCCGCGACGTTAGAGGCGATGGGCCTGGTCAAGCAAGTAACCAGCGTTCCAGATGTTGAGATCAATCGGATTCCGCTAGCCGCCCCTCTCCCGCAACTGACATCGAAGGTCATTCAGAGATCTTCGGGCGAGGTCTACATTTTCGAGAACGGAAAGCGGCGACACGTGCCGGATCCTGAAACACTGCGGAGCCTGCATATCGACACTAAGCAGATTCAAGGCGTATCTAACTCGGTTGCAGATGCCTTTCCTCTCGGTGCGCCTCTCGTTTCTATGGCACACAAGTAAGACATGCTTGTAAGTGGCCCCGGCAAGACGTCTGACAAGTCATCTTTGGTAGCTTTATGGAACGTACGCTCCCACTTCCTTCTTTACCGATAGTTTCGCGTGTATTTACCACTCAGACCGGACGAGCTGTTTGCCTTTTCCTTCTGTTAGTGCTGGTCAGCTTCTCCAGGCATCCTGATTTTCTGAGAGCACCGCAGTTTTTTGCTGAGGATGGAAACGTCTTTTTCACTCAACAACTTACTTTGGGTACGATGGCCGCACTATTGAAACCGTATGCAGGCTACTTGCAGGTGATTCCCAGACTGCTGGCCGCGCTCGCGTGTGCAGCTCCCATTCTCTGGACGCCTTTCCTCTTTAATTTCCTGGCGATCGTCGTCGGAGCGATATCGGCCGCGGTCTTCAGCTTGGATTGGTACCGCTCCTTGATACATTCGGACTTACTTCGAATCGCCTTGCCAATCGTGATTTATGCTGGCATGGATACATCACTGCTCGGCAATCTAACAAGTCTTCTATGGCTGGTAATGCCGCTAAGTCTGCTTCTCTTGCTAATTGCTCCGGAGATTGTCAACTCAATTCGTCCAAGATATCTGTACTTGTTGGGACTTACCAATTTGCTGATTGCGTTAAGTCAGCCGTTGTGCATTATTTTGGTGCCCTTCATTCTTTGGCGTCTAAGAACATATAGACGGTTGGCCTGGGTCTTACCTGGAGGCCTCCTGGTCGGCTTGCTCGCTCAGTTTATCGCTTATCTTTCACAACCAGTGACTCAGCGCGCGACGACTGGAGTGCTTACATGGCTGATTCAGATAAGCGTGGCGATTGCTGATCGAATTCTTTTGTGTTCACTTGTCGGTCAGCATTGGACCGAGACAATGTCTTGTAGCATGCGCACGACGCTGGTGCTGCTTTTCGCTACGGCGTTTGTATTGCTTACTGCATACATCTTCAGGCGGAGTGCTAAGGCCATCGCACTCATTTCTGGAGGGGTTTATCTCGTAGTCGCTTCGATTGCTGTTCCCCTGCGTTTGCGATTCGGGCCGGAGGTGTTTCGGAGCTTATGTGAACACATTGATACAGAATGGCCGCAGTACTTCTTTATCGGCAGCATCGGCATTCTTTTCCTTGTAGCAGTTTTTCTCGAGAACACCTTACGGAGAGAAGGGGCCAGAGCCGGTATCTTCGCCCTCCTGTTATTTCCGGCGCTCGGAAGCAATTCTAGGCCGGAGATGATTGTGACGGAAAACTCCCACTGGGGTTTGTTCGCGAAGGATGTGAGTAATTGGCTGCATGCACGAAGAAGCGGTGGTGCGGTTGCGGAAACGGTTGTTCCCATTACTCCATCAGGATGGGTCATTGATCTGCCTCCTTTGCGAGGTGCGCACGGCGAATCCATGCTGGATAGCGTGATTGTCTCGGATGACCTTCGAACTTATTACCTTGCCGATCAGGGGAAGAAAAGAGTGATACCGGACGAAAAGACACTCGTAGCCTTGAATGCCGGTACTCCGATCAGACTGGCGCCAGCCCAGCTTGCTCAATTGCCGGTGGGAGATGCACTCCCGCCGCTCAAGAGCAATGCAGTGCAGGACAGCGAAACGCATCGAATCGCGGTAATTGAGAAAGGGCGTAGGCACGAGGCCCTCGATTTCTTCACGGTCATGGCATTGGGTGTACAAAGCTCGATAACTAATATTTCCGATCGGGACTACTTGCGCGTGCCACTCGGGCCTCCGGTATTACGGCGCCCGGTCATCAGCGTCTCAGCACTGCAGAACAGTCGCGGGGGAATCTACCTCGAAGCCGAAGGAGTGAGGCATCCGATCCCGAATATCCCGACGCTGATTGCACTCAATTTGGAGAAACAAGTCAGGATCGTCCCAGATAAAGCGCTCGAGGGAATTCCCGTGGGACCTACGATTCCGAATATTCCAACAAGAGCGATCGCGAGAGGAACGACTGGAGAAATCTTCTACTTGGAAGGTGGATCTCGCCACCGTGTTCCGGACATGGAGACCCTGGAGGCGCTTCACTTGACGACTAAAACCACCATCATTCCTGAAGCTTTCACCGATATAATCCCGCTTGGGCTGCCCATGCCCCATATTAATAAAAACGAGAAACAACCGTAATTCCCTGTAGGCTGTAGGATGTTTTCTCCGGTTATAATCATTTCCTGAGTTTTAAAATGTTTCTCAATTTAGCTTACGTCGCAAGCACGATTGTGCGCTGCTGCTGCTGTATGTTCATTGGGGTGATCGTTTCGATGAGCAGCGCTTCTGCAATGGATCGCGCTGAGGCGGCACTTCGGATAGCAAACGATCTTTCTATCCCACACGGGAACGATCCTGAAAACCTGTATGGGCTTTTCCCGACTATATTCCCCGGTTCGTACGATGGAACACTGGACGTGTCCTTAAGTAGAACGCAAGCCACCGTCGAGCAACTTGTGGTGGTGCTTGTTCGTTGGAATGGGTGGGATACCGTGCACTACGATACCCGTCTCATCAGTACTGTAAAGCCTTTCGTAACACCGGAAGGATTTCCTTATTACAGCCCCGATCCCACGCCAAGATCCATCCCTTACATCATCGTGGCCTTGCAAAAGGGCCTCATTAGTACCGAAACACTGAAACGATTGAGATCTGCGGTGACCGGGGATGAGATCGACCAGACCTGTGAAACAGCAAAAAAGCTCGCCGTGAACAGCCCGATCGTCCCAGCGCTGATCCTGGATGATATCGGGATCCAGCATATTAAAGAAGCTCGAAAAACGCCAGATCAGTTGGTCGTCATCCCGACCGGGTTCTCTCACTATGAGCTTATTCGTGAGTTGCCCAATCGCATTCTGGACCTCAATGCTCCCAACCTTCGGCTCTATAATTCTTCTTCATCGTTGGCGAACGGTAAGCAGGACTATTTTCCCTTAGGCGCTCTTGATACACAGCTCTCAGTGGGTCTGAAAGTTAACGCGGATTCTTTTTCCCACCAAGCGGAATCGATCTACGGGAATATCGAGAATGAATCAACAACGGTTAATGCTGTCGGAATATGGGGTTCCGCAACTTCGCTACAAAAGAATGCTCGTGTTTGGGGTGGGTTTCTTGTTGCCCGGACATCAGAAGGATTTAAGAAAGATGCACAAGTTATTGGCCTTGAAGTAGACACCATCAATGATGCGCTTCCTGGACTCTCTCCGAATCGAAGCAAGGTTGGAGTGCAAGTTGTGGGCATCGGAACTCAGCCCCTGACTAGTGCTGTCGAAGTAATTGGAGCCGGCAATGCGAAATGGTCTAATGGTCTGCTGTTTGAAAAGAATGCTATTCATTCGAATGGAACAGTTCTCGGCTTAGCCGAGACAGGAGAACTGGAGAGAGGTATAGACTTCTCTCACACACGATTCGTCGACTCGGCTTTTCTCCTTAACCAGGGTTCGCGGATCACTTTTAAAAATAAATCAGGCGCTGCGAGCATGCTCTACACCGACGAGATTAACGAAGGTCACTTTGTGCTTCGGGCGGGAAACTCTGGTTTGCGCATCACGAGTAATGACGATTCCCGGAATTTAGCTTTTTTTGATACCACTGGCAACATCATCACTCCGAAGAGTAATTTCAACCAAGTAGTAGACGACGTCGATCTGCTGAAAAAGCAGATCCGGTCTACAACTATTCCGAAGACAAGTCATGATTCTTGCCAGCAGAGTACTCTGGTTGAGGATTCTGAGTACGTGTACGTCTGTGTGGCAACGGATACCTGGCGGCGCGCCCGACTCTCCTCCTGGTAACTTACTTGTAGAACCTGCATGGCGACTATTTCTTACGACTATTTCGACGAAAGTTACTACCAGGAAGGTTCAAAGCGGGGAACGGCTTACTCAAATTATCGCGAGGGCGCACGCGACAGTAAGACATTCGAAGAAATCGCGTTGGCAATTCAGGATATTTTTCGACCTAAACGAGTGCTGGATGTAGGGTGCGCCACTGGGGCAATCGTTGCGCAACTCAATAGGATCGGCACTGAGGCACACGGCATCGATGTGTCTGAATGGGCTGTCCGCCATGCCGAGCATCCGAATGTTCGTCTAGCGTCGGCGGATGATCTCCCGTATCCGGACGATTTTTTCGATGTTGTCATTTCCTGCCATTCGATGGAGCATTTACCCGATGCCGTGTTTGAGAAATCGCTGGGCGAAATTGTGCGTGTCAATTCGGCCTTCCAGTTTCACATGTTGCCTATGGTCGGAACGCCTCCTTACGAGGGCGAGCCCACCGAGGTTCGTCGGCTTCTGAAAAAAGATCCCACTCATCAGCAGCTGTTCCCTAAGAAGTGGTGGATCAGCCAGTTTAGAAAGCTTGGCTGTGTTGAGGTTGAGAGTTCCGTCCTTATCCAGAACGAAACGCCTACGGCTGAGCTGAGTATCGGCCAATTTATTTTGAAGAATTATGCTGAACTGGATGACTCTGAAATGTTGCGCAGGGCTGCTTCGCGCAACCAGCGAAGCTTTCGAAACGTGCAGTTGGCCAAGATGGCGCAGGCTCGGCTTCCAACCTTAAGCGCCAATGCCGCGAATCGGTTAAGTTACCAGGAACCGAGGTGGCGAGAGGTGAAGCAAACGTCATCCGAAGGCCAGACATTCGATTTGACCCAAGGCACGATGCGTCTGGTTGTGCTCGTCGAAAGCGACCAGCCTTGTTCCTTGCGGTTGGCTGCAGGACAAGACACCGAACATGGCACATTTGCGCATTTGGGAGAATTTCAATTCGTGGCGCAGCCTGGCTGCAATATGTTGAATTTCAGCAGCAACGATTTTCGCACAATGAGAGGAAGTCCCAACTACTCCGCGGTAAACCACTTGGCATTCGGCGGTGAAAACCGGCAAGCAGAAGTTGTGTTCTACTTGACCGATCTAACTGGGAAGCCGGTGCTCGATCGATTACCGGGTGCGAAGCCGCTTGAATCTTCGCACCTGGTTCTCAGCAATCTAGCGAAGAACGAACTTAGCTATGTAAACCGTAAGTGGCAGGACTTGGAAAGAAAGTTGCCGCCGGAGCAGGCCTTAGATTTAACTCGGCAAAGCCTGCATCTCCTAGCTTTGTTAAAGGGCCAGCCCTGCGTGCTTCGTTTCGCTGCCGGACAGGATGTGTCAGGTCAGGATTACCAGCATGTAGGAGAGTTCAACTTTTCCCTACAGCCAGGATTTAATGTTTTTACTTTTTCTTCCGGACAGTTATCAGCTCTGCGCGGTTCTCCTGACTATTCCGCGGTGAACCACTTGGGATTTGGTGGTGAAGCGGAGAACTCGGAGATTACCTTCTATCTGAGCGACGAGTTCGGATTGCCGCTACTATCTGAGAAGGCAAGCGACTGATATTTGTTGCTGAGTACAAACGATCACCGACCCTATTTAGCTGCTGAATTTCTGACGCTGGGAACGACTGCTGCTTCGGGAATTGCCTTTGCCAAATTTGCAGGCAATAGTTGAACCGTGCTCCGAAGGTGGAGGGAGGCCTCGGTCGGAGGATCTGGAATATACCGGCGCATGCCGTCTTCCAATAAGTACTTACGAATATCCGATTGATTCTCAATCACGTTAGACACTAACGGAGGAATCGGTTCGCCCCGGGGCAAAAAGCTGAGGTCATCTTCGGTGAACACGATAGGGCTGGTCCTGAAAGCTAAATTTCTTTGCGTTTGCGGGTTCGGGATTAAGTGAAGGACGCCGTTATAAAGAAGATAAGTTGGGCCATTTTGGGCCTGGATAGGCGAAGGGTTCGGGATCTGATCAAGCATGTGACCCAGTGGAATGGTGCTGCTCAAGTAGTCTGAAAATATCGTAAAGGGTGGCCCTAGTCCTAGCGCTGACACCGAACTGGCATTTTGCAGGTAACGCCGTTTGCCGCCCTGCAGTAAGAACATCTCTCCAGTCACCTCATTGACCACGGTTTTGCTCCTGACCGGAGGCAAAGGCAAGCCGGTGGGTAGCTTTCGGATTTCATCTGCGGACATCGTCTGAATACGACTCACGCCCAAGAGCTTTCCAGTCTGTTCGTCGGGAATTAGTCTTTTCCACCCGTGGTCGGCTAAGTAGGTATGGCCTGCTTTGTCCTTGAGAATAATCCCGTCGAGAGCCTTTTCACCGTGACAGCCGCGCAGTTCAGGCAAGACAACAACCCAGCCCGAAGAGCCACTCACATCAGTTTCAGCAGCAGGGCCACAGTTCTTGCGAGCGGCCAACCAGGCATTGAGTTCCTTTGCGTGGGATCTCCAATGCGCGTTATAGCGCGTACGGCCAATCGGAAAATTGTTGACAAGGGCAGGCGTAAGGAACGCGAGGAGCAGGAAAGAGGATTCCAGCCTGGGACGAGGAAACGTATCAAGCAGCGCAATTAACAGGAAAAGCAGGACCATATTGCCCACCAGGAAGTATCGTGCAGATTCCCATTCTGTGGTGTGACACAAACTCTGAAATTGGCTGCCGTTCAGCCGGCCGTTCAAAGCAATGGCCATCGAGACGAATACAAAGTAACAACTCGACGCTAAGATAGTCACCCCTCGTGGATGTCTCTTGATCACTAACAAAGCAGCTATTACGATGCACGTAGAAACCAGAGCGAGGGTCGCAACTCTTAATTCACAGTCCATCTGTGCGGCCATTGTCAATCCAACAAAAGAGCTGAGAACAACGCGGTTTCCGATCGCGACGAATACCTGGTGAATTAGTTCAAACGGGTGAATGTCCCGGTGAACATGCGGCATGACAATGAAGAACACGGAGTTTTCAATGACGGTGCCCAGTAAGAGTACAAGCGGGACTAAGCGGCTCCATCCCCGAATTACGAAAAGCCTCCACAACGCAAAAGGCACCAAGAGAAGACACATCGGCTGAGTTAGTGCAATCAGGAACGCCACGCTGGCGATTGCAACGCTTGCGCGCTTACTCAGCGAATTCGTTACACTTGCCGGAGTAATCAGCATCAGGAATGCCACCGGGAGAAGAAACCAGAGTAAGCTGGTCGCGTTTCCCATGTGAGATCCGATAAGCGAAGCAGAGTACACCGCGATCGGAAAAAGGAAGCGAAGAAAATCCGATCTGATCAGCGTGCGGTAGCAGTTAAGACTAAAAACCGCACCGGATGCTGCGGCAATGAAAACAGATGTCTCGACAAAGACAATCGCAGCCCACGAGGTGGGAACGATCGATGACAGGAATGCAATCAAACGAGGGACGAGGTGTAGATAGCCGTTGTAGGGAACGAAAATAGCGGATGCGCCTCGGATAAGTTGCTGCGTGTAAAATATCGAAGCATCTTCCACAATCAGCGTCGGCCATCGGAGAAGATCGGGCCGCCGGAGGAAGATCAGAACAGCGAGCGATAAAAACGAGAGAAGAACTCGTTGTCCTTGTTCGTCTATTGATAGAAGCTTGCGATGGGCGATCTGTGGTTCGAGAGCCGTTGCCATTAAGAATCTAACTAGTCAGTTGAGTCGCCAGATTAACTTACTTGATAAACTATCTTCCGGCTGCCATTGCTCGCTCGCTCTTCACCATCCGCTTCAAGATAAGCTCTTCGACACGGCGAGCCATTTCTTCTTCGGAAGGAAATGTCTGGACGAATTCGAGGCCTTTCCGGGAACGGGCGAGCAGTTGATCCGGATGTTCTATGAGATCTCGGATCTGTCCAGCCATGATAGCCGGAGCTGGATCGGCAAGAAGGGCGACATCGTGCCCTCCGCCATAATTTACTTCGTTTCCAGGTCGGCCAAGGTCAACAACGGGCAGTCCGCAAGCCATCATCTCGTAGGGGACCAGACTGGGGTTAGTGGTTGAAAACACAATGCCAAGATCAGCGTTAGCGTATAACTGAGCCAGGTCGTCAATGGTCGGCAGCAACGCGTGAACAGTCGCCGGGAAAGGAACGGGAAAGCCGGCTATATGTTGCGAGCCGAACAGGATAATCTCAACGTCTGGCCGCAGATGGTGGAATTGCTCCAGAGCCAGAACTCCGAGTTCAAAGCAGCGGCGGGGCATCTCGGGCCGGGCAAAAAACACGACGTTCCTGTTGTGACGAGTGCGCCCGCGGGGATGATAGATCTTGCGGTCAACAGGAAACACAAAGTGGTCAGCTTCGACGCCGAAGTCTTTCTTCAGAAGGTTCTCGCACCAGGGACCGGAGGTGATGTGATAGAGACCAAGCCGATAGGTGTTTTCCGCCAGTATGTACTCGGTGCCCATGGGCGCGAATGCCGGCTCAAAGTCCTGGACAAAGTACATCAGCTGTCGAGCAACGTTGCGAGCGCGAACGGCTGCATCGACCGTCGTCCAATGAGTGGCGAAAAGCACATCAGTCGCATCAATATCTCCCGCGTAGACGTGCATCGGGCATTCGAGCGGATAAAAATGCTTGCGAACCAGATGTTTTAGCTCATCGGCGTCGAATTTCGTATTGGTGAAGTAAAGCTCAAGCTGATGTCCGAACTGCTCGAGAAAGTAAGCGGCACGGAGGATATTGCGGTGGCCTCCGCTGCCAATTTGAAGATCGGGAATAATCCAGGTGATCTTCAACTGGACATCGTTGGGCTTAAGTTCGCCGGCTTGCTGGTCAGGAAGGCCGTAGACCTTCACAGCCTGACGAAGGACTGCATGGGGGCCAAACTGAGAAAGCGCTCTCTCCCGGGCGCGTCCGGCCATGGTCCGGCGCAAATCGGGCGATTCGATCAGCGCCTCCAGGGCGTTCAACCAACCTGCTGTTCCATCGGCAAGAAAGCCATCCTGACCATGATCAATGGCTTCGCTATAACTTTCAGTGGCAGAGGCTACCGTGGGAACTTCGACCAAACCAGCTTCAAAGATTTTCAGTTGGCTTTTACTCTCGCAGTAAGGATTACCCAGTTCGAGCGGCGCGAGATTGATATCGGTCTCGGCCAGCAGAGCCAACATACGCTTGTACGGCATGAATCCGTGGCGTTCCACGCGATGAGAGAAGCGATCCCATTGACTGTCCAGATTGAGGATCCCAACAAGGACAAAACGCACATCCGGGTGCCGATCCATGATGGTCAGCAAAGCAACTTCGCAGGATTCAAAATCAACCTGGTGTGTATTGCTGCCACTGAAGTAGCCGATACGAATCTCATCACGTTTCCGAACTCTACTAGTAACTCCGCGGGCAATTTCGAGTTGGTGATCGTTGAGAGAATTCGGGATCACATCGGCGCGCTTCCCGAGCGACTCGATGCGTTTGGCAAGGAACGCAGTTGTACAGGTAGCGCGATCGCACTGCTTGAGCGTCTTCTGAAAGCGCTCAACTCCGGTCAGATAGGCGGCGCGGTCAGAGGGCGTAAATTCCTTCAGCACCCGGACGAGATCAATATTTTCGGGCTCCACCACAAGATCGTCCACATCAAAGATGGACTCAATTTCGTTGGCCTTGCAATAGCGCAGCAGTTGCCCGATGTTCTCATCGTAAGCGCATCGGAACAGGACCACGACGCGCGCTGAGAAGAGTTCTTCCAGCATTCTGGGGATTTCATCCTGCGGCCAATACTCGGCTCGATAGCCCAGTTCAGTCAAGCCTTCTGTCAAATTGTGAGCACGATACCGTTTCGACTCACCATCGTGACAACCGATGATGTAGAGGACATCAAAGCGCGGGCGGCTCGGGATGTGGAAATTGTCTCCATTCCGGACTTGTTCCGGATTGGGAACAGTAACAGGAGCAGGGTCGGCAAAGCCCAGAGACTCCGTTTCATTGCCATTGGCAACATGGGCAATGCCGAATGGATCGTGCGCATGTCCGCGGATTGCTGTGGCGAATTTTCTCAGTGGATTGGTTAGCTGCCAACTTCTGGAGGAGACGAGCGCATTGAAACGCAACTGGTAGGACTGCGCCTTGGCCTGCGCTTGTGAAAGATCCACACGTAAGCGTTGCAGCTCCGATTCAAGGCCGATGCGCGAGTTCTCTGAAGTTGATAGTTGTTCGCGCACACCTACCAGATCGGCAATCAAGGCAGCAGATTCCTGCTTTCGGATTTCGTTTTGCCGCTTTGATTCACCCTCAGCTTGAACCACTTGTTTCTTCCAACGAAGGGCTCCCCGCTCCTGCGTTCGAAGCTGCTCACCCAAGGCTGAACTGTTACTTTGTAGCAGTGGAACGAGTCGCTTCAGGTCTTCTACTTCCGCGAGAACCTCACTTACCTGAGCCTGTCTTATTTCCGCTTGGCCATTCAGGTCCGCGATCTCTGCTTGCAAAGTCTCCGAGTTGTGTAAAGCAGCAGCCTCGCGATTTCTGGCCCCTTCCAATTCCTGCTCAAGATAGCTTATTTTCGCCGTGAGTTGCTCAAGGCTTGCACTTGAAACCGCACTCTCAGGCGAAGAGAGTTCGATATAGGCGGCTTCGTCGGACCGTCTCTGTTCGACATCCCGTTCTCGTTGTCGAGCGAGCGCATGAAGTTGCGCGTCGAGATCCTTTCGAGCCATTTCACCCGTTTGAAGCTGGCTCACCGCAAGGTCTCGTTCCTGAGCTAGAGCACGAAGCTGCAACTCGAGATCTTCCCGGACCGATTTGTCCGACCGACTCTGGTCAACGGCGCTGTCCCGCTCCTGAGCTAGCGAACTTATCTGCGTTTTGAGGTCATGTTCGATCTCATGGAGAATGTTTACGTCCTTCTCGAGATTCCTGACATAGGAGTCGTTATTTAAGACCAGTTGATCCTTGAAAGAAGACCGATCAATAGGCGAGCGACTAGCGACCGCTACGAAGTAGTCGGCCTGCCCCAACCCGAACTGCGGATGGAGCGGATGGATTTCGCTGATGGCAACGGGAGATGAGCCGGCAACGAGAGAAGCGAAATGATTGTTTTCAAAAAACCATTCCACGTAAGGGAAATAGCAGCTCAGCAGGTTCGAGAAGTCGAGATGGGAGAGTTCGCGCGCATGAAAAGCGGAACGAGCGCCTCGACGGGGTTGAGGAGTGGAGATGAAGAGAAGTCCGTCAAATGTGAGAGCGGACGCAATTCGCTCTATCGCCTGATGTTGGTGGTGTAAATGCTCGATAAGCTCAAAACAGATAATCAAGTCGAACTGTTTGGAGAAGGCGAAATCCTCGGCTGACGCAACGTCAAACTGCAGGTTGGGATGAGGATAGAACTGCTGCGCATGTCCGATCGCCTCCTTGGAGATGTCGAATGCAGTGACGCCAAGAGCCCCCGAACGGGCAATTAACTGCGATCCGTAACCTACGCCGCAACCGATGTCCAACACCGATTTACCCGCCGCCTTCTGAGATGCGAACAGATACCGGGCTATGTGCTCCTGGTACATCTTAAGGGCGAAAAGGGGCTCGCAGTTGTCGGCCTCTGGAACGATTCTTTCTCCGGTGAAGGTTAACATCGGTGGCTATTTATGAGTGGCTGATCGTCCAAACGGGATTCATCTTCTCAGGTCGCATGCGCAATTATAACCATTCGATTGCTGAAACTCACGGTCTCCTGTACTTACCTGAAAGCCTCAAGGAAGCAAGAGTTCGGACAGAAATCGTTAAGTTTGCGAAACCATAATGATGTAGGCTGAAGATCGACGTGTCATCCTGCCTTAAAAATCTTCTTGATTTACTGGAAATGACCTCTTTGGGGGCATGCTTTCCCGAGCCGCTTGGGCGTCAAAGTCACAGGCCGAGTATCAGGCGTAGCCGTAACAGATGACTTCACAAGAGCGTACTCTGGCTGCCGGGGAGCTGAGGCAAGATTCATCGGAAGAGCCCCGAAAAACCGAACCTCAACTTCCTGGTAGAATCCGGGACCGGTCGTCATTGGGAGTGGTTTGCCCAATGGCGAACGAAGAGGGGAGCGCCTCACAATTCGTATCTGCGGTTCTGGAGCAGACAGCGGACTTTGCAGCCGTTCGCATGTACGTGATCCTGGACCGGGTTTCTCGCGATAAAACACGCGAGTTGCTGGACCAGTTAGCGCTGCAGGAACCACGCTTACGGGTTGTTTGGGCACCCGAAAACCGTTGTGTTGTGGACGCCTATATGCGTGGTTATCGAGAAGCTCTTCGAGAGCAGAACGATTTTATTCTTGAGATTGATGCAGGATTCAGCCATCGCCCGGAAGATATGCCAGCGTTTTTTGACGCATTGGATCTGGGTTACGATTGCGTGTTTGGCAGTCGTTTTGTGAAGGGTGGCAGGATAAAGGATACTCCGTTGTCGCGCCGCTTTATCAGTAAGGGGGGTACGACCCTGGCCAACATTCTGTTGGGCACTCGTTTCAAGGACATGACCAGCGGTTTCGAATTGTTCTCGCGAGCTGCGCTCACGCAAATTTTGGAGCGGGGCATCATCTCACGCGCTCACTTCTTTCAGACCGAAATAAAGTTCCATGCGCGAAATATGCGGGTCCTGGAGGTTCCGATCGAGTATTCGGCTGCAAGCCCCAGCGTTAGTTCTGCTTCCATCAAGGACGCGTTCAGAAGCCTCTTCACGCTTTTTCAGTTCAGGAGAAAGCCGTGAGTTCCGACCGAACGGCCCTGGTTGTTACCTCTATCGCTTCTCCTAACGAGGTGCTCCGTTCTCTCGCCGCAGGTGCTCTGCAGAATAACTGGAGTTTTTACATAATCGGGGACCTATCAAGTCCGGCTGAATTCGAGATCGAGGGTGCTGATTTCTACGGGATAAATAAACAGCTCGGGATGGGGCTGATGACAGCGGGGTTGTGCCCGACGCGTCACTACGCGCGCAAGAATCTTGGGTACCTGCTGGCAATAAGAAACGGAGCGGAGGTGATCGTCGAAACCGATGACGATAACTTCCCGCTACAGCCTTTCTGGAGTCAGCGTTCCTTCACACAAAGGGCGCCTTCGATCAGTTCAGAAGATTGGGTAAACGTTTACTCTTTCTTCACGGAAAGCTTAATTTGGCCTAGGGGACTGCCACTCGATGTTATTGCGCAAACGCAGCTGAGCTATCACTCGCTTCCAAGTCTGGAACAGTTTTGCCCAATCCAGCAGGGATTAGCCAACGAAAACCCTGATGTTGATGCCATTTACCGGCTCATCCTGCCGCTTCCACAAACATTTCATCCTGACCGGCGGTTGATGCTGAGTGGCTCAGCCTGGTGCCCGTTTAATAGTCAGAACACTGCGTGGGCGGCTGAAGTATTTCCGTTGCTGTATTTACCGGCGTACTGCTCTTTCCGCATGACGGACATCTGGCGAAGTTTCGTGGCACAGAGAATCGCCTACGCGAACGGTTGGTCAATTCTATTCCACGAACCAACCGTTTATCAGCAACGTAATGACCATGATCTGAACCGCGATTTCCGTGATGAAGTACCAGGCTATCTTCACAATCGGAGTATTCGTGATGCCTTGTTACAAGTAGATGTGAAGGCGGGCTCATCCGAGATGGGAGCCAGCCTCCATCGGTGCTACGAGAAGCTTGTCACTCTTGGTTTTCTAGACAGCCGCGAGATACCGCTCCTGGAGGCATGGATCGACGATCTGTCCGTGGTCAGTAGGCCGATTGAACGCACTGCAACTGCATCGTAGCAGCAAGTCTTACCTGACTCGAATCGAAAGCAAATCGCTCAGGTTCAGATAACCTTCAGTCCACAATTTGGCCCGGACGTCACCACGTACCGCCTTCTTTAACGTTCGAGCGTACAGGCCATTCTGCATGGCGTAAACCTGGTTCTGAGCAGACCAGATGTCAACGGAAAAGGGCAACTGCTTAACGATTGTGAGCGCCCGCTGCAGCGCGGATAGTTTGTCAAGGTTGCCAGGGTCGGCGGCGAAGCGCGAGGCTAGCATCTCCAGCTTGCGGCGAAGTAAAAACTCGAGCGTTGTCTTATCCAGATTTACGTTGCTGGCACGGGCTTCTTTGAGCAGATTGTGGACGCGTTCACTGTCGAGTTCGTCGCTCGAGCAGGCACGGCGCAACATGCTGTTGATCGCGTACTCGACTGCGGCGCTGAATTCCCTAGGCATCGGAGTGCCGAGGCTGGCAATGAAGCGCATGAGAGCAGCATGGTGATCGTAAAGCTGTAAGTAGGCCGATTCCGCTTCGGCAACCGTTGAGGCCAGTATGGTGCGGACGATGCGGCGCTGTTCGTCCCGGAATAAAGAGCGAATCGAATACGTCTTTCCCCCGAAGCGCTTGTCGAGCAAGCGAACTACCTCCGGAATGTCGACACGAGAGAACGAATCGCTAATGTCGTCCAGCATTTCCCTAAAGCTGTCTGGGCCTGTGGCTTTCTGGACGCCGCCTGCAACATTGTGATCTCCAAAGTGAACCACCCAGAAGACGAGCACCTCGCACTCCTGAGTCACCTTGGAGGTGAAGCGCGCCTGGCCCACAGCCATGCGTAGTTTGCCTGCTTCTCGAGTTTGTTGATCAATTCGTTTGACTGTATAGGAGAAAATGTCTGTTCGTTCACCGTAAGGGGCAAACAGAGAGCTAATTGAGTAATGAGCACCCACCTTTTCGAGATCGACAATAGCGGGCTTTACGTAATGTCTGTAGATGAAGGCCCCATCTCCGTATGCAGGAAGGTTGCTCTTCGCCCCTGAAAGCTTGTTGAGGAAATCCTGTTCGATGGCAACTGGAAAGAGTTGCTCGGCGAGTTGCACGACGCGACCTGCGTACTGAATCACTTGGACCGTCTCGATGCCCGAGAGGTCATCGAAGAACCAGCCGCAGCTGGTGTACATGAGCATGGCATGTCGCTGGAGTTCCATCAGCTTCCAGGCGACGACCTGTTCTTCAGCAGTGAGCTCGCGGGAGAAGTGTTCGACCCCGAAGGCTTGCCGGGTTTCGGCGGAACGGTTCAGTGTAAGCCGGATGTATGCGTCCCGGGCAGTCCACACGTCGCGGAAAAGAGTTTTGCCACTCTGTTCGAAATAAGGATTAACGGCATCTCGCAACCAATCGAGAGCTTGCCGGAGTGGTGTGCGCCACTCCTGATTCCAGCCTAGGCGCCCAGAATTGCAGCCGCAATTACTGCGCCAGCGCTCCACTCCATGAACGCAGCTCCAGGCAGTGTTTTCGTAGATGAGCACCTCGTGCGTAGGAGGGCATTTCTCAAGGAACTCACCATAATTGGTAACTTTGGCCAGCTTCTTGGATTCGACGTAATCAAGCGCATACGCGAGAGCCATTTCGCCGTGCTTGTGGTGATGACCATAGGTCTCGCCATCGGTGGCAATGTGGGCGAGCTGAGGCCAGGGGCGATGGTCAGAAAACGCGCCGGTGAGACGCGACGCGAACTTTTCGCCATTATCCAGGAGTTTCTCGAAGGCCACGGCCTGTGAAATGGGCCCGTCGTAGAAGAGCAGATTGATCGTGTGTCCGTTCGCCAGCCGCGCAACATAGGCACGGGTGGGATCGATCCTGGAGCCAGTCACGTTTTCCCACTCGCCACCCTCGAGTGGGCGAATGGCCTTGGCCTGATGGGGCGCGAGAACGGCAAAGACGACGCCGGCTTGCGCCATCAGATTCAGCGTTTCAAGATCCACGGCAGTTTCGGGCAGCCACATTCCTTCGGGTAGACGGCCGAAGCGGCTGACGAAATCATCAATGCCCCAACGGATCTGAGTCTCCTTGTCCCGGCTATTCGAGAGCGGCATGATGCTGTGGTTGTAAGCTTGCGCCATTGCTGAACCATGACCGGAAAAGATTTTCTGGCTTTGGCGGTCCGCTTCGATGATGGCCTTATATGTGTCCGTCGCGTGCTCGGCCATCCAGGAGAGAAGCGTAGGGCCGAAGTTAAAGCTGATCTTCGAATAATTGTTTACGATGCGCGTGATTCGCTGAGCATCGTCGAGAATACGAGCCGCGGTGTTAGGAGAGTAGCACTCCGCTGCGATTCGCTCATTCCAGTCATGATACGGATAAGCCGAATCCTGCAACTCGATCTGCTCGAGCCAGGCGTTCTCGCGCGGCGGCTGATAAAAATGACAATGGATGCAGAGATATTTCATCCGTATTCATTTTCCTGCATACCGAAGTCTGTACTTTTCTTTGACTAGAGAGCGGGAACCGAGATAGTGAACACAGCGCCCGAGGTATTTTGACGGTTTGCAGCCAAAACGCGGCCCGATTGCTTTTTCACGATTGACGCGACAATGTGCAAGCCCAGGCCTGAGCGGCCGTTGCTATTAGCTTTGGTGGAAACGTCGCTGCGAAAAAC
This sequence comes from uncultured Bryobacteraceae bacterium, assembly GCA_964245395.1. GTDB lineage: Bacteria > Acidobacteriota > Terriglobia > Bryobacterales > Bryobacteraceae > Bog-105. Next base: position 58,133 of record CAXTMN010000010.1, read on the forward strand.
CCGAGGCAGTAAGTCGGTGGGAATACCGGGTCCGTTGTCGGCTACAGTGATGGTTAAGAGCCCATCCACGTGCTCGGCTACAATGTCGATGCGACCCGGCTTGCTCATCATTTGGGCGGCATTCAGGAAGAGATTTGCGAAAACGCGCTCCCAGTCCTTTGCGGAACCAGGAAGGCGAATCTCTGGAGAGATTTGACGAACGAATCGCACTCGTGGCCTGCGGGCGGCAATGCAGTAATCAGTTAGCGACTGAATGGCGTCATCGACAATGGCAGACAGGTTGGGAGTTCGGTCGGGTATCGCGCCTAACAGGCGTTTCCCTCGATTGACGCTGCGGCACAAAGTAGCTGCAAGAGGCTTCCAGCGCTTGTCAGCATTCAGCAACTCTGCCGCCTCAGTAATGGTCTCGAATACGTTATTGAGATCGTGAATCAGGTCATCGTAGGTGAGATCCGAATCGAGAGACTCTTCCATACGTCGATTACTTAGCGATCTGGCTAAGGGTATCGTAAAACTCTGGGAAGGAGATAGAAGCCGCTTCAGCTCCGTGGATCTCAGAAGGACCATCGGCTGCGAGAGAGGCAATGGCAAAAGCCATCGCAATACGATGATCGCCAAAAGAATCGAGAGCCGCGGCGCCGAAAGTTTGCCGGCCAGGAATTTCCAGTTCGTCAGCAGACGTGCGGATGACAATTCCCATTCGGCGGAGATTATCTGCGATGGCCTCGATCCGATCAGTTTCCTTAACCCGCAACTCCGAAGCATTGCGGACGATAAGTCCTTCCTGACTGACGCACCCGAGAACGGCCAAGGCGGGGATTTCGTCGATCAATGCCGCAGTAGAGGCGCCCTCAACGACTCCGCCGCGTATGCGTGAGTACTTAATCTGAAGACTGCCGATGAGCTCTCCATTGGCTTCTTCAATGTGAAGAACTTTGATCTGAGCGCCCATGGAGCGGAGGATATCAAGCAGAGCTGTTCGTGTAGGATTCAAGCCGATGTTGGACAGGATCAGGTCGGAATCGCGTACCACTAGAGCAGCCACCAGGAAGAAAGCAGCGGAAGAAAGATCGCCCGGAACGACCAGAGTTTTTCCCGTGAGTGGCGCACCACCACGAATTCGTGTAAGACGTGGCTCCACGTGAATATGGGCCCCCAGTTCACGTAGAGCAATCTCGGTGTGATCACGAGTGGTAACTGACTCACGCACCGTAGTCTCCCCTTCGGCGTAAATGCCAGCCAGAAGAACGCAACTCTTGACTTGGGCGCTCGGAACAGGCAAATCGTACGTGATCGATCGGAGATGAGAGCCGCGTATCGTGAGGGGAGGAAAGCCGTCGCGTTCCGAATCGACTCGCGCCCCCATCTGGGTCAATGGCGTGATGATGCGACGCATCGGCCGGCTACGCAGCGAGTCATCGCCGCTGATCGAGCTATTGAACGGTTGCCCAGCCAGGATTCCGGAAAGCATCCGCATCGTCGAGCCCGAATTACCAGCATCGAGTGTAGTCTCAGGTTTTTGTAAACCATCGACTCCCACCCCATGTACGGTAAGGACCTGCCGGCCTTCTTCTTCGGCGAATCGATGGCGGACCCCAAGCGAACCCATGCAACGGAGCGTAGACTGGCAATCGGCTCCAGTTGCAAAATTGTGAATTTGCGAATCTCCGTCCGCAATGGAGGTAAGCATCGCGTACCTGTGTGAAATAGATTTGTCACCAGGAACTGTCACTACGCCGTGCAGGCGGCGTGCAGGCGAAACTCGCTCAATCATGGAATCCGTATTGTACGACCGCGATTCAAAGCGTTTCGGCGCGGGATACTTGGTGGCGGGTATTCGTGCTTTTGCGAAACAGTTGTCACCTCGGCGCACCTGATTCATCTAGACAATGAGGTTCCATATGGCAGATGTGAAAGTGTACGGGGCAGATTGGTGTTCGATGACGAAGAGGACGCTTGCGCACCTGAAAGAGCGCGGAGTGAAGTTTGAGTACATCGACATAGACAACAACCGGGAGGCCGCTAAGTGGGTGGCACAGCAAAACGGCGGGAAAGAGAAAAAGCCGACGCTGGATATTGGCGGTACAGTTCTGAGTGAACCTACCAATGACGAACTGGACGAAGTGTTGGCCCAGCAGAGCTGAGCGTCAGTCTCGGGCGATTAGCTACGGAATTCGAGCTTTTCGCCGTCAAATCTGATATCCGAGCCGGATTCGCGAGCGAAGGCGAAGATGGTCACCGCGATTTGGAGGGCCAAGATGATCAACCAGAAGTTCATGCCATGGTAGAGGCATTTGGACAGCCTTTTCACTTTTACTTCCAAATTATTGATTTCATTAAGTCTTTGCGTTGTCTCCCAGAGGAGCGCGCGCCGCAACGTTCCGTTCCGGGATCGTTGTACCGCGCTCTGTTTCCCATTTGCACGGTTGCTGTAAACCACCGCTAGGGCGCTTGAGAATGAAGCGCCCGGGAAATTGTGGCGGGAAAAACTGCTTAGTGTGCCACTTTTCCGATGTTCCGGACAGCACAATTGTCGTGGTCAAGGCGCTAGGCATGATCCTTGGGAACTCCGCTCCGAACAGGATGCGAGAACTACAAGTCGTAAATAGCCTCTTTGCAAGTTTAACTTGCAAGTCTAGCTGTTTAGTTTCATAGTGGAGGGGTGCCGCGCAAGACTTTCGACATCGCCGTAACCGATTTTGTCGAATCAATTGGACTTTTCGTTCGTCGTGCCCGTGCGGCCGCCGCCTCCCATGAGCTTTCCTGGACTGAAACTGGTGTCCTGAAGCGTCTTGCTCGCGAGGGACCTGCCACCACGGCCGACTTGGCACGTGCACAGGGCATGGGGCCGCAGTCGATGCGAACCATCATCTCGGCTCTTGAAGAAATGGGCATGGTCGTACGCAAGCCGCATGCAACCGATGGCCGCCAGGTGAACATTTAGCTAACCGCGAAGGGCGTCGCCGAGCAGAAGAGCGCAAGCGATGCCAAACGGACTTGGCTGGCCCAGGCTATTTCCCAGCTCGATGAACGCGAGCAGGAGACGTTGTTCGTGGCTGGCAGGATCATCAAGCGGTTGGTGGAAAAGGACCCGGAATAAGGTGCCAACCCAGCCTGTGAATAAGCCAGCCTTCAATCCAGACAAGCAGGCGACTACTCTCGCCGCAGGTTCAATCTCGCACGCCTGGCGAGCGTTGAGACACCGCAACTTTCAGCTGTTTTTCGCTGGTCAGAGCATCTCGGTGATTGGCACCTGGATGACACGAGTGGCGACAACGTGGCTGGTTTATCACCTGACTCATTCGGCGCTGCTGCTGGGATTTGTGGGCTTCGCGGGGCAAATAGTTTCGTTTGCGCTAGGACCGTTTGCGGGCGTCTGGGTCGAGCGTCTCGACCGCCGCAAGCTGCTGGTGTGGACGCAGGCTGCGGCTGCCGTCCAGTCGCTCGCCCTGGCTGCGCTCACCCTGTCACAAGTGATCAGCCTCTGGGAAATCATCGTTCTAACTAGTTTGCAGGGTTTGATCAATGCCTTCGACATGCCTGCGCGCCAATCTTTCCTTTTACAGATGGTTAACGGCCGAAACGACCTCGGTAATGCTATCGCCATCAACTCCTCGATGGCCAATGGTGCGCGACTGGTCGGCCCGGCCCTGGCCGGCCTGGTGATCGCAGCAGCCGGTGAAGGCTGGTGTTTCCTGATCGACGGCATCAGCTACTTTGCCGTGATCGCATCCCTGCTGCTAATGCGTATCAAGCCCTTAGACAGCCCTCGCAATGCGAGCAGCATGTTTGAACAGATGCGCGAAGGCTGGGACTACGTCATCACCTTTCGGCCGATTCGCACGATCCTTCTGCTCTTTTCGCTTATCAGCCTGATGGGCTACTCCTGGTCCGTGCTACTGCCAGTCTTCGCTGGCCAGGTGCTGCACGGCGGCGCGACCACCCTCGGCTGGTTGACGACCGCCTCAGGTATCGGTGCCCTCGTTTCGGGGCTCTCCCTTGCAGTTCGCAAGTCGGTCCTTGGACTTACACGCATGCTTCAGATTGCGACCGCGATGCTGGGATGCGCGCTGATTCTCTTCGGCCTCTCTTATGCTTTGTGGCTTTCGCTTCTATCGATGGTCGTCGTCGGATTTGGCATGATTCAGGCTGCTTCCGTCAGCAACACAATCATCCAGTCGCTGGTTCCTGAAGACAAGCGCGCCCGCGCAATGAGCTATTACACAATGGCGTTCTTCGGCTCGGCGCCGTTTGGCAGCCTGCTGGCTGGAATGCTGGCTGAGCGGATAGGAGCGCCTCACACCGTGATCGTTACCGGCCTGTTCTGCATCGCCGGCTCGTTCTGGTTCACGCTCGAGCTGCCCAAAATCAGAGCAGTCATGCGACCGATCTATCACGAAATGGGTCTGCTGCCTGCCCGCGGCACCGACCTTATTCGCGACAAACACGAACCGGCAACAACATCTTTCTAAGGAACCCAATGAACTGGTATGAATACATCGCTTGTTTCTTCAGCGGAATGTTTCTCGCTAACGCCGTGCCTCATTTTGTACAGGGCATTTCAGGTAACCGTTTCCCGACACCCTTTGCTCACCCTCCTGGAAAAGGATTGTCATCGCCAACAGTAAACGTGGTCTGGGCATTGTTCAATTTAGTAATTGGTTACATCCTCTTCCGGGTCGGAAAAGTTTCGACCGGAGATGACTTGGCACTGGCCGCTTTCTTCGCAGGCGTCGTTGTGGCAAGCATTGTTTTGAGCGTGCAAGCCGCGAAGAAGCACGCCGAGTAAGCGCCCAGCCAACAAAGGCGCGCCATGTACCGCACCGTTACGCTCAGGAAAAATTATGCCCCTCACAAAGCTCGACACTACCGCTGCCTTGATCGTAATCGACCTGCAGAAAGGCATTCTCAGTTTGCCGACCGTGCACCCTGCCGGTGAGATCATCGCTCGTACTGCCCAACTCGCGCGTGCTTTTCGAAAGCGAGGTCTACCGGTTGTGCTCGTCAATGTCACGGGCGCGGCTCCGGGCCGCACCGATGCTGGGACGCGCAGCCCGTCTTCGTTCCCGGCTGACTGGACCGAGCTTGTTCCTGAATTGGAGCAGCACCCCGATGATTACCTCGTCAGCAAGCAACGAGTCGGTGCGTTCATCGGCACGTCTTTACATGAAATCTTGCGTGAGCGCGGCGTCACCCAGGTCTTCGTGACCGGCGTTGCAACGAGTGCCGGCGTGGAATCGACGGTGCGCAGCGCTCACGATTACGGCTACAACGTGGTAGTTGTTATAGACTCGATCACAGACCGAAACGCTGATATGCATAATCATTGCGTGGAGAAGGTCTTCCCCCGGCTGAGTGAAACCGGCACAACCGATAGCGTGTTAAAGCTATTGCAAGGATGAAAAAGTAGCACTGCCAGGAGATCTTCAGTCATTACGGTACTGCAGAATCTCACGAAAAGCTTACTTTCGCCAATCATTCTGCAAATTAGCCGCTAATCATGAAGATGTTCGTACCATTGAATCTAATTTCTTCGAGGTGCGACGTGCAATTGAAGCCATTCCTGCTTGATAAATGGTTGGACAACTACGAGCATGATATTGAATCAACCTGGCAGCGAGCACGGGACCGAGTTGGACTATGAATGAGCATCTTGGGGCGGCATTCCGCTTAGGTGCGCCAATAGGCTTTTCCAGCTTCGCGCACCGGCTTGAACTTCTTTCCCTTTTCGAACTCAATGACAATCATGTTCAGCGCGTCGATATGCCGGGGCGCTAGCTGCTTGGCGCGTGTGGCCATCAACGTTTTGAAAAGATGCTCTCGGCGGTCGTGACCTGCCCGAGTACGCTCTATGAGCTTCTGCACCTGAACGGCGAAGATTGGTCCCGCCAAGGTGGCGGAAATCAGCGCGAAACCATTAAACCCAAAAGCCATACTGTCTAGGTCGAAATCGGCTGCCTCAATTTCGGCAGGCGATCGATCATTTTGCCGACCTTTTCCTGTGCGACGCGCAGTTCATACATGCTTTGCAGGTTGAGCCAAAATTCCGCGCTAGTGTCGAAAAAATGGCCAAGGCGCAGGGCGGTGTCGCCGGTAATCGACCGCTGGCCGTTAAGGATGCCTGTAACTCGATTGGTGGGAACGTCCAGCTTGCGTGAAAGTTCTGCCGCGCTCATGCCTAAAGCTGCGAGTTCTTCCCGTAAATGTTCGCCGGGATGAATGGGAGGTCGTGCCATGTGTCTTTCCTTTC
>CAXTMN010000011.1:0-3115 GCA_964245395.1 uncultured Bryobacteraceae bacterium
GTCCCAAAGCTTCGCCGTACCGCTCTGATCAATCTCAGATTTGCTCTGCCGGAATTGACCTCTCGACAGCACAACCAAATTACCAACGGCGTCTTCCACAGCATCGCGCGGATGATACTCGCTCTCGCTCGCTTCCCTTTGCTAAACCGATCCAATATCGCCCGCTGGATCACCTACGAAGGCCTGGAGAACTACCAGCAGGCTAAGCAGCAGGGGCGGGGCGTTCTCGTCGCCACGGCCCATCTGGGTAATTGGGAGCTCAGCGCGTTTTCTCATGCACTCATGACCGAGCCTATGAATGTCATGGTTCGGCCGCTCGATAATCCCTTGATCGATGCCTTGGTGGAAGGGCGGCGTACTGCATCCGGAAATCGGCTTATCTACAAGCAGGATGCCGCCCGGTCGGTTCTCAAAGCGCTCCGGAATAACGAAGCCGTCGGCATATTGATCGATCAGAATACCAGCGAGGCCGAAGGAGTTTTCGTCAAATTCTTCGGGCGTCTTGCCTGCGCAAGTTCTGCTTTTGTCAAGTTGGCCCATCACTCAGGCGCAACCGTCGTCCCCGGATTTGCGCTCTGGAACGAACAACAACACCGCTACACTCTGAGGTTTTACCCTCCCGTGGACATGACCGGCGAAGTGGGTCCGGACACGCAGCGCATCCACACGATTTTCGAAACCATCATTCGCCAGCACCCGGATCAGTGGGTGTGGATTCACCGGCGCTGGAAAACCCGACCCACCGGAGAACCGCCCATCTACTAGGTCACCCCCGGGCTGCTAGCGGTCACGCTCCCGAACGGTGATGTCGAGCGACAGGTCTCTGGTCTAACCCGAGTACCGACATAACCTTCCCAGCGAGCGACGTCGGAACCGAAACACAGCCTTGATGACTCATGTAACAAGCTCCTTTCGCATCGGGTACAAGCGCCAGCTTCACGCCAAATGCCTTGTTCATCTGATCCGCGCTTCCTGACAATTTCAGCGTCCGTGCCGCTGGATCCTCCTCGGCAACTGTCAGCCCGTAATCAGAAGCGAACCGGCGCGCGTGTTCCATGTCCACAGGATTCGCCCCTAGCGCAGCAGCCACTTGCTCGTGAGTCGCATGCGGAGCTTGACCGGAAAGCAATCCCTCGCTCATATCCATGCTCTTACGCCGCAAGGTCATCGTTACCGTCACCGGATCCGTGCCGGAGTCCTTCAGATCCGACCATTCTTCTGTGCCGCTGTGTTTGGGATCACTGCCGGGCACTTCGGTGCGCTCACCACTGGCACTGCTCAACTGCGAGCCTGCAGTCGGCAAAGCATTCAAAATAGCAGTGCCGTCCGGGGTTCCGAGACCGGTACAGCCATCCCATCCGGCCGTCGCCTGGAAATAACCAAGTCCGCTGTCGTCATTATTGCCAGTCTGAATGTCGTGGAATGCCGCTTGGTTCAATGTGTAGAGATCCGGATTGATAAACCCGACAGGCTTACCCAGCTGCTCATTAAAAAGGGCAATAAGAGCCGCCCAAAGCGGAGCAACTGCGCTCGTCCCGCCTACCACTTCGTTCTGCCCATCAACGCGGATCTGATAACCAGTCACCGGGTCCGCATCGCCACTTACATCCGGCACGCCTCGCCCTGCGAAATTGGTCTGTGGCTGCACGGGAACACCAGCAGCGCTCTGGTAAGCCGGAATTGGGAAAACGGTACTCACACCACCACCCGTCGCACCCTCTTTCTTGGCCGTTTCGTTCCAGACAACCTCGGAGCTTATAGAAGCACCTGAGCCCGCCAAGGTTGTTCCGCCGCAAGCCAAAACATAGGGGCTGGAGGCTGGAAAGTCGACGTGGAGTTTACCATCGCCGGCCCCGTCGCTGGACCCGTTATCGCCCGCCGCTACCGTCACGGTAACGCCCAAGGCCGCCGCGTCCTGCAAGGCCGCATTCATAGCGGTTTGCGACTGCTGCGTCCATGAATCTTCCGGGCCGCCCCAGCTGATCGAAATGACGCTCGGCTTGCGGGTAGCGTCGTGAACCGCATCAGTAATGGCATCGATGAACCCCTGATCCGTGTTCGGCGCAAAGTAAACCGCAATGTTTGCACCTGTCGCAATTGCGCCCACGATCTCAATGTCGAGCATTACCTCGCCATCCGCATCTCCGCCTGGCGTGTTCTTCCCCCCATCCACAGCTACCGCCGTCACGGTTGGCGGTGAAGTTATGCCTAACCCAGCGAAGTAAGTGTTCAGATCCGCAGTCTGATATCCTCCACCAAGTTCAATAATGGCGACAGTCTGTCCTTTGCCTGTCAGACCTTTTGGATAGTTGTACAGAGCAGCTACTTGCGGCGGTGTAAAGGTTGTTGCCGCCGCATGCTTTTTCTTTCGCCGGAAATGCGGGATAGCCGCAGGCCTGCTGTCCAGCCCCAAAACCGCTGTCACAATCTCCACAAGTTCCGTGGGCACCGTGAGATCGCCTGTGCGGCCTCGAAACTCGTGCCCACTGCCTTCCAGCTTGTAGCAGGATAGCGTCGTCTCGAACGCTACCGACATGGACTCGGCTGTACCGGACAGGATCACCCGCCGCTTTGCTAAGCTGCTCTCCACAACGGTCAGCTGATACTCGTGTGCGAAACTCTCGACCAGCGCAATGTCAGCAGGGTCCGCCCCCTGCTGATCGCTGAATTCTTGACGTGTTAGAGAATGCCCTTGCGTCGCACCCGGGACTGGTGGTTCAGACCCTTTTCGGCGTACATACACCGTCACGCTTACGGGCTGATCCGGCTGGACTGCGCCGGCAACGGTCGCGCCCGCAACCGGCTGTTTCGAACTTCCGATGACTACCGATCGACCTGCAAATGCCATTGAGTCCCGTCCTTCGAAATGGAAGTGTCGACTAGTTTACCGCTCTCTTCAAGCCTTCCTTCCCGTGCCCGAGTGCCTTACAATGAGTGCCTGCGAATGCTCGCCACTTCATCCCTGCAGATCCGCTCCTTGGCGAAGCTGAAAGAGTTCCAGGAAGCTGTCGATCTTCAACGCGAGATCTTGGGGTTCCAGGACCTTGAGCTGTTGCCCTTGCGGCTCTTTGTTGTTGCCAGCAAGATTGGGGGCCAGGTGCTAGGTGGCTTTGAC